>CAXBNM010000103.1:0-13581 GCA_963976885.1 uncultured Burkholderiaceae bacterium
CACGCCGGTGAGCAACGCTACCGCAAAACCGATTGCCAGTGACAGCCGGGCGCCATGCACCAGACGGCTCCAGATGTCGCGGCCGTAGTTGTCAGTGCCAAGAGGGTAGGGGAAGTCGGGCGTTTTGAAGCGGGCCCGGAACTGCATCTTCTCGGGCGGCAGCAGTTGGATGAGATCGGCAAAGATGGCCAGCAAGACCATGATCGAAATGATGACGGCGCCGGTCATGAACAAGCGGTGTGCGCGCAAGCGCCGCCACAGACTGATGGGTTTGGGCAAATCGGGCGTCGCCGGCACCGAGGTCGATGCGATGTCAGTGCTCGTCATAACGCACCCGTGGGTCGACCGTCGCATACAACACATCAACGACCAGATTCAACAACACCAGCACCGCGGCCGACACCAGCAATCCGCCTTGAATCAGTGGGTAGTCGCGGCCGAAGATGGCATTGGCCAGCAAGCGACCCATGCCCGGCAACGAGTAGACGGTTTCAATGACCACCGAGCCGGACAGCAACAAGCCGAAGCTGATGCCGATTACGGTGATGACTGGCACCAGCACGTTCTTGAGTGCGTGCTTGGCCACCACCAGCCAATAGGGCAGACCTTTGGCGCGCGCGGTACGAATGAAATCTTGCTGCATCACTTCGAGCATCGTGGCGCGCGTGATGCGCGCCAGCAGCCCCACTTGCAGCAAGGCCAGTGAAAAGCCCGGCAGGATCAGACACTGGATCCAGCCCCATGGGTCATCGGCGTAGGGGATATAGCCACCCGCTGGCAACCAGTCGAGCATGACGCCAAACAATACGATCAGCATCAGGCTGAGCCAGAAGTTGGGCACCGACACCCCGATAAGCGCAAAGGTCAGCACCGCCTGGTCGATCCAGGTGTTGGCCTTGACCGCGGCAATCACGCCGCAGGGCACACCAATGGCAATGGTGATGATCAGCGCGAAGCCGGCCAGGGCGAGTGTGACGGGGACCCGCTCGGCAATGGCTTGCGTGACGGGGCGGTTGAGCAGAATGGAGTTGCCCAGATCGCCGCGCGCCAGATTCATGTACCACTCGGCCAGACGCACCGGAAAAGACCGGTTCAGCCCGAGTTGCTCGCGGACCTGGGCGATTTCAATATCGGTGGCGCTCTGGCCGGCAATCAGCGCTGCCGGATCGCCCGGAATCAGTTGCATGATGGAGGCGGAGATCAGGCTGACCAGCAGCAGCACTGGTATGGCAATCAACAACCGCCGTGCAATGAATTCGGACATATCCGGAGCGGGTCAGCGTCAGTCTTCGAGCCACACGTTCCACAGGCGTGGAATGCGGTACGGCGTGAACCCCTTGACGTTGGCGGCGGTGGCCTGCTTGCGGATCAGGTCGCCGAACTTGAGGAATAACACGTTTTCGTACACACGCTCCTGAAACTTGCCGAAGGTCTGTTTACGGGTTTCGAAGTCGGCGCCCGAGGTGAGTTCGGCAAACAGTTTGTCGATTTCCGGATCAGGGACAAACTGATTGTGCTGGGGCGAGACCACATCCTTGAGTGCGGTGAACGGACCGATTGACGGACCGGTACCCTGGCCGGTGAACCAGAGGTTCCAGGCTTCCTTGTCGCGGCGTTGCTTGATGGCGGTAGCCCAGTCGAACACATCGACACGGACGTTGAAACCGACCGCCTTGAGTTGCTCGCTGACGATCATTGCCGCCTTGTACATGTTCTGATAGCTGGAGTTGGTGATCATCACCAGCTCTTCGCCGTTGTAGCTTGATTCCTTCAGCAGCGCGGCAGCTTTTTCCGGATCTTTGACGTTGTACAGCTTCTCACCATTGGTGACGTAGTAAGGATTGCCCGGATACTGCAGGCCCGGCTGCAAGGTGTAGGCGCCGTCGGTTGCGATCTCCATGATTTCTTCCATGTCGAGCGCAATCTGGATGGCGCGGCGCACGCGCAGATCGTTGGTGGGGGCGCGGTGATGATTGACCCAGGCGGCATGCAACCAGAAGTTCTTCAGATCATGAATGACGAGCTTCGGATTGTCGGCAAGACGCTTGGCCGATTCAGAGGGCAGGTCTTCGATGATCTGCAACTGACCCGATTCCAGGCCTGCGGCGCGAGCGCCGGGTTCTTTCACCAGTTTGAAGTCGACCGTATCGAACCAGACCTTCTTGTTGCCGGCAAAGCCTTCAAAGCCTTCGTAGCGGGTATCGGGCTGGTATTGCTCGAAGCGCTTGAGCCGGATGTGGCTGTCGGGCATCCATTCGACGAACTCAAACGGACCAGTACCGATGAGATCGATCTTGCCGCCTTCCTTGTCGGCTTGTTCGGCCGGCAGAATGGCAATTGGAACGACGAAGGCGGTCAGTTCTTCCAGGAACACTGGCTGTGGTTTGGACAAGGTGATGACAAAGGTGTTGGCGTCGGGGGCCGCCATGCTGGCCACCGGCTCCAGCGTGACCTTGGCCAGGCCGACCTTTTGATAGCGCTCGAACGAGGCCAGCACATCGGCTGAGGTCAGTTCTTTGCCATTGTGAAACTTGACGCCGCTGCGAATGCGAAAGGTATAGGTAAGCCCGTCGGGACTCATTTCATAACTTTCAGCTAGTTCGGGGATGACGGCATTGGCCTCGTTGCGAGTCATCAGTTGCTCGAAGATATGCATCGCAATATTGCGGGTTGATATCGACGTTGAGAAGTGCGGGTCGAGCGTGGGCGGCGGGGCAATCTGACCAAACGTGAGCTTTTCACTCATCTTCTGCGCCAGCGCGGGTTGCACGCTCAGGGCCAACAACACGGCGGTGGCGGTGCTGGTTGCCGCCACACGCAAGGTGCGGGTCAGCCATGGTTGTCGACGTGTTCCAGTTTGGGGCAACAGACTCATCGGGACATCTCCTCGTGAATGACTGGCCAGACTTTCAGCCTCGCCGGAAATCATGGTGACTGGCAATGTGGAGTATTACTGTACCCGCATTACCGACCCGATGACGAGTCTTGATGACGAACAATCGAGTTTCTGAAACGGGTCACTCTTGCACATGAATTGCGTTGGTGCGATAAGTCAGAGCAAGGGTCAGCGTATGAGAAGCCGTGGTGCAATGCACCGTAAATGCGCTGACGGCAACCGACAATTGCCACACTAAAACTACAAAGCTGATGGAGACTGAGATGAACCGAACAATGCGGCGGCGGCTGCTTACCGGTATTGGGGCTGCGACACTTGGTGCGACCAGCTCGACCCGTTTCGCGTTTGCAGCCATGCAAGCGGACGACAAATTCGACCTGATCATCAAAGGTGGTGAGGTTGTCGATCCAAGTCAGAGTCTGCGCGCCAGGCGTGATATCGGTATTCGATACGGCCGGATCGAGGCGCTCGCCGAAGATATTCCTGCCGCGCGCGCTGAACGTGTACTCGACGCGGCGGGCCGCACGGTGTTGCCCGGCCTGATCGATCTGCATTCTCATGTGTATCCCTATGGCTCATCGATCGGTATTCCCGCCGATGAACTCATTCCTTATCAGGGGACGACGACCGCCGTGTCGGCGGGCGATGCGGGCAGCAACAACTTCGCGGCGTTTCGGCGGCACATTGTTGCGCAGACCCGCACCCGACTCTATGCCTTCGTGCATATTGCCAGTCAGGGGCTGGCTGGTTTTCCGGTCGGGGAGTTGTTGAACATCGACTTCGCTCGTCCGGCCGCCGCAGCCCGTGTCATTGGCGAAAATGCCGACATCGTGCTTGGCGTGAAAGTGCGCATGTCAGAGAACGTCATCGGCAGCCACGGGCTGGAAGCCTTGCAACGCGCCATAAGCGCCTGTGAAATGTCGGGCACCAAAGCCAAAGTCATGTGTCATATCGGCGGCGTGCAGACGGCGGCGTTGATGAGCGACATTCTCGACGCCTTGCGCCCCGGCGACGTGCTGACCCATTGCTACAGCGGTGCGCCCAATCTGAGCAAGCAGTTCACCAACATCGTGCAGGACGGCAAGTTGTTGCCGGCCGCTCTCGAGGCCAAGAAACGCGGTGTCATCTTTGATGTGGGCCACGGTGGCGGGAGTTTCGACTTTACGGTTGCGCGGGCGGCCATTGATCAGGGTTGCCCACCCGATGTGATCTCTTCGGACATCCATGTGTTCTCGGCCAACTCGCCCGGTATTCCCTATCTGCCGAACGTGATGGCAAAGTTTGTCAGCCTGGGCTTCTCACTTGAAGAGGTTGTGACGATGGCGACCGCCAATCCGGCCAAGGTCATTGACCGGATCGAAGGTCTGGGCACGCTGCAAGTGGGCGCACCGGCAGACGCGACCATTGTCGATCTGGTGTCAGGACCGGTGCAGTGGGTGGATACACGCAAGAACACGCTGGCCGGCGACTTGCAGATCAAGCCGGTCAGCACCGTGTCGGCAGGGGTTGCGTTTGGTCGGCCGTATCAGGCGCCGTTTGCGGTGCGTTGAGGTTTGCCGGCGGGGTGAGCGCTGCGGTCAGCGCTCAGGCTCGCCCGGCCCGCAATCATGACGCATCGGGCTTGCTGGCCGGCGCGGCGTTGTCCGTCAGGACACTTACGAATTGATCGGGCAAAGGGCGCTGGCGGGCCGGTTTTCCGGGCTGCGTGACGGTGCCGATGTTGAGACAGCAGACTGCTGTTTCGTCGGCCGCCAGGTGTAGCAACTGACGTATGGGGGTGCTGTCCATGGCCTGGCCGCTGGTCAGGCCGGCGCCAAAGCCGAGTGCATGCGCACCAAGCAACATGTTCTGAATGGCAGCGCCCAGCGATACCGTGCGTTCCAGCGCGGCGGCGTTGTTTTCATCGGGATCAAGGCGGGCAATACAGAACAGCAACAACGGCGAGCGCTGCGCTTTTTCCCGGGCGGCGTCGAGTTGCTCGACGGTTGCACCAGGGTCGCGTTCGATCAGCGCCCGTGCAAAGGCCTCACCCAGTCGGTGGCGCTGCCCGGCGGGGACGATGACAAAACGCCAGGGGGTCAGCAAACCATGATCCGGCGCCGCGGCGGCCAGCATCAGCAGCGATTGAAGTTGCTCGCCTGTCGGGCCGGGCGCGCACAGGCGTTTGGGCGACACATTGTGACGCGAGGCGATCAGCCTGGCCGCCGCAGTGAAGCCTGCGGATTCGGGCGGCTGCCGGCGTTGCCCGGGGTCAGGCACCGGTTGGCCGGCCAACGTTTTGTCAGGTTGCAACGCGCTCTCCTGTGAGGTGGCAGCCCGGCGTTGCCAGCAAAAGGCAGCCCTGGTGAGCGGAGTAAGCCCCGCTCACCGGCTCAACTACGCGTAGCGCCGGTCTTTGAAGCTGATGGTCTGTTGCCATTCTTCGACATTGCCAACACGCTTGATGCTACCCCAGGTGCCCTTGTAGTAGGGCACCACGTTCCGGTCTACCCAGGGCGTGACGACATCGCCATGCACGCCCTTGATGTAGCCGAACAGCATGAAGGTGTGCCCGGATTTGATCGAGGGCGCGGGATAAGCCATGGCATAGGTACTGCCGTGCTCGTTCCAGACCTCGACGACGTCGCCGGCGCTGATCGCAAGTTTGCCGGCGTCTTCGGGGTTGATCTCCAGATAAGCCATTGGAAAGCGCCCCTGCACAAAGCTGTTGTACTGGTCGTGGTACGCGGTCTGCCAGACCTCATTGGCCCGTCCGCAATTGATCCAGAACGGATGCTTGTCCTTGAGTCTGGCAACCGGTTCGGGCAGGCCGTTGTAGACAGCAGGCTTGAAACTGGCCCGGCCATCCTCGGTGCTGAACTTGCCATCCTCGTACAGCATTTCGGTGCCAATCAACTTGCCGTTCTCTACCCGCTTGATTGGCAGTTGCACGCCGTCATTGCCGGCCTTGCGCAACAACTCGTAAGTGGCCAGATAGCCGGTGTCACCACCCTGGCTGTCAATGGGCGGCACGCCGGGTTGTCCGGCGCGGCGAAAGCCGTCGTTGAACGCATCCTCTTCGGTCTGCCAGTCAAAGCCCTCGAAGCGCTTGACCATTTCGGCGTTGCCGTCCTGCTCGTACATGGCCTTCATCGTGTTGGCGATGCGCGCAGCGATCAGGCAATCGGGCTGTGCCGAACCGGGCGGATCCATGAACTTTTCGCTCAGGCGTAGTCTGCGCTCACCGTTCATCGAGGTCAGGTTCATTTCACCCGGATGCGCCGCCGGCAGCATCAGATGGGCTTCCTCGGCGATGGTGGTCGGGTACAGATTGATGCCCACCACAAACAAGCCACCCTTGTTCTTGCAGGCATCGTAGGCAATCTCGACCTGTTCTTCGACCGATGCGCCGCGGGCCTTGGCCAGCGCTTCATTGACGATGCTTGCGCGCTTGCGCAACACCAGCCGGTGCTGTTCTGCATTGAGCGTGGTCTGAAACGGATTGGTGCCCCACAAGGTATACATCAGGCCGCGGCCCTGAATGACCTCCTGGTCGATATAGATTTTGCGGTCGCCGGGGTAGGGCGGACGGGTATAGCCTTCCTGATGGCCGCCCATCCGGCAAACGCCGGTGCCGCGCCGGCCGACGTTCTGCGTGGCCAGAACCAGACTGACCAGCGCGCTCTGGATGACATAGTTGTCGTTGCCCCAGATGATGCCTTTCTCGTAAGCATGAAAAGACCGCGGGCGGTGGCCGCTGGCTTTGGGCTTGTAGGCCCATTCGGCAGCCTGTTTGAGTTTTGCTGCCGGGATGCCGGTGGCCTTGGCGCCATCGTCCAGGCTCATCCGGTTGGTCTTGACCGCGTCGTCGAAGCCGGTGGTGTGCTGGGCGATGAAGTCCGCGTCCTGCCAGCCCTGTTCGACGACATAGGTGAACAAGGTGTTGAACAAGGCGGTGTCGCTGCCGGGTTCGATGTCCAGATGCAGCACGTTGTCCTTGCCGGCAATCTGTTCGCTGATGGCTACCGTTGCCGAGCGGCGTGGGTCGACGATGATGAGTCTGGCCGCCGCTGCGGTTTCGCCGGCAAAGCGCTCTTTCTTCTTGCCCACCGTGCTCCCGTTCAGGTTGGGCAGCCAGTGGTTCAGAAAGTAATTGGTTTGCGTCTCGTACGGGTTGGCACCGATACAGAGAATGCAGTCGGCCAGTTGCGCATCTTCGTAACTGTTGTTCAGTTCACCGACGCCCATCTCGCGCGTGGCGTGACATTCCGAGTTGTAGGCGGGCCGGTTGTGAATTCGCACCATTGGTGTCTGGAGGGCGCTGAACATCAGCTTGCCCGTGCCCCAGGTGTTTTCAAAGCCGCCGCCGGCGCCGCCGTGGTCAAAGCAATCGAACAGAATGCCGCTGGGGCCATCGTTGTCGAGAATCTTCTTGGCCAGTCCTGCGTACAGCGCCAGCGCGTTGTCCCAGCCGGTGTCCAGCCATTGGTCGCCGCGAAAGATGCGCGGATTCTTCAGGCGTTCACGGCTGATGCCATCGGCCGTGTACATATAAGACGCCATCTTGCCGCCACGCGTCGACGACAGACCGCTGTTTACCGTGCATTCCTTGTCGGGCACGATCATGATGTTCCAGCGCTTGCCTGCTTTGTCGCTGATGGTGTTGGTCATCGCCTTGGTCATCGTCAGCGCCATCGGTGGCACCTGGCGGGTGAAGTCCATTCCGAGCGCGTTCTGATCAGCCGGGCGTCCGCCTTCGCGGCCGGCATCCCATTTGTAAACGTGATAGCCGCAGCCGACGATGCAGAAGTGGCATGTCATGTTGGTCTTTTGCGCGTCTTTGGGCGGCAACGCGATCCGGTCTTTCATCTGGGTGCTCATGCGGGCATGCCTCCTTACAGAATGTTGGCCTGGCGGCCGTAGATCAAACCATCAACGCCGACGGCGGTAACGGTATCGGTGGCCTGGTCGTAATCGAGCAGAATCCGGGGCAGATCTTCGGTGGCCTGACCGGTCACCATCTGGCCATTGTTTTCCGGGTCGAAGATCGAAAAGTGGCAACCGCATTTGAAGGTTCGGCTGCTGCCGTCGTAGCCAACCGGGCAGCCCATGTGGGTGCAAAGAATGCTGTAGGCGACGATGTCCTGATCGGGGCCGACACCACCGGGCACGGCGGTGCCCATCCGGATTGCCACGCAGGGCGAGCTGCTGTCCGGGTACATGAACGACACCACCTGATTGACCGGCATGCCCTGGGCTTTGCCTACCGCCTGATTCGGATAAGGCAGGGTCATGGCACTGCTTGTTGCGGCGCTCTGTGCCTGGGCGCCGGTGGGCGCAAAGGCGGCACCGGCGACGCCGGCTACGGCGGCCGCACCACCACCTGTTTTAAGAAAAATGCGTCGGCTCAGCTTGGGCTGTTCCATCTCGTCTCCTGATTTGTTGGAAATACTGATTGCTGTCGCCAAGCTGAATGCATGTGCCGTGCCAGAAAAATTGGCATGCAAAAACAAGTGCTTATTGCTTTCTTGCCGTTGGGTGTCCGGAAAAAGTAACGTGTTGCAGTCTGCTACGATACTTTCAGGAAACAAAAGGAGACATGGCTATGCATCGTCGTTCCCTGCTCGGGGCTGCGGCTGTGATGGCGTTCGGGGCGCGCGCGGTTCGTGCGCGTGCGGCCCAACCGCGACCATTGCGTATTGGCGTGACGGCGGTCATCTTGTCCGACCAGGCGGCGTTTCTGGCTCGCTGGGCCGACTATCTGAGTCAACGCATCGGGGTGCCGCTGAGTTTCATGGCGCGCGATGAATACCAACCCATTCTTGATCTGCTGCTGGACAAGCAACTCGATGCTGCCTGGATTTGCGGCTATCCGTATGTGCGTCATCAGCAACGACTACGGTTGCTGGCCGCGCCGCTGTACCAGGGCCGCCCGCTTTATCAGTCCTACCTGATTCGTGCCACGGCCGGCAACGCTCGGCCTTCTTCATGGGCAGATCTGCGCGGCAAGGTGCTCGCCTACTCCGATCCCTTGTCCAACTCCGGTTGGCTGGTCGCGCAAGGTCGGCTGGCCGCGGCGGGGCTGAAGCCGGATGATTTGCGCCATACCTTTTTTGCTCACGGCCATCGCAATGTTGCCGAGGCGGTTGCCGCCCAACTGGCCGATGCCGGCGCCATCGACGGCTATGTATGGGAGACGATGCGCCAGCTGAACATGCCGGCAGCGATGCAGACCGAAGTGCTCTGGAAGTCACCGCTCTACGGATTTCCCCCCATTGTTTCGGTGGCTGCCCAGCACAGCGCCGTGCACGATGCCTTGCAAAAGGCATTGTTGGTAATGCCGGACGATGCCACCGGCCGCGCGCTGCTTGCCGACCTGAATCTGGACGGGTTTGTTCCTGCCGAGCCGGCGCTGTTCGAATCGGTGCAACAACTGCTTGATGTCGTGCGCGGTTCGCGCCTTGCCGCCTGATGCTCAGCCGACTGCCTTATCGCCTGCAGATTCCGCTGGGGCTTTCGCTGGCGGTGTTGCTTGCGGCGGCGCTGGTAACCGTAGTGGCGGCGCAGATATCGGCGTCGACCGCTCGCACGCAGATCGTTGCCAATGTTGGCCGCGGTGCCACTTTGCTCGGCGCGCAGGCCTTGCCGCATCTGGATGCCAACGACACCTGGCAGGTGTTTGTGTTGTTGCGCAATACGACGCCCTTGTTGCCCGGCGCGCAAGCCGGTCTGGGCCGGGCGGCGGTGCTCAACGCGCAAGGGCAGATCATCGCGGCCTCCGATCCGGCGCGCTTGCCAACCAAGCTGGCGCTCAGCGAGGCGATTCCCGTCGACCAGACATTGCCCGCGCTCGGTGAGGTGGAGCAGCGCCTGCAAATTGAACAAGGCGATGGCTCGCTGGTACTGATCGATCCGATTCGCAGCGAAGATGGTCAGAAGCTGGGTTACACCTATATTGAAATTGACGCGTTGGCGTTTGCCCCCGACTGGCGACAACTGGCGCAGCCGGCGCTGGTTGGTGTCTTGCTGGCCGGCTTGTTGCGGGTGCCAGCCGGTTGGCTGGTCGGACGCAGGATGACCAAGCCGATTGCGCAGATTGCCCACGTAATCGATCAGATCGGTCAGGCCGATTCAGCGCAATTGCTGGCTGGCTTGCCGCGCAGCCGCGACCCCGAACTGGGCCGGATCGGTACGGCAGTCTCGCAGCTGGTGGTGGCCATGCAGGATCGCCGTCGTGCCCAGCAGCGTGCGATGTCGGCCGAGCGGATGGCTGCGGTGGGCCGGATGACGGCGGCGGTGGCGCACGAAATCAACAATCCGTTGGGCGGCATGCTCAATGCTACGCAAACGCTGGCGGCTCATGGCGGTACCGAACACACGCGCGGCCGGGCGCTCGATCTGTTGCAGCGTGGCCTGCAGCAAATTCAGGCGACCGTGGCCGCGCTGTTGCCGCAGGCGCGCGTCGAGGACCGGCCACTCGAGGTTGATGATCTCGATGATGTGGCGCGTCTGGCGCAGCCGACCGCCAGCCGTTATCAGGTGCGGCTGACGACCGAGGTAGATGTTGAATCGGCCTTGCGTGTGCCGTCGGCCAGCATGCGCCAAGTCATGCTGAATCTTATTCTCAACGCCTGCAAGGCGGCCGGTGCCGATGGGACGGTTGCCGCAGTGCTGCAAGGCGATGCCGATCATGTGCGCTTCATTGTGAGCAATTCAGGCGAACGACTGACGGCCGCGGCACTGGAGCAAATCGTGCTGGCCGAAGCCGGCAATGATCCGCGTGGCGTGGGTTTGTGGGTCTGTCGCGAAATTGCCTCGCAGTATGGCGGCGGGTTTCATGTTGACGAGGCCGTCAGTAGCGGCACGCGACTGGTTTTCTGGATGCCAAATACCGAGATCAATGAAAACGCTCTTACTCATTGAAGATGACATCATCATGGGCGAATCGCTCGTGCAACGCTTCGAACTCGAAGGCTTTGACGTGCACTGGTGCCAGCGCCTGGCAGACGCCGATCTGGCTCTGGCCAGGCCGTGGACGGCGGTGATCAGCGACGTACGACTGACCGATGGCATTGCCACCCATTGGTTCATCGATCTGGCCGCGCCGGTGCGTGCGCAACCATGGTTCTTTCTTACCGGCTACGGCAGTGTCAATGATGCAATCGCCGCCATTCGGGCAGGTGCTCGCGAGTATCTGACCAAGCCCTTCGATATCGAAGGCCTGGTGGCGATGGTGCATGAGGCCATTACCCCGCGCGAGCGCGAGCTTGATGAAGACGGCGCTGTCCTTGGGGTGTCGCCGGCGATGCGACGGATTGAAAAGCTTGCTCGCAAGGTAGCCACGCAAAAAGTCTCGGTGTTGTTGACCGGCGAATCCGGCGTTGGCAAGGAGGTGACGGCGCAGTTCATCCATGCGCTGAGTCCGGCCTGCGAGGGGGAGTTCATTGCCGTTAACTGCGCGGCAATTCCTGAATCTATGATGGAAGCCGAAGTGTTCGGCTATGAAAAGCATGCGTTCACCGGGGCCCAACGGATGCACCGGGGCTATCTGGAGCGGGCCAATGGCGGCACCTTGTTTCTTGATGAGGTTGGCGAGCTGCCCGCCAGCATGCAGGCCAAGTTGCTGCGGGCCCTGCAGGAGCGCAGCTTTTTCCGGCTCGGCTCCGAACGGCTGACACGCAGCGACTTCCGGATCATTGCGGCGACCAACAGCGACCTGCAGGCGGGCATGGCCGCTGGTACGTTTCGCGAAGATCTGTACTACCGGCTGGCGGTGATTCGCATCAATCTGCCACCGCTGCGCGAGCGCCTCGAAGACATTCGCTGGCTGACCTCACGGAT
Source organism: uncultured Burkholderiaceae bacterium (assembly GCA_963976885.1). GTDB lineage: Bacteria > Pseudomonadota > Gammaproteobacteria > Burkholderiales > Burkholderiaceae_E > JAUIAI01. The sequence continues at coordinate 11,717 of CAXBNM010000103.1, forward strand.
GGTTCAGGAATTGACGCTGGAGCGCGGGGCCCCGATTGCGATGTCCGATGCGTTCGTGCGCGATTTGCTCGGGCGCGAGTGGAAAGGCAATACGCGCGAGCTGCGTTCGCACCTGGAGCAAGCTCTGGCGCTGAGCGAGGCCGGCATTCTGGACATCGATCCGGACGGGGCGCCCGGTTCGGCGGTGGCGCCGGCGTCGGCTTCGGGCGGCGTCGAGCCGGGCGAGGGCGCTCTGTTGCCCTTGCAGGAATTGATAGCCAACACCGAGCGTCAACACATCCGCCGCGCGCTGGTGCAGACTGGCGACAGTCCGGGCAAGGCCGCGCAAGTGCTGGGAATCAGCCGCAAGACCTTGTGGGAGAAGATGAAAAAGCTGCGCGTTGAGCGCCGGTCCGCCGGCCCGGCCGATTCGCCATAGTGTGGCTGTCCGCGCGCTGAGTACCAGCGCGCTCGGGCTTCGTTTTCGGACGCATGGCGATTGCTGCACGCCGGACTTGGCGAGGCTCAATATTTCTAGTATTCTAGAAGTATGGAAACCAATCAAGCTCTTTCCGCCTTTGCCGCGCTGAGCCAGCAGACCCGGCTCGATGTCTTTCGTTTGCTGGTTCGGGCCGGTGTCGATGGTGCATTGGCCGGTGAAATCAGCGAGCAACTCGACGTGTTGCAGAACACACTGTCGACCAATCTGAACATTCTGGTTGGGGCCGGACTCGTCCGACGCCAGCGCCAGGGGCGTTCGGTGCGTTATTTCGCCGACTTTGACGGTGTGCGCGGATTGCTGGGTTTTCTGATGCAAGACTGCTGTGGCGGCCGCTCCGAGTTGTGCGAGCCGCTGATTGCCGAAATTGCCTGTGCCTGCCAGGAGGCCACGTAACCAACATGACTGATCGCACCTTCAATGTAATGTTTTTGTGTACCGGGAATTCGGCCCGGTCCATCATGGCCGAATGCATTCTGGCCAATATCGGCGGCCGCTTCAATGCTTATTCGGCCGGCTCGCACCCCAAGGGCGAGGTCCATCCACGGGTGTTGTCGCTGCTGTCGCGCGCACAGATTGATTGCAGCTTCGCGCGATCCAAGAGTTGGGACGAGTTTGCCGCGCCCGATGCGCCCAAAATGGATTTTGTCTTTACCGTTTGCGACCGCGCGGCGCAGGAAGGCTGCCCGCTCTGGCCGGGCCAACCGATGACCGCGCATTGGGGCATTCCCGATCCGGCTGCCGTCACTGGTAACGAAGCCGAAATCGGCCTGGCTTTTGCCACCGCCTTTCGGGCCTTGAATAACCGAATTACCGCCTTTACCAGCCTGCCAATGGCCAGTCTCGATCAACTCGCACTACAGCGCGAACTCGATGCCATTGGCAAGCAGCAAGACGATTGATTTGCCTTCAACAAGAAACTCCCCATGACTATTACGATTTATCACAACCCGAACTGCGGCACCTCACGCAACACGCTGGCCATGATTCGTCAGTCCGGTGTCGAGCCGCAGGTTATTGAATATCTGGTCAATCCGCCCAGCCGGGAACAGCTGCTTGAGTTACTCGCGCAAATGAACATGCCGCCGCGCGACCTGCTGCGTCGCAAGGGTACGCCTTATGACGAACTGAATCTCGACGATGCAACACTCAGCGATGAGGCTCTGATCGATGCGATGATGGCCCACCCCATCCTGATCAACCGACCCATTGTCATCGGTCCGCGCGGTACTCGGCTTTGCCGCCCCTCGGAGCTTGTCCTCGACGTGTTGGCCAGTGCCGATATTGGTGAGTTCACCAAGGAAGATGGCGAAGTCATCGCCGCCGTTACCAACCGCGGCTGACCGCCGTCAATTGCGTCAATCAGGGAAGTGCCATGGGATTGTTT
>CAXBNM010000104.1:0-13552 GCA_963976885.1 uncultured Burkholderiaceae bacterium
CGACGTTCATCTTGCTCTTGGACATTTTCTCAATGCCGCCAAGTTCGACTGGCAGGCCGTCGGACTTGGCCACCGCACTGATCGGTTTGCCCTTGTCGTCGGTGTGCACTTCGACATCACCGGGGTAGAACCATTTGGTGCGACCGTCGGCTTCCTTGCGGAAGTAACTGTCGTTAAGCAACATGCCTTGCGTGAACAGATTCGTGAAGGGCTCGTCGAAATTGACCAGACCCATATCGCGCATCACCTTGGTCCAGAACCGCGCGTAGAGCAGGTGCAAAACCGCATGTTCGATACCGCCGATGTACTGGTCCATCGGCATCCAGTAATCGTTGCGCTCGTCGACCATTGCGTTGTCATTGCCCGGCGAGCAATAACGCATGTAATACCAGGACGAATCAACGAAGGTGTCCATCGTGTCGGTTTCGCGGCGCGCCGGTTTGCCGCACTTCGGACATTCGCAGGCGAGGAAGGCTTCGTGTTTGTTCAGCGGGTTGCCCGAGCCGTCGGGGACCAGGTCTTCCGGCAACACCACCGGCAGATCGCATTCCGGCACTGGCACGGCGCCGCAGTCTTCGCACAGAATCATCGGGATCGGCGTACCCCAGTAGCGCTGGCGCGAGATGCCCCAGTCGCGCAGACGCCATTGCTCTTTCAGTTCGCCCAGACCTTTCTCGCCGAGATCTGCGGCCACGGCATTGACTGCATCGGCAAAGTTCATGCCGTCAAATGGTCCCGAGTTGATGCACACGCCGTCTTTGGTCGCATACCACTCCTGCCACTGCGTATCCGAAAACTCATGACCCTCGAGACCGATGACTTGCGGAATCGGCAGCTTGTATTTCTGCGCGAACGCGAAGTCACGTTCGTCGTGCGCCGGCACGCCCATGACGGCGCCGTCGCCATACGACATCAGCACATAGTTGCCGACCCATACCGGTACCGAATCGCCGGTGATCGGATGGGTGACGTACTGGCCGGTCGCCACGCCTTTTTTCTCCATGTCGGCCATATCGGCTTCCTTGACGCTGGAGACGCGGCAAGAGTCGACAAACGCGCGCACTTCGTCGTCGCGTTCGGCGGCGGCGGTGGCCAGCGGATGCTCGGGCGCCACGGCCACGAAACTCACGCCCATGATGGTGTCGGCACGTGTCGTGAACACATACATCAGGCCGTCATCGATGACTTCGCCGCGCGCATCCTTTTCGTCGTGCGTGAAGGCAAAGCGCACGCCGGTTGAACGGCCCAGCCAGTTTTCCTGCATCAGCTTGACCCGTTCGGGCCAGCCCAGTTTGGCAATGTCGGCGAGCAACTCGGGCGCGTATTTCGTGATGGCCAGGTAGTAGCCGGGAATTTCGCGTTTCTCGACCAGTGCGCCGGTGCGCCAGCCGCGCCCGTCGATGACTTGTTCGTTGGCCAGCACCGTCTGATCGATCGGATCCCAGTTGACGACTTGCGTCTTGCGATAGGCGATGCCTTTTTCGAGCATCTTGAGGAACATCCACTGGTTCCACTTGTAGTAATCAGGATCGCAGGCGGCCAGTTCGCGATCCCAGTCGAACGCAATGCCGAGCGGCTCCATCTGTGCCTTCATGTCGGCGATGTTGCGCCGGGTCCAGGTGGCCGGTGCCACGCCTTGTTCGATGGCGGCATTTTCGGCCGGCAGACCGAACGCATCCCAGCCCATCGGCGACAAGACGTTGTAGCCGTTCATGCGCATGTAGCGATACATCACATCGTTGATCGTGTAGTTGCGCACATGCCCCATATGCAATTTGCCGGAGGGGTAGGGCAGCATCGAGCAGACGTAGAACTTTCCCTTCGGAAAGCGTGGATCGTTCTCAATTGCTTTGAATGCCTGCTGGTCCTGCCAGACCTTCTGGGCGGCCGCTTCAACGGCTGCCGGTTCGTATTTCTCGTTCATCGGGGGAGTCGGTTCATGGGGTCATGGGAACAACCCGCAAGTCTACCGCCCCACACCGATTGCGCGGTGCGTGTAGCAATGGCGAAGGGGGACTTACAGAGTGGAACGTGGCATTTTGTGACCTCAATTTCATTTTCTGCATAATGGGCCCGGTTACTTAAGCCGTAACGCCGACGAATCGACCTATAACGGTTTGGGGTGGAGGAACAAAGTGGAAGAATCAACGCAGGTAGGCCTGACCAGAAATGAGTTGGGCACCGAGAGTTTGGGTTCTTATATTTCGCTTCGTGATAACGAGCGATCTAGAGATGCCGAGACTGAGCAGTTATTGCAGGTCAAGCAGCTGGTAGCCGGCACAACCGATCGTGCGCCTCCGGGTGGCTCGGCGGTTATCCGGGCCATCGAAATTCTTGAGGTGGTGACCCGTAATGCCGAAAATCCGCAACTGGCCGATATCTGCCGGGCGGTCGGATTACCCAAGGCCACCGTGTATCGCATTCTGGGTACGCTGGAGCACGCCGGCTTTGTCGTCAAGGAGCCTGGCGCCAAGCGTTATCAGGCCGGTCATCGCTTGCACGACATGTCGTTGCAGGTGTTGCGCCACTCGCCGGCTTATGCCGCGCGTCATGCCATTCTTGAAGAGCTGGTTGAACAGATTGGGGAAACCTGCAATCTGGCCGTACCCGATCAGCACACCGTTACCTTGCTGGACCGGGTCGAAGCGTCCTGGCCGCTGCGGGTAACGCTGAAAATCGGCTCTTCGGTACCGCTCTATGCCTCAGCCAGCGGCAAGCTGTTCCTGAGCGGCATGAGCCGGCGCAGCCGGGAGCGCTTTCTGCGCGCGACGCCATTCATTGGCTACACCGAAAAAACCCACACCAATGCAGATTCGCTGACGCGCGAACTGGAAGACATCCGTCGTCAGGGTTTTGCGGTGGAGTGCGAGGAATACCTGGCCGGGGTGAGTTGTCTGGCCGTGCCGGTGCGCAATGCCAGCGGGGAACTGGTCGCGGCGCTGGCCGCACAAGGCTCGTGCGACAGCCTGGGGGGCGACAGTGCCGATGCAGTCAAGCCCGGTGCGCCTGAAACAGGCGCACCGGGCTTATTTATTAGATTCGGTGTCGGATTTAGTCAAGTCGGTGACCGGCTCGGATGTGCCGAGTCTGCTGGTTGTTGCCAGAATTGGCAGACAGGCTTCTCAGGCCGGTCATTTGTCATCCTGATTCACCTTATACGGAGATACCTCATGGGCCACGCAGACCCGATTCTGGAGAACCAGCTCAGCCCTTACTGGATGCCGTTCACGGCAAACAAGGAATTCAAGCAAGAGCCGCGGCTGATCAATCGTGCCGAAGGGATGTATTTGTACACACCGGGCGGCGACAAGATCATCGATGCTTCCTCGGGCCTGTTCTGCGTGGCCGCCGGCCATTGCCGGCCCGAGATCACCGCGGCCGTTGCCGAACAACTCGGTACCCTCGATTTCACCGCCCCGTTTCTGCGCGCGCACCCCAAGGCGTTTGAGCTGGCGTCCCGCGTGGCCCAGCACACGCCGGACGATCTGAACCGGGTGTTCTTTACCAACTCGGGCAGCGAATCGATCGACACCGCCATGAAGATGGCGCTCATGTACCACCGCGTACGCGGCGAACCGCAGCGCCAGTTGTTCATCTCCCGCGAGCGCGCCTATCACGGCGTCAACATGGGTGGTGTTGCGCTGGGCGGCATGGTCAACAACCGTCGCGCGTTTGGCGTGGGCTTGCCCGGCGTATATCACATGCGCCACACCCAACTCGAGGAAAATCGCTTCTCACGCGGCCAGCCCGAGCACGGTGCTGAGCTGGCCGACGACTTGCTGCGTTTTTGCCAGCTGCACGGTGGCGAAAATATTGCGGCGGTATTCGTTGAGCCGATGGCCGGCTCCTTTGGCTGCCTGCCGCCGCCCAAGGGTTACCTGAACCGTCTGCGCAAGATCTGCGATGAGCACGGCATTTTGCTGGTCTTCGACGAAGTGATTACCGGCTGGGGCCGCATGGGCGACTACTTCGCCGCGCAAGCCTTTGGGGTGACCCCGGACATCATGACGATGGCCAAGGCGCTCACCAACGGTGCCCAGCCGATGGGTGCGGTGGCCGCACGCGAAAGTGTTTACGACGCCATCACCAATGCCGGCCCGGAACGCGGTGTTGAATTCTTCCATGGCTATACCTACTCGGGTCATCCGGCAGCCTGCGCGGCAGGCCTGGCCATGATGGACATCTTCGCCAAGGATGATCTGGTCAGCAAGGCCAAGGCGCTGACGCCGTACTTTGCCGACAAGATGCATGAGTTCCAGGAGTTCGACTTTGTAGCCGACGTGCGCAGCATGGGCATGATGGCGGCCATCGAACTCAAGCCCGACGGTGCGCCAGGCCAGCGTGGCCATGCGCTGCAAAAGAAGCTGTTCGACAGCGGGCTGCATCAGAAAAACACCGGCGACGCTTTGCTGATTGCGCCGCCGCTGATTGCAGAGCCGGCCCACATCGATGAAATCGCCAGCAAACTGCGCGAAGCGATGAAGTCGTTCTGATTGAAGGTGGTGTTCAAGAAAAAGGGCTGGTCACTGACCAGCCCTTTTTTGCTATGGGCGCCTGCCTTCAGTCCCGCCAGGCGCCGCATGTATTGCAAGCAATGAACATGCGAGCAATTGCGCGGCCTTGTTCAGTGTGGGGGTCTTTCGTCGGGCCGCAAGGTCAGAACCTGCACGCCGTTGTCGGTAACGGCCACCGTGTGTTCGAACTGCGCAGACAGTTTTCCGTCTTCTGTCACGACCGTCCAGCCATCGTCTTTGGATTGGACGAATCGACGCCCCTGATTAAGCATCGGTTCAATGGTAAATACCATGCCTTGCCGAAGCAGCAGCCCGGTTCGCGGTTCACCCCAATGCAGCACCTCGGGGGCTTCGTGCATTTCCCGGCCAATACCGTGTCCGCAGTACTCTCTGACGACGGAGTAACCATGGCGCCGGGCGTGACGCTCGATGGCATGGCCGACATCACCGAGCCTGGCCCCTGGGCGAACGGCTTTGATACCTCTCCACATGGCTTCATACGTGACGTGCACGAGCCGTTTGGCGGCGGGCGACACTTCGCCGACGAGATAGGTTTTGCTGGAATCGGCGATGAAGCCGTTTTTCTCCAGCGTGATGTCGAAGTTCACGATGTCGCCGTCGCGCAGGATATCAGTGGTTGAGGGCATGCCGTGGCAAACGACATTGTTCGGCGATGAGTTGAGCGCGTAGGCATAGCCGTACTGACCTTTGCTTGCCGGGCGCGCGTTGAGTTCATTGACGATGAAACTGTCGACCATGTCGTTCACCTGCATGGTTGACATACCGATCAGTGCGCATTGATCGAGCTTGCCAAAGACGCTTGCCAGCAACTGGCCGGCCTTGGCCATCAGCGCGATTTCTTCCGGTCGCTTGGTCATACTGTATCGGTGTTGACCGCTCGGGTGACAACGCCGGCGGCCCGGAGTTCTTGCGTCACGACATCATTGAATGATTGCGTCGGATTCATTTCGCACAACATGCCAATTCTGATCCAGAAAGCCGCCTGTCCATTGATGGATCGGCACGCGACGGCACTGGCTTTGCGAATCTGGTCATGCAGATCGTCGTCGATGTTCACAATGCCCATTTGGCATCCTTTTATATGATTTATATATGAATCATATAACCTGATCGTTTGGGTTTGCAAATAGAAAAAGGGCTGGTCACCGACCAGCCCTTTTTCTATTTGCCGACTGATATTCAGCGGCCACGCCGCGCAATCAGCGAAACACGACGGTTTTGTGACCATTGACCAAAATACGTTGCTCGGCATGCCACTTCACGGCGCGCGCCAGCACGACGTTTTCGGTGTCCTGGCCGATAGCGGTGAGGGTGGCGGTATCCATGGCGTGGTCGGCGCGGGCGACGTCTTGCTCGATGATCGGGCCTTCGTCGAGATCACCGGTGACGTAGTGGGCGGTGGCGCCGATCAGTTTGACGCCGCGATCATGGGCTTGCTGATAAGGCCGTGCACCCTTGAAGCTGGGCAGAAACGAGTGGTGGATATTGATGGCTCGCCCAGCCAGTTGCTGACACAAGTCATCGGACAGAATCTGCATGTAGCGGGCCAGTACCAGCAACTCGGCGCCCGATTCGTTGAAAATTTCCAGCAAGCGCTCTTCTGCCGCCGGCTTGGTGTCGCGGGTGACCGGAACATGATGAAACGGAATGTCGTAGCTGGCCGCCAGCTGATAGAAGGCGCGGTGATTGGAGACAATGGCTTTCACATCGATGGGCAACAGACCCGAGCGGATTCTGAACAACAGGTTGTTCAGGCAGTGGCCCAGCTGCGAAACCATGATGATGGTCGGCATCGGCTTGTTGGCCTGCGCGAAGCGGCAGTTCATCTGGTATTGCTCGGCAACCGGTTCGAAAGCGGTTTCGATGTCGTCCAGCGACTCTTCGCTGTCGGCCTGACCAAGCTCAAACTGCACCCGCATGAAAAACAGACCGGTGCTCTGATCGTCGAACTGCGCGGCTTCCAGAATGTTGGCGTCGCGCTCGACCAGGAAACCGGTGACGGCATGGACGATGCCTTTGCGATCCGGACAAGACAGGGTGAGGTTGTAGGTAGCGGCCATCGAGATTACTTCCTTGGGTTGATCGGTACAGAGCCAAAGCGGGGCGGGCGCCGCTTGCGGGTCCGTATGTTAACCGCTGTGGGAGATGGGCCGGCGCTGTTGTAGGATCAGCCGATGAGCCGCTCGCCGACAATCCCTCCACCTCCCGCTGCGGGCGCCGGCCGGATGCCGGCTGCGGCCGGCGTGCTCAAAAACCCGATCGCTTTTTTGCTGATCCCGCGCTTCACGGTGTTGTCGCTGGCCTCGGCCATTGAGCCGCTGCGCATTGCCAATCGCTATCTGAGCCAGCCGTACCGCTGGCACCTGTATTCCATCGACGGGCAGCCAGTGTCGGATGACAACGGCATCATGATTGCCACCGAGGGCGCGATAACCGATACGGCCGCGCCCGGCACCTTGCTGATCTGCGCCGATATGCATCCCGAGCAACATCTGACCGATGGACTTTCGGCCTGGTTGCGGCGCATTGCCCGTCAGGGCACCCGGATCGTCTCGATTGATGCGGCCGCGTTCGTACTGGCCCGGGCCGAGTTGCTCGAACATCATCCGGTGACGATGCACTGGGAGGTGACCAGTGCGTTTGCCGAGCGCTATCCACACATCGAAGTGGTCAACACCTTGTTCGAAATTGGTGCAGATGGGCCGATCAGTTGTGCCGGTGGCACCGCCGTGCTCGATCTGATTCTCAATCTGATTGAAGCCGACCATGGCGAGCACATTGCGCTGCAGGTGGCCGAGCACTGTATTCGTCAGGAGTTGCGCCGCGGCGGTGACAGCCAGCGCATGCGCCCGCCGCATGAGCGGCTCGCGGCGGCCATCCAGGCCGGCGAATCGGCACCCGAGGGGCGGGTCGAAGTTGCCGAGATTGCCCGCATGGTCGGCGTTTCCGAACGTCAGTTGTTGCGCCTGTATCGCAAGTATCTGGGTCAGTCGCCGTCGCAGTTTCATCTCGCCCAGCGACTCGATCGCGCGCAGGCCTTGTTGCGCTCCACCGCTATGACCGTTACCGAGGTCGGCGCGACCTGCGGATTCGTCTCGCCGGCGCACTTTGCGCGGGCGTTTCGCAAGGCCTTCGGACATGCGCCCAGTGCCGAGCGCTCGCGCCGCGATCAGGCCTTGCTGGCCGACCGCCAGCAAACGGCTGACGAGGCGGCGGGCGAGGCCATCGGTGTGCAGGCGCGGCAGACCTCGCGCCGGCGCTATAACTGAACCGAGGCAGGCTCGCCTGGGCCGGCCTGGATGAACGGATTGGCCGGCTATGTCACACTTGAGCGTCGGATCCGTCTGTGCATGACCTCCAGTCAACCTTAACCAGGAATGAGCCTTGAAATCAGATATCGAAATCGCCCAAGCCGCCAGTTTGCGGCCGATCAGCGAAATCGCTCACGACAAACTCGGCTTTGATGCCGCGGCAATCGAACCCTACGGCCATACCAAGGCAAAAATTTCACTGGATGCACTGGCCGGGCTCAAGGACCGACCCGATGGCAAGCTGATTCTGGTGACGGCCATCAGTCCGACGCCGGCCGGTGAGGGCAAGACCACAACCACGGTCGGCCTGGGCGATGGTCTGAACCACATCGGCAAGAACGCATTGATTGCGCTGCGTGAGCCCTCGCTGGGGCCGGTGTTCGGCCTCAAGGGCGGGGCGGCCGGTGGCGGCATGGCGCAGGTGGTGCCGATGGAAGATATCAATCTGCACTTTACGGGTGACTTCAATGCGATCGGGCTGGCCAATAATTTGCTGGCCGCGATGATCGACAACCATATCCATCACGGCAACGAGTTGGGCATCGATACGCGCCGCATTACCTGGAAGCGCGTGATGGACATGAATGACCGGGCGCTGCGCCACCTCACGGTGGGCATGGGCGGGCCGGCCAACGGTTATGTGCGCGAAGACGGCTTTGATATCGTCGTCGCTTCGGAGGTGATGGCAATTTTCTGCCTCGCCGATGATCTGGTCGATCTGAAGCGGCGCCTGGGCAATATCATTGTGGCCCGCACCCGTGAGGGCAAACCGGTCCGGGCGGCCGACCTGAATGCGCAAGGGGCGATGACGGCGCTGCTCCGCGATGCCATCAAACCCAATCTGGTGCAGACCCTCGAGAACAATCCGGCCATCATCCATGGCGGCCCGTTTGCCAATATCGCCCATGGCTGCAATTCGGTCATTGCGACGCGTGCAGCGCTCAAACTGGCCGACTATGTCGTTACCGAAGCGGGCTTCGGCGCCGATCTGGGTGCCGAGAAATTCCTCGACATCAAGTGCCGCAAAACCGGCATGCGGCCGGATGTGGTGGTCATCGTAGCAACGGTGCGGGCGCTCAAGTATCACGGCGGGGTGGCGCTGGCCGATCTCGGCACCGAGGACTTGACCGCGCTCGAAGCCGGGCTGGCCAATCTGATTCGCCATGTTGAAAATCTGACCAAACACTTCGGTCTCCGTTGCGTGGTGTCGGTCAATCATTTCACGGCTGATACCGATGCCGAACATGCGTTCATCAAAGAGCAGATGGCGGCTCGTTCGGTGCCGGTGGTGACCGCCCGGCACTGGGCCGAAGGCGGCGCAGGCGCGGCCGATCTGGCCCGGCAAGTGGTGGCCATGTGCGAGCAGCCGACGCCGGCGCTCAACTTTACCTATCCCGATGAAGCCTCGCTCTGGGACAAGATGCAGGCCGTGGCGCAAAAGATCTACGGCGCTGCCGGTATCAGCGCCTCGGCCAAGGTGCGGGCGCAAATTGAACAGTTGCAGCAGGAAGGCTATGGCCACATGCCGGTCTGCGTGGCCAAGACCCAGTATTCATTCTCGACCGATCCGGCGGCGCGCGGCGCCCCGACCGGGCATACGGTGAATGTGCGAGAGGTGCGTTTGTCGGCTGGCGCCGAATTCGTGGTGATGATCTGCGGCGATGTCATGACGATGCCTGGGCTGCCCAAAGCCCCGGCCGCGCTGAAGATTGACGTCGACGACGACGGCCGGATTGGCGGCTTGTTCTGAGCCCGGAGCCGACTGGGTTTGAACCCGGCCGGCACGTAGCTTGCTTGTAACCCGGGGGGCGCGCCGACAATGGCATCATTGGGACTATTCCCCGGGGGCTCGCATGTCTGCATGTTGGCCCCGGTCTACCCTTTGTCAGGAAGCACAAGCTCACCATGATTACCTATTCCACCGAAATCACCGTCAAGTGGGGTGAATCCGATCCGTTTGGCCTGGTCTATTTCCCGCTGATGCTGGCCTGGTTCAACGATACCGAGCATGATCTGCTGCGTGCGATCGGTTTTCCAACCGAAAAGCTGATCAAGGAAAACCGGACCGCTTTTGTGATGGGTGATGTGCATTTCCGCTTTGTCGGTCCTGCCGCATACGGCGACAAGGTCCGCGCCACGATTCAGCTGGCCAAACTGGGCGGCTCCACCTTGCACTGGGACTGCAAAGCCGTGCAGGTCGGCTCGGGAGAGGTGATTACCGAAGGGCGAGCCATTCGGATTCACGCCCAGATTCAGGAAGACGGCTCCCTCAAGTCGCTGCGCATTCCGGATGAAATCCGCCACGCGTTGACCCGGCCGGGTGGTCTCATCAGTTTTGAACCCGAAGCCGGTCAGGATGCAGACGGCAACGCGCCGGCATGACCGAACTGGCAAACGCCGCGCTGCTCGGCATTGATTGGGGCACATCGTCGCTGCGTGCGGTGGCCCTCGATGCCAGTGGCCGCATTCTGGCGCAGCGCAATAGCCCGAGCGGCATTCAGGCCATCGAGCCCGGCGCGTTTGAGCAAACGCTTGAAGCCTTGCTGGCGCCCTGGCAGATCGACACGAAAGTGCCGGTTGTGCTGTCCGGCATGATTACCAGCCGGAATGGCTGGGTGGAAACGCCTTATCTGCCGACCCCGGCCGCTCTCGACGCACTGGCCGGTGCGCTGGTGCCGTTGCGCAGTGCGGCCGGTCGCCGTCTGCATTTCGTGCCCGGCGTGAGCCAGGCCGGGCCGGCGTCGGCAGGCGTTGCGCCGGATGTGGCGGCCGGGCCGCAGGCCGACGTGATGCGCGGCGAAGAAACCGAGCTGCTTGGCTGGCTGGCCGCCGCCCGGCAAAAGGCCGGCGAGGCGTCCGCGCCGTCCATGAGTGGCCAGTTCGTGCTGCCCGGCACGCACAGCAAGTGGGCGCAGGTGCAGGACGGTCGGATTGAATCCTTTGCCACCTGCATGACCGGCGAGATTTTTCATGTGCTGAGCAAACACACCATTTTGAGCAAACTGATGGAAGCCGACGCCGTGTCGCCGCCGGCATTCACGGCCGGTGCCGAGCTTGGTTTGCGCGAGCCGGCGCGCTTGCTCGCGCATTGCTTCTCGGTACGGGCCTTGCCGCTGCTGGGCCGGATGCCGGTCGGGCAAACGCGGGACTATCTGGGTGGCTTGCTTGTCGGCGCCGAAGTGGCCGGGCAGATCGATCAGGCCGCCAACCAGTTGATTGTGATCGGCCGTGGTGATCTGGCCGCCCGCTACGCGCAGGTGATTGCCATGGCTGGCCGGCAAGCCGTTGTGGCTGAACCCGGCAGTGCCGCACACGGGCAGCTTGCGCTGGCCCGGCTGGCCGGGCTGCTTTGAGCGTCCTTGTCATGCCCGAAGTGGCGTTCTGCCCGGCGTTGCGCGTGGCTCCATCGGCGGCGTCTGGCTCGGTCTTCTTTTCCGTTTTCAGTAACCCTTGTCTGCCTGCAGGCCACCCCGCTCATGAAAACCACTGAACTGCACGAATCACTGAATACGCTGCCGCTGATCGCGATTCTGCGCGGCTTGCAACCGACCGAAGCACTGGCCGTGGCCACCGCACTGGTCGACAGCGGGTTTCGCATCATCGAAGTGCCGCTCAATTCGCCGCAGCCGTTGAAAAGCATTGCCACTATCGCCAGCAGGTTTGGTAACGAGGTGCTGGTTGGTGCCGGCACCGTGCTCAATGAGGATCAGGCGCATCAGGTGCTCGACAGCGGCGGCCAGTTGCTGATCGCGCCGAATCTCAATCTCGACGTGGGCCGGGTAGCCACCCGTGCCGGCATTGCCTGGTGCCCTGGTGTGTTCACCGCCAGTGAGGCCTTTACCGCGCTCGACGCCGGCGCGGCGGCGCTGAAAATCTTTCCCGCCGAGGCCATGCCGCCCGTTGGCATCAAGGCGCTGCGCGCGGTGCTGCCCGAAGCGGCCCGTCTGCTGCCGGTCGGCGGCATCAACCTGACCAATATGCAGAGTTACTGGGACGCCGGCGCCAACGGCTTCGGGCTCGGTGGCTCTCTTTACAAACCCGGCCAGAGCGCAGCTTCTGTGGCCGAAACTGCCCAGAAGTTCGTGACAGCAATCGATTCGATTCGCCGGTCCTGATCGTCTTTCTTCGGAGAATTTCATGCCTGTTTTTCAATCACCCGGCCGCTCGGTCGTTTATGCCGCCAATGCGATGGCCGCTACCTCGCATCCGATGGCCTCACGCCTGGCGCTCGAGGTACTGGCCCGCGGGGGCAATGCGTTCGACGCGGCAATAAGCGCTGCGATCATGCTTGGCGTGGCCGAACCGATGATGTGCGGATTGGGCGGCGACGGCTTCGCGCTGTTTCGCAAAGCCGGTCAGGACGGCTTCATGGCCATCAATGGTTCGGGGCGCTCGCCGGCCGCACTGAACGCGCAGCGTCTGCGCGATCAGGGCCAGAGCACCATTGATCTCAACTCGGCCCATGCGGTATCGGTGCCCGGTGCCATCGACATGTTCGACCGTCTGCTGGCCGATCACGGCACCATGGGCTGGGCTGATTGCCTGGCGCCGGTCATCAAGACCTTCGAGCAAGGCGTGGTGGTATCACCGCGCACCGCCTGTGACTGGCAGGCGCAGGGCGAAAATCTGCAAGGTGATGCCCGCCGCTTCTTTCTGAAAGACGGCAAGCCGTTTGCCGAAGGCACGCTGTTCAACGCGCCCGGTCAGGCTGAAGTGTTGCGTCGCATTGCCAGTGAAGGGCGGGCCGGCTTCTACGAAGGCGAGGTCGCTCAGGATATGGTCGATTCGCTCAATGCGCTTGGCGGTCTGCACACGCTTGAGGATTTTGCCGCCACTGCCTGCGATTATGTCGACCCGATCAGCACCGATTATCACGGTCATAAGCTCGTCGAGTTGCCGCCGAACGGGCAGGGCGCTACCGCGCTGCTCATCATGAATATTCTGCGCCGCTTCGATATTGCCTCGCTTGATCCGAATGGCACGCAGCGCACCCACCTGGAAGCCGAAGCGACCAAGCTGGCCTATGAAGCACGCAATCGCTTCATCGCCGATCCGCAAACCAGCGAGTTGCGCCTGGCGCACATGTTGTCCGAGCAGACCGCCGACGAACTGGCGGCACTGATCAATCCGGAGCGGGCCATGCACGATGTGACGGCGCGTACCGAAGCGGTTCACAAGGACACGGTTTACCTGACTGTGGTGGACGAGCAGCGCAATGCGGTCTCAATGATCTACTCGATCTTCCATCCCTTTGGTTCGGGCCTGGCGTCGAATCGCTTCGGTCTGCTGTTCCAGAACCGTGGGGCCGGTTTCAACCTGACCGCCGACCATGCGAACGAACTGGCCGGGCGCAAGCGGCCGCTGCATACGCTGATTCCCGGTTTGCTGACCCGCCCGGGCGACTACATGATGCCGTTTGGCGTCATGGGTGGTGCGTATCAGGCGGCGGGCCATGCACGCTTCGTTTCCAATCTGGTTGATTTCAAGATGGGTTTGCAGCAAGCCATGGATATGCCGCGCGGCTTCGCCGATCTGCTGACCGGCGAGTTGAGTCTTGAAGCCGGTTACAGCGACACCGTAGCGGCCGAATTGACCGCAATGGGCCACAAGGTCGTGCGACCGGAAATCGGTATCGGCGGCTCGCAGGCGATTCGTCTCGATCTGCAAACGAACCTGTTGGCCGGCGCGTCCGATCCGCGCAAAGAC
>CAXBNM010000105.1:0-13548 GCA_963976885.1 uncultured Burkholderiaceae bacterium
CGTGGCCTGGCGGCTGTATTGCTCGATCATCCGGTTACCGATGAAGCCGTCGCACACACCACTGACTACCGCAGTCTTGCGAATGCGCTTGGCCAGTTTCATCGTGGTTGCCAGCACATCTTTGGCGGTTTTCTCACCACGCACGACTTCCAGCAACTTCATGACATTGGCCGGCGAGAAGAAGTGCGTCCCGATCACATCTTCGGGGCGCTTGGTGAAGCTGGCAATCACATTGACGTCGAGGGTCGACGTGTTGGTCGCAATGATGGCGCCCTTCTTCATGTACTTGTCGAGGTTCTGGAACACCACCTTCTTGACGTTCATGTCCTCGAAGACCGCCTCAACAACCATATCGGTATTGTTGATGTCGTCGTAGCTCAGTGAAGGCGTGATCAGGCTGAGAGCCTTCTCGGCAGCTTCAGGCTTCAGGCGACCTTTCTTGACGGTGTTCTCGTAGTTCTTGCGGATGGTTGCCATGCCGCGGTCGAGTGCTTCCTGCTTTTGCTCGAGCAAGACCACCGGGATGCCGGCATTGATGAAGTTCATCGCAATACCGCCACCCATCGTGCCGGCACCGATGACGGCCACCGAGTTGATTTCACGCAGCGGCGTGTCGGCGGGCACATCCGGAATCTTGGTGGCCGCGCGCTCGGCAAAGAAGGCATGGCGCAGCGCTTTGGATTCAGGCGTTTGCACCAAGCCGATGAAGAACGAGCGCTCCAGCGCCACGCCTTCATCGAAGGGCTTGGTGGCCGCGGCTTTCACCGCCTCAACACATTTAGCCGGGGCCGGAAACTGCGGCATCATCGTCTGCACGGTATTGAGCGCGACCATCGAGAAGCCTTCGGCTTCCGGGTAATCGACCTTCATGTTGCGCACCAGCGGCAGTTTGCTGCCGTCAGCAATCACCTTACGCGCAAACGCCATCGCGCCTTCGGTCAGATCGCCTTCGATGATTTCATCAAACAGCGCGGTGTCGGCCAATGCTTCCGATTTGACCGGTTCGCCCGAGACGATCATGTTCATCGCCATTTCGAACGGAATCACCCGCGGCAAGCGTTGCGTGCCACCGGCGCCGGGCAGGATGCCCAGTTTGACTTCGGGCAGCGCGATCAGTGCGCCGGGCAAAGCCACCCGGTAATGACAGCCGAGCGCCAGTTCGAGACCACCACCCATCGCGACCGAATGCACGGCGGCAATCACGGGCTTGGTCGAGCGCTCCAGCTCTTTGATCACCGTGCCCAGGTTGGGTTCGGCGGTGGATGCGGGCGTATTGAACTCGCGAATATCGGCGCCGCCCGAAAAGGCCTTGCCGTGTCCGGTCAAGACAATAGCTTTGACGCTGCTTTCCGCATTGGCGCGGATGATACCGTTCACGATGCCGGTGCGCAGCTTGTGCCCGAGGCCATTGACCGGCGGGTTATCCATGGTGATGACGGCGATATCGCCGTGCTGGGTGTAGCGGGCCTGAGTCATCAGTCGTTCCTCAATCAGCAATGAGCCGGTGCGTGCACCAGCGAAAAAAGGGGAAAGTTGCAGACCCAAGGCCTGCAACCGGTCAAACCAACCTGTATGAATATCAGGCGGTCGGCAATTTGTAGTCTTTGAACTGCTCACGCAGTTTCGTTTTCAGGATTTTGCCAGTTGCGCCCAAAGGGATGTCTTCGACGAACTGCACATCATCAGGCATCCAGAATTTGGCTACCTTACCTTCATAAAAACTGATCATCTCGGCGGCCGTTACGCTTTGGCCTTCCTTGAGCTTGATGATCAGCAGCGGCCGCTCGTCCCACTTGGGATGAGCCACGCCAATGACTGCGGCATTGGCCACGGCCGGGTGTCCGATCGCCAGGTTTTCCAGATCAATGGTACTGATCCACTCACCACCGGACTTGATCACATCTTTGCTGCGATCGGTAATCTGCATATAGCCATCGGCATCAATCGTGGCCACGTCACCCGTGGGGAACCAGCCGTCGCCATTGACGTCAGGCTGCAGCGGGTCGCCACCGTCGCCTTTGAAGTATTCGCGAATGACCCACGGTCCGCGCACCAGCAGGTTGCCGTAAGTGGTGCCATCCCAGGGCAGCGCTTTGCCTTCGTCGTCGACAATTTTCATGTCCACGCCATACACGACATGGCCCTGCTTTTCGAAAATCTTGAGTTGCGTCTCTTCGTCGGCCGATTCGTGCTTGTGCTGCAAGCGGCTGAGCGTGCCCAGAGGCGACAACTCGGTCATGCCCCAGGCATGAATGACTTCGACACCAAGCGCGCGGAACGAACGGATCATCGCTGGCGGGCAAGCCGAGCCGCCAATGACCGTGCGGTTCAGGGTGTTGAACGGCAGCTTGTTACCCTCGACGTGAGCCAGCAAGCCCAGCCATACCGTGGGTACACCAGCCGAATAGGTAACCCCTTCGGCTTCGAACAACTCGTAGAGACTTTGACCGTCAAGGCGCGGACCGGGGAACACCAACGTCGCGCCAACCAACGGTGCCACATACGGAATACCCCAGGCGTTGACGTGAAACATCGGTACGACCGGCAGAATCACATCGCGCGCCGAAGCCCCCATCGCATCAGGCAACGCGGCCGCATACGCATGCAATACCGTCGAGCGATGCGAGTACAGCGCGCCCTTGGGGTTACCCGTCGTGCCCGACGTGTAGCAAAGCGCCACCGCCGACTCTTCGGAAAACGTCGGCCAGACGTAGGTCGAATCGCCCGCCTCGAGCAAGGTTTCGTAGTTGAGCAGTTTCCTGATGTCGGCTTCAACCGGCTGCGCGCCCTCATCACACATCGCAATCCAGCCCTTGACGTTCGGGCAATGCGGCGCAATGGCTTTGACCAGTGGCAAGAAGGTCAGATCGAAGGCGAGGTATTTGTCCTCGGCATGATTGACGATCCAGGCGATCTGCTCGGGATGCAAACGCGGATTGATGGTGTGGATCACGCTACCCATGCCACCGACCGCGTAGTACAGCTCCATGTGCCGGTAGTTGTTCCAGGCGAGGGTTCCCACGCGATCACCAGGGCCGACGCCGGCACCGGCAAATGCGCTGGCCAAACGCCGGGACCGTTCTTCCATCTCGGCGTACGTCATCCGGTGCATGTCGCCTTCGGTGCGGCGCGAGACGATTTCCACGTCGCCGTGGTGGCGTGCGGCATGTTTCAGAATTGATGAGATGAGCAGCGGCATCTCCATCATCAAACCATTCATCGATTAAGTCTCCTTCGACATTTTTTGCTGTTCATGACAAGCCCTGCCAGCCGGCCGGTCAAAAAGGTTGATTGACGACGATTCTACTAGCGACGGCAAAACCTCCGTCGACGCCGGTCAACCCATGGGCGTCAATGTCCGCCGGTCTGCTGCGTTGGCAGATATCCGTACCGGCCTGCGAATTGCGTTATTGCAATGGGGGATACAGGCCAGCACTATTACTGTGCAACGGCCACTGCTGACGAGACGGTGCAGCGCCTGCGCATGGCTCGGCCGCTCGTCAGCGCGGAGTAATACCCGCGCCCGATGTCGGGGCACACGGCCTGGCTTGAGAAAGGAATTCGATCGGACGCTGAGCATGCATTGCTGGCAACGCCACCGCCGCGCGGCCTGCAAGGCCCATCAAAGCGGTATGGAGATTGTCTGGTCGGATTTGCGCGCCATTGGCAGCGCTCCGTACGCCCCAAACAGGGGACGGGACCGACCCGGCGTCCAGCAAGATGTTTGCCTGCTGGCGCCGTCCCAGGCAGCGGCTTAGCTGCGGGTATTTTTGGTCGGCTTGACCTTTTCGAGCATTTTGAAGGTGGTACGGGTCGAGCCTTTGAAAAGGCGCTTCAGCGACTTGGGCAAGCACTTACGCTCAAGGGTGTTACGACGGTTACGACTGATTTCTGCCATGATTAACGGTTCCCAAACGGATTGAATGACGCATCCCACTGCCACGGTGACTTCCTGACTATCGGCTTTTACGGTTTGTTGCACCGGCCCTGCCTGTCTGGCAGGAAGGCCTCCGTCGTTGCTTCATCTATCACTGGCATAATGCAACCTATCATTATAGCAACCAATACGTTATGTCGCGACCAAGCAGTCAGCAAGTGCAAGAACGCATCAGAATCGCCTTTCCGGACGAGGCGCTGGAGGTCATCGACGAGAGCCATTTGCACGCCGGCCATGCCGGTGCAGCGGGCGGCGCCGGCCATTACCGTGTCATCATCACCAGCGAGCTTTTTCGCGGGCTGAGCCCTCTGGCTCGCCACCGCCTGGTGTATGCAACCGTTCAGGACTGGATGCCCGACCGCATCCACGCCTTATCGATCGAAGCTCGCCTGCCCCCGGCAGCCGACTGAGCCCCCCAAACCCCAAACCCCAAGGAATTCCAAGATGCCGATCATCGATGCCACCCGTGCCACTGCGCCAACCGCCCCCCGGCGCGCTTTTCGTTCCGGGCATCTGCTGTTCGCCGTACTGCTGGCCGGCGCCTCGTCGCTCGCCGCCGCCGAAAACGCTGCTGTCGTCAACGGCACGGCCATTCCGGCCTCTCGCGTTGAAGCCTTTGTCAAAGCCATGGTCGCTCAGGGACGCCCCGACACCCCCGACATGCGTCAGGCTGTCCGCGAAGAACTCATCGCCCGTGAGCTCTTTGTTCAGGAAGCCAGCAAGCGCGAACTGGACAAGCAGCCCGATGTCGACAATCAACTGGTGCGAGCCCAGCAGGACATCCTGATCGGCGCCCTGATCCGCGACACGCTGGACAAGAACCCGGTCACCGACGAGCAGATTGCCGCCGAGTACGCCAAGGTTGCGGCCGCCGAATCGGGCGCCAAGGAATATCGGGCCCGGCACATCCTGGTTGAAACCGAAGACGAAGCCAAAAACATCATTACCGAACTCAATGGCGGCAAAGACTTTGCCGAACTGGCCAAGGTTTCCAAAGATCCGGGCTCGGCAGCGCGCGGCGGCGACCTCGACTGGAACACACCGTCCACTTTTGTGCCGGAATTTGCCGCTGCCATGACCGACCTTGCCAAAGGCGAATTCACCAAGGAGCCGGTAAAAACCCAGTTCGGCTATCACGTCATCAGACTGGACGACACTCGTACGGCCGAGCCGCCGTCAATCGATTCGGTGAAGCCGCAAATCAAGCAGCGCCTCGAACGTCAACGCGTCATCGAGTTGCAGAAGTCGCTGCGCGAAGCCGCCAAGGTTGAATAACGCAACGCTTGCTGTTCAGGTGTCACCCCGGGCCGCCTCGGCCCGGCGTTGTTTGGCCTGAGCGCGCCGCTCGGCGAAAAACTCGCTGAGCAGGCTCGCACATTCGGCCTGCAGCAAACCGCCCTCAACCGTCGTGTGATGGTTGAGACGGCTCTCGGCAAACAGATCAATCACGCTGCCACAAGCACCTGTTTTCGGGTCTGGCGCGCCATAGACCACCCGCTTGATCCGGGCATGCTGAATCGCCCCGGCGCACATGGCACAGGGCTCCAGAGTTACGTACAACTCACAATCGGTAAGCCGGTAGTTGCCTGACACATCGGCGGCGGCCCGCAAGGCCCGTATTTCCGCGTGTGCGGTTGGATCGTGCATGCCGATGGGGTGGTTATACCCGGTGGCCAGCACCTGGCCGTCGCGCACCAGCACCGCGCCCACCGGCACCTCGCCCATGATTTGCGCATTCTGTGCCTGGTTGATGGCCTGGCGCATCATGGCCTGATCGAAACCCGGATTACTCATTGCCTGCCTCTTGCCTGTCCGTCGCGCCGCGGCCACCAGCGGCCGCGCTCGTTCTGCAAACACGATGGTAGCGGAGCGGGCGTTACTGACGCCCGCTGAACGTGCCGCAGCGCTGCGCGATGGTACTCGACTCAGCGCGGCCGGGGCTGAACCGGGCAGCCTCAGCCCGCCCCGAACTCCGTGCGCAAGGTCCGGGCGGCAGCGACCATGTTGCTCAGAGCCGGGATTACCTCTGCCCATGAACGGGTTTTCAGCCCGCAATCCGGATTCACCCACAGGCGCTCGGCAGGCACCCGTTCGGCCGCCTTGCGCATCAGCTGCACGATCTGCTCCTGGCTGGGCGTATTGGGCGAATGAATGTCGTAGACCCCCGGCCCGATCTGATTGGGGTAGTTGAAGTGATCGAAGGCGCTGAGCAACTCCATGTCCGAGCGTGAAGTTTCGATCGTGATCACATCGGCATCCATATCGGCAATCGAGGCAATGATGTCGTTGAATTCCGAATAACACATGTGCGTATGAATCTGCGTTTCGTCGCGCACGCCGTTGGCGGCAATCCGGAACGATTCAATAGCCCAGGTCAGATACCTCTGCCATTGTGAGCGCCGCAACGGCAAGCCTTCGCGCAATGCCGCCTCATCAATCTGAATGATTTGAACGCCGGCGCGCTCCAGATCGAGCACCTCCTCGCGAATTGCCAGGGCCAACTGCCGGCATGACACTTCGCGGGGTTGATCGTCGCGCACGAACGACCAGTTCAGAATCGTGACCGGTCCGGTCAGCATGCCCTTCATTGGCTTGTCGGTCAGCGACTGCGCGTAAGTCGTCCATTCGAGCGTCATCGGATGCGGGCGACTGATATCGCCAAACAGGATCGGTGGCTTCACGCATCGTGAGCCATAAGATTGCACCCACCCGAACTTGCTGAACGCGTAGCCATCGAGTTGCTCGCCGAAGTACTCGACCATATCGTTGCGCTCGGCCTCGCCATGCACAAGCACATCCAGACCCAGCGCCTCTTGCTCATGCACACTGCGGGCAATTTCGGCGCGCATCACCGCCTGATAGGCCGACGCATCCAGCTCACCCGCCTTGTAGCGCCGGCGCGCCTGGCGAATTTCAGCGGTCTGCGGGAAGGACCCGATTGTCGTGGTCGGTAGCGGCGGCAGTTTCAACAAGGCCGCCTGGGTCGCCGCGCGCCGTGCAAAATCGCTGTTGCGGCGCCCTTGCGCGGCGCTGATTTGTGCCACTGCGGCCTGCACCGCCGGATTGTGGACTCTTGTTGACGAGCGACGCGAATCCAAGGCGGCCTTGTTGGCCGCCAGGGCCTCGCTTACTGACGCCCTTCCCTCGCGCAAGGCCTGCGCGAGCACCTGCAGCTCGCCGAGCTTTTGCAAGGCAAAGGCCAGCCACGAGCGAAGGTCGTCATCGAGTTCGGGCTCGCTGTTCAGATCAACCGGCACATGCAGCAAGGAACACGACGGAGCAATCCACAAGCGTTTACCCAGGCGCTGCGCAAACGGCTCAAGCCAGTCGAGCACAGCGGTCAGGTCGGTCTTCCAGATATTGCGTCCGTCAATCAAACCCAGCGACAGAATCTTGTCGGCCGGCATCAGGTCGCGCAAGGCTTCGAGCTCATCGCGGTTATTGATGGCATCGACATGCAGGCCGGCGACCGGTAAGCGTGCGGCCAGTTGGCGGTTGTCCTGCAATTGACCAAAGTAGGTTGTCAGGAGAAGCTTGACCGCACACGGACTGAACTGCTGGTAAGTTGTTTCGAAGGCTTGCTGCCAGCGCGCATCCAGCTCGGTGACCAGAATCGGTTCATCGATCTGCACCCATTCAACGCCCTCGTTGGCCAGACAATCAAACAATTGCCGGTAGACCGGAATCAGAGCTGGCAACAGGCTCAACGGGTCTGATCCGTCGCGGGCCTTGGCCAGCGCCAGATACGTCAGCGGGCCAACGATGACCGGCTTGGCGTTAACCCCGTGATCACGCGCTTCCCGCAACTCGGACAGCAGCCGCGTCGGATCAAGCGTAAAGCTGGTGCCGGCTTGCAACTCCGGCACGATGTAGTGATAGTTGGTATCGAACCATTTGGTCATTTCACCGGCGGCCACTTGCGAGCAGCAAGCACCAGCACTGGCCGCACCCGGCGCCGAGCGGCCGCGCGCCACCCGAAAGTAATTGTCCAGCGCATCACCGCCCAGGTCTTGCACGCGGGCGGGCAAGTTACCCAGCATGAAACTCATATCGAGCATCTGGTCATAGAAGGAGAAGTCGCCAACCGGGGCCTGATCGGCCCAGTGCCGCTGGCGCAGCGCCGCCCCCGTTGCCAGCAAGTCCGCGCGCGAGGATTCGCCCTTCCAGTAAGACTCCAGTGCAAATTTCAGTTCACGCTTGGCGCCAATGCGCGGAAAGCCCAGATTGTGTGTAGTGACCATGAGAAACCGTCTTGGTTGAGATGAAGGGTTTCATCGTAGGCAACGCTACCCGTGAAGTAAAATGATCCTTTGTCACCAATCAATTACTTCCGCTCATAGACAAAATGCTCGAAAAACTCCATTTACGCATCGTCAGCGAAGTCGAAAAGCAAGGCTCGTTAACGGCCGCGGCCAGTGAGTTGTGTGTGACGCAGTCAGCACTGAGTCACACGATCAAAAAGCTCGAGCAACAACTGGGCACCCCGATCTGGTTGCGCGAGGGCCGTAGCCTGCGCCTGACCCAGGCCGGCGAATATCTGCTCAGAGTTGCCAACCGGGTGCTGCCGCAACTGAGCCTGGCCGAAGACCGCCTGCAGCAGTTCGCCCAGGGCGAACGAGGCGTATTGCGCATTGGCATGGAATGCCACCCCTGCTACCAATGGCTGCTCAAGGCCGTTGCCCCTTATCTGGCCGCCTGGCCCGATGTCGATGTAGACGTCAAGCAGAAATTTCAGTTTGGCGGCATTGGCGCTTTGCTCGGCTACGAAATCGACTTGCTCGTCACCCCTGACCCACTCTACAAAACCGGCTTGCATTTCGAGCCGGTGTTTGACTATGAACAAGTGCTGGTTGTCGGGCGCGAGCATCCGCTGGCCAGACACGCGTGGGTCAAGCCCGCCCAATTGAGCAATGAGGTATTGATCAGCTACCCGATCAGCCTGGAGCGCCAGGACATCTACAGTCAGTTTCTGATGCCGGCCGGCATCACCCCGCGCCGCCACAAGACCATCGAAACCACCGACATCATGTTGCAGATGGTCGCCAGCGGTCGGGGCGTTGCGGCACTACCGCGCTGGTTGCTGCTCGAATACGCCGCCCAGATGCCGATCGTGGCCGTCAAACTGGGCCGTCAAGGCATTGCCAAGCAAATCCATCTGGGCGCGCGCGAGGCCGACCTGGATACCGACTACCTGCAGGCGTTCATCAAGCTGGCCCGGCAACCGCGCAAGGCAACCCGCAAACAACAACCAGCAACAAGCAAACAGAAAATGTTGTCAACAAAGCAAACCGCTTCGAAGCGTTGAATGAGGCTGCTCGAAGCCCTGCGAGGTCTCGCCGCTTTCATTCCGGCGATAATCAATGTTGGCGCTTCCATGCCTTGGCATGCTGACCATCAACACCCGACGCCATGGGCAAACACCAATCGAATCAATTGCTTACATCAGCAACAGTTGGCAGATATCGACGCGAAAACTACCCATGCCTGCACTTCGGTGTTAACTTATGTGTCTGCTGTCGGCCTGAGGCGGGACCAACCGAGTGGCAATGGCCTTCGGGTCTGATTGAATCCAGAGGACGCGATGCCGCCGCTCGACACTACAGTTTCTGATGCCAACCCACGAGCCAGCTCGCCAATGTTCGACGACAGCGCGTTAATTGATTGCATGCCTGTCGGCATGTACGCCTGTGATGCCAACGGTCTGATCGTTCGCTACAACCAGGCTGCGGCGCAGTTCTGGGGTCGCGAACCGCGCCTTGGCGAAGCTGCCGAGCGCTTTTGCGGGTCATACCGCCTCTACGGCCTGGACGGCTCGCACATTCCTCATGCCGAGTGCCCGATGGCCACGGCCCTGGCCACGGGACAAGACGCGCGCGATCAATTCATTCAGGTCGAACGCCCCGACGGCGTCCGGGTCACCGCCCTGGTCAATATCACGGTGTTGAAAAACCCGGACGGCACGATCAGCGGCGCCGTCAATGTCTTCCGGGAGGGCGCATTTCCGGTGCAGACCGGGCAACCCGGCCAGCCTGGCATTCCATTGCAAAGTTTCGAACGCGTTGCCTAGGCGCTGCCAGCGGCGATTTACACCACCGATGCCGAGGGCCGAATCGGCTTCTACAATGAAGCGGCCGCGCAATTGTGGGGTGTGCGTCCAACGCTCGGTCAAACCGAATTCAGTGGGGCCTGGAAGCTGTACCGACCCGACGGCAGCGCTCTTCCCAATCGACAATTCGCAACCGCGATCGCTCTCAGCGAGCGGCGCGCCATTCTTGGAGAAGAAGCAACGCTGGAAAGACCCGATGGCCGACGCATTACTTTTCTGGCCTACCCGACTCCAATGTTCGATACTGCCGGACAATTGCTCGGCACGATCAACATGTGGGTCGACATCAGCGGCCGCAAATCAGCTGAACTTGCCAGTCACCGCCTCGCGGCCATCGTCGAGTCTTCCGATGACGCCATTTTGTCGAAGGACACCAATGGCATCATCAACAGCTGGAATCGTGGTGCCGAGCGTCTGTTCGGCTATGCCGAACATGAAGTCATTGGCAAGCCCGTCACCATCCTCATCCCCGCCGACCGCCAGAACGAAGAGCCGGAAATTCTGGCCCGTGTGCGACGCGGTGAGCGGATCGAACATTACGAAACCGTTCGGCAGAAGAAGAATGGCGAGCTTGTCGATGTGTCGATGTCAGTATCGCCAATCATTGACGCGCACGGTCAAATCGTAGGCGCTTCCAATGTTGGTCGCGACATCTCTGATCGGCGTCGCGCCGATGAACAGAAAGACCTGCTGTTGCGCGAGATGAACCATCGCATCAAGAACCTGTTTGCACTGGCCGGTGGACTGATCAATCTGAGCGCCCGCGATGCCAGTTCGGTGTCGATGCTGGTGACTGATGTGCAAAGCAAGTTTCTCGCTCTGGCTCGCGCGCACTCGCTGACCCTGTCGACCGAAACCGACGCCCATCAGATAGCCACTCTGCATGCCCTCATCGCTGAAGTCATTCAGCCCTACCTTGGTGAGCAACCGAACGCGCACCGCATCGGCGTCACTGGCACCGACGTGGCGTTGGGCCGCACCGCCGTCACCAATGTTGCCTTGCTCTTGCACGAGTTCGCCACCAACGCTCTCAAGTACGGTGCGCTCGCGCACCCTTCGGGCCGGGTGGAAATCGACTGTGCGCAGGCCGGCAGCAACATTTGTATCAACTGGACCGAAATCGGCGCCGACATGAGTGCCGAGCCGCCCACGCATGAAGGCTTCGGCAGTCGCCTCGCCCGCGCCGCCATCGGCGCACTCGGCGGCAGTTTCTCGCGCGAATTCACCGGCCAAGGGCTGGAGATTCGGCTGAGCATCCCAAAAACAAAAATCTACGACTGAGCCGCTTGCACTGGCCTGTCGCGCCGTTCCGACAACGATAACGTAAGCCTCTCGCATCGCTATTCCCGGCCGGGCACCGCTCTGGCAGAATCGGCGAGCAACGATAACATCGCCGCTGCAATCACCCACTGATCATTCACCGGGAACCATGGCAATGAACTCGATTATTCGGATAGCTTTTGCGGCCGCGGTAGCGATGCTGGCTACGCAACCGGCCAGCGCGGCCACTTTTCAGTGCGACGAACTTGAAAAGATTGTTGCAGCGGCCGACAAGAATTTTGCCGGGCGCGGCGGTGCGGTCAGTGAGCGTGAAACGGCTGCAGATCTGGCCGCCCGACTGGGCGTGTCGGTACAAGACCTCGGCCTCGATGCGAATTACGAACGACTGACCCGACCGGCCAAGCGCACATTGACCGGCGCCGAAAGCTGCGAAATTCATGAC
Source organism: uncultured Burkholderiaceae bacterium (assembly GCA_963976885.1). GTDB lineage: Bacteria > Pseudomonadota > Gammaproteobacteria > Burkholderiales > Burkholderiaceae_E > JAUIAI01. The sequence goes on from CAXBNM010000105.1 coordinate 11,767, forward strand.
GCCAAAATGATTGACGAAGACGCGGACATCACCCAAAGCGTCTTTGTGTGCCTTTATCCCAAGCAGCGCAGCATCACCGACGCTTTGCGCGATGAACTTGAAGCCTGCCTGCAACAAAGCATCGACCCCGATAGCGATGAGAGCGCACTGATGATTCTGCTCGATCACGTCGAAACCGACGAGGGCTATGCCGGCACCAGCGTTGAAGCGCAAGTTGATGAAGACGAAGGCTTGAGTCTCAGTGTCAGCCGATCGATTTGCCGCAGTCGTGCCCCCAAAGGTTGCGACGACAGCGACTGAACGCCAGCAACGAAACAGCGGATTCAGCAAAAGCCCGGCCAGGGGCGTTGGCCCTTAGCCGGGTATCAAACAGGTTTTGGCACCGACCGCCGCCATGGCTTGTCGAAAACCTGCTTCGATAGCCTCCCGCTCGATGTCGCGGGTGATGAACACCAGTTGTGACCCACGCTGACCGCCCGGCCATGCCGGCAAACTCGACCGCGGATGCAGACGGTGCTGAACGCCGTGCAATACAACCGGCAGCGCTTCGCCGCGAACATCCAGCACCGCCTTCATGCGCAACATGTCGGCCCCCATCAGGCTCAGCAACGCATCCAGCCAGGTATCCAGCGCGGTCGCATCAATGGGCTCACTGAGCGTGAACGCATAGGCGCGAATGTGCTCATCGTGCCGATTCACATCATGATGATGATGATGGTGATGCGCATGCTCTTGAGCAACTGCCTCGGCGCGCAACCAGCGCGCAACATCAGCCGTTTTGCCATCAGCATCGAACAAACCCAGGTTCAGCACCGCATCGGGCTCTACAGCCCCCTGACGCACCGGCCACTGAGATGCCGTCGGGTTGAGGCGGCGCAGGCGTTCATGCATGGCTTGTACGGCCGGCTCAGTCGCCAGATCTTGTTTGGTCAGCAGCAAGGCATCGGCCACGGCTACCTGCTTGACCGCCTCGGGGTGGGCATCCAGCGTGGCCTCGCCAGCCGCCAGATCGACGGTGCAGATCACACCATCGAGCCGGTAGCGTTTGGCCACGAAGGGATCGGTCATCAAGGTATTCAGAATGGGCGCCGGATCGGCCAGGCCGGTAGTTTCGATGAGCACCCGATCAAACTGCCGCGCCCCGCCGCGTGCAAAGCGCCACACCGCTTCGCGCAGCGTCTTGATCAGATCGCCGCGGATGGTGCAACACAGACAACCACTGCTCATCTCGACCACCGCGTCTTCGGCGCTGTGCGCAACCAGCATGTGATCCAGCCCGATCTGACCGAACTCGTTGATGACAATGAGCGAACGCGCCATCTCGGGCTGGCGCACAAGCGAATTGAGCACGGTCGTCTTGCCGCTGCCGAGAAAGCCGGTCAGAAGCGTAACGGGAATCAGCGTGCTGGGGTCTGGTGTGGTCATTGGGCGGCGGGGTGATTGACGACGCGCGGCATCGGCAGCGGAGACAAACAAAGCTTCATAGCGGGCTCGATCGGGACGCAAACTCTTGCGCCGGCGCTCTTGAGGTTATGGGTCGGGTTGATCGGATCGTATCAGCCGCGGGCGGGTGTCTTCGCCGGCATGTCTTGCACGCAATTGCCAATGACACCGGCCAACCAGTCGCTGAAAGCCTGCAGCCGTCGCGAGAGATGGCGGCGATGGGGATAGACGATTTGCACCGGCATTGAGGGCGCTGGCCAGGCGTGCAAGACTTCGACCAGTGCACCGTTTTGCAGATGCTCGTCCACATCATAGGCAGGAATCTGAATCAAACCCAGG
>CAXBNM010000106.1:0-13510 GCA_963976885.1 uncultured Burkholderiaceae bacterium
CGACCTGAAGGGCAAAACCTTTGCGTTCGGTTCGCCTTCGTCCACGTCCGGTCATCTGATGCCGCGTTCGTTCCTGCTCAAGGACGGTATCAACCCCGATGCGGACATGCGCGTTTCTTTCTCGGGCGCCCATGACGCGACCGCGTTTTCGGTGGCGGGTGGCAAAGTGGCCGCCGGCGCACTGAACATCGCGGTCTGGGAAAAACTGGTCGAGAGCAACAAGATCGATACCGACAAGGTCAAGGTCTTCTACACGACGCCGCCTTACTACGATTACAACTGGACGGTGCGCAAAGACATGGACCCGGCGACGCGGCAAGCGCTGGTTGACGCGTTCACTGCGCTCAAGCCCGATGACCCAACCGGTAAGCAGATTCTCGATCTGCAACGGGCCAGCGCTTTCGTGCCGACCAAGGCCGAGAACTATGCTGATATCGAAAAAGCGGCTATCAGCGCTGGCCTGATCAAGTAAACGGGCAATGCTGGAAACCGCCGCCATGGCCTCGTTGACCATCGAAGCGCAGCAAATCACCGTGCGCCACAATCCCGACCGGGCTGCGGTGCAGGCGGTTTCGCTGCGGGTTGAGCCGGGCGAGCAAATCGCCCTGATCGGCCCCAGCGGCGCCGGTAAAACAACCTTGCTGTCGGTGCTCGGGGCGGCACGCCAACCCGAAGAAGGGCAGTTGTTGCTGGCCGGTGCCAATCCGTGGGCAATGCGGGGCCGGGCGATGCGGACGGCGCGACAGCGCTTGTTCATCGCGCCGCAGGTGCCGCCATTGCCCCCGCGTCAGCGCGTGGTCACGGCCGTGATGGCCGGCCAGTTGCCGGTCTGGTCACTGTGGCGCACCTTGCGCTCGCTTTGGTACGCCAGTGATGCGGCCGAAGCTTATCGAGCATTGCAGACTTTCTCGCTTGGCGACAAGCTGTGGTCGCGCGTGGATCGGTTGTCGGGCGGCGAGCGACAACGGGTCAGTCTGGCCCGTGGTCTGGTCAGCCGTGCCGAAGCCTTGTTCATCGATGAGCCCTTGTCCGCGCTCGATCCGGCGTTGGCCGAGCAAACCTTGCGTGCCTTGGTCGACCATGCCTGCCAACGGCAGGCCACGCTGGTGTGCAGCCTGCATCAGGTCGATCTTGCGCTGGCCCACTTTCCCCGCATCGTGGGGCTGCGCGACGGCGAGCTGGTCTTTGATCTGCCAACGGCGCAAGTGTCCCGGCAGGCCGTCCAGGATCTTTATTTCGGGCGCGAAAGCGACAGTGACGGCGGTGCGTCGATTCATTCGCTGGTGCCTGGCGCCGGTGCCGAGGCTGGTGCGGTTTCGATCGCCAGCCGCTGCGCCTGAAATGAATACCGTTCAGGCCAGAGCCCCAATGCGGGCGGACTTTGTCGATCCGGCCTGGCGGGCACGGTTGGGCTGGGGCATTCTGTTTCTCGTGATTTGCTGGCCATTGCTGGTGGCCAGTGAGTTTCGGCCATGGACCTTGTTTGACGCGCACGCGTTGCAAGTGACGAGCAATTTCCTGGCAACCTTCTTTCCGCCTGCGCTCGCACCCGACTTTCTGGCCTTGGTGCTTGAGGCCACCTGGATCACGATCGCCATTGCTACCGCCGGGCTGACTTTAGGCTGGGTGGCGTCGGTGCCGCTGACCCTGATCGCCAGTGCGCGTTTGTCACAATCGGCGCAGGGGCGACCGATGGCGCGCTGGCGCGCTGTTGTGCGTCAACTGGTGCGCTGGTTGCTGGTGTTTTTGCGCAGTGTGCCCGAATTGGTCTGGGCGCTGCTGTTCGTGCGCGTGGTCGGGCTGGATCCGACGGCCGGCGTGCTGGCCATTGCGCTGACCTACGCCGGCATGCTCGGCAAGGTGTATGCCGAAGTACTGGAGTCGGTCGATTCAGCGCCTACCGACGCGTTGCTGCGCAACGGCTCCAGCCGTATCGGCGCGTTTCTGTATGGCAGTCTGCCGCAATGCGCGACCGAGTTGACCTCGTATACGGTATTCCGATGGGAGTGCGCGGTGCGCTCGTCGGTGATCATGGGCTTTGTGGGCGCCGGTGGGCTGGGCCAGCAACTGGATATGTCGATGAAGATGTTCGCCGGCAGTGAAGTGGCCACCATTCTGATCATGTTCATGGTGCTGGTCGGGGTGGCTGATCGTGTCAGTACCATGCTGCGCAATCTGCTCGAGCGTGGCCAATGAAGCAGACCTCGCACGCTGACACGGCCACCGATGCCGCAATGCCGCTGCGCCCGCCGCAAGATCTGCGCGCCCGGCTCATCGGGCCGGCAACGCTGTTGCTCATCGTTGCCAGTTTCTGGTCGCTGGATCTGCAATGGGGCGAGTTTCTGCAAGCCGACGCCTTCGCCAAGATGGGGGAGTTCATCGGCGGTTTTTTCCCGCCCACCACCGACTCCGAGTTTCTCGCCCGGCTCGGCGTGGCGGCCCTCGAAACGATAGCGATGTCGTTTCTGGGCACGGTGATCGCGGCGGTAGTGGCGCTGGCGTTTGCCGTGATTGCAGCCGGTGCGCCCGGGCAGCGGCCGTTGCGCCGGGCCGTCAAAACATTGACCCGTCTGGTTCTCAATGCCTTGCGTTCGATTCCCGAATTGGTCTGGGCGGCACTGCTGGTGATTGCTGCCGGTCTGGGGCCGTTTCCGGGCACGCTGGCACTGGCGGCTCACACGGTGGGGGTGCTGGGCCGGTTGTTTGCCGACAGCCTCGAGAATCTACCGCGTGAGCCATCCGATGCTCTTGCGCAAAACGGTGCGTCCGGCTTCAGTGTGTTTGCCTATGCCACGCTGCCTCTGGCCCTTCCGCAGTTGATGTCGTACGTGTTGTACCGCTGGGAAAACAATATCCGGGCGGCAACCGTTCTCGGCGTTGTCGGGGCGGGGGGCTTGGGCCAGCTGCTTTATTACCACCTCAGCCTGTTCCATATGGAGCAGGCCGCCAGCGTGGTGTTGGCCATGTTGTTTCTGGTCGGTCTGGTCGATCTGATCAGCTTCAAGGCACGCCAGCGCCTGACCCGTTGAGCGGTCCGTACGGCAGTTGCCGCAGTTGCGGCCTGTACGAGGTGCATTGCCACAAGATGGGGCCGATGCCCGGATTCAAGCCGAGGGCTTTCAGCGCTGCAGAATCGAGCGGGCGAAGGCGGTCAGTTTGGCCTGACGCTCCGGACTCGGACGGGCCAGTGCCAGGCTGAAGCAGATTCTGGCGCCTTCCTTGAACGAGTTGTCGACCCAGATCTCGCCGCCGTGAGCCTGAATGATTTCGCGCGCCATCGACAGACCTATGCCTGAGCCTTCATAGTCGGCCACGGCATTATGCAGGCGATGGAAGGGCTCAAAAATGCTTTCGGCTTCGCCCGGATCGATTCCGATGCCGTTGTCGGACACCGAAACCACCAGCATATTGCCCTGTTGCTCGGAGTGGATTTCAATGTGCGGGATGACGGCCGGCGCCACATACTTGAGACTGTTGCCCAGCAGATTGTGCAAGACCCGGTTCAGCAGCTCAGCGTCGGCACGTACATTGCCTTGCACCTCGTTGATGATCTGCGCCTCGCGCATTGAAATGTTGCCGGCAAGCTCATCAACCACCCGAGCCACCGCGGCGCGGATCGACATGGTTTCGAGCTTGGGTTGGGCGAAACTGGTCTGCGTGAATTCGAGCAAGCTGTTGATGATTCGATCCATGCGCTGCACGGTTTCATCAATGCGCCCGGCGATGCGCGACACCGACCCGGGGTCATCGGCCTCTTTATCAACCAGCGATGTGAACAGGCTGATGTGTTGCAAGGGCGTCTTCAGGTCGTGCGAGACCATGCCGGCGAACTGTTTGATCGCCTTGTTGGCTACTTGCAGTTCCTGGTTGCCGCTGGCCAGTTCCAGGTTGAGCGCATTGATCGAGGCGAGGTGACGCTGGTCCTTGAGTCGACTTTCGCGCTGAAAAATCAGCACCAACAAGGTCACCGCGAACAGTACGGCCGCCGCGGCGCTGAGCCAGTTCAGCTTTGAGCCGCGTTGCTCAAGCGCGCGTGAGCGCGTCGTTATCGCGTCGGTGATCTGATTCATCAGGAGGCTGATTTCCTGAATCGCCGGGTCGTCGGTTACTTTCACGACGGTATCAATGTCGCGCGGCGCCTCGCCGGCCTTGGCCAGTTCGGTGATCGTGTCGATCCGGTCCCGGTAGTTGATGATCATGCGCCGGGTTTCGGTCAGCCGCTGATCGACGTTCAGCGAGTGAGCACTGCTTTCAAGTTCGTCGATCAAGGCCAGCGCGCTGTTGGCGTCGCGCCGCACATCATCCGCGTATTCCTGCTGATCGGAGCGCAGCACGTAGTTCTTGAAGTTGTGAATCATGCCGCCGTAGCCGATTCGTTGATTCAATTGCATGGCGGCATCAACGCTTGACGCAAGATAGGCGCGCAAGTCGTCGAGATCCTGGCGGACTGTATAGGCCGACCAGATCTGCGCAGCAATCAGGGCGCAGAGTACTGGTGTCCCCAGTACCCAAAACCCGGCGTTGTTTCGCGGCATTATTTCCCCGAGATTCGATACTCGTCTTTAGTCCGGCATCTTATCGCTTTTGGCCCCGGTGTGCGGAAAAGGCAGGGGGGTGGCGTTGTGTCGGTGCGCACGACGCGCAGGCTTGTGGCAAAAATACCGGTCGGGTTTTGTTCGTGGGTCCGGGGAAGGGGGTCAGCGAAAATCCCGGGACCGCATGCTCAGAGCGCCAAGCATGGCGGTGTGGTCGAGCACTCGCCGGGCGATCAGATGGCGGACCATGCCGCTGTCAGGATCTCTTTGCCAGACGCCGTAAATAGTCATCAAGCGGGCGCCGAGTACCGCCTGACGAAATTTTTCGACCATATCGGGCCAGACAATCACATTGATCTGGCCTGTTTCGTCTTCCAGCGTCACGAAAACCACGCCTTTGGCGGTGCCGGGGCGTTGACGATGGGTCACGATGCCGCTGGCGCGGGCCAGACGGCCGTCCGGGTAGTCTTGCAGGTTGGCTGCCGTGTCGATCTGCAAGTGCTGCAAGCTGGGGCGCAGCAGCGCCAACGGATGCCGGCCCATGGGCACCCCAAGCGCCTGATAATCGGCCACGATGTCTTCGGCCTCCGGGGGCGGTTTGAGCCTGACCGGGTCTTCGTCGAAGCTTGCGTCGGCCAACAGCAAAGGGGGGTAATCAACGGCGCTGACCTCCCAATGAGCATTGGCCCGGTGGCCGGCCAGCGAGTGCAAGGCATTGGCGTGGGCCAGAGCCTGCAAGGCCTGGGCAGGGAGCCGGGTGCAGGCGGCCAGATCTTCCACGCTGTCAAAGGCAAACTCGGTGAGTGGCTCGCCGTGTCTTGCCGGCGTAATGCCTCGCGCCTGCTCGCGATTGGCCCGCGCCGCCAGCAAGGTATTGGCATCCTGGCGTGACAACTTGCTGATCCGGTTCAGGCCCAGCCGCACCGCTGGTTGCGGGCGGTAGTCAGTTGCGCCGGCGCATAAAAGCCCAGCGGCTGGCTGTTGAGCATGGCGGCCAGAAAAGCGGCGGGTTCGTGGCGTTTGATCCAGCAGCTCACATAGACCAGCAACGCAAAGCTGGCGGCATGGCTTTCAGGAAAGCCGTATTCCCCGAAGCCTTCGATCTGCTTGAAGATGCGCTCGGCAAACGCAAGATCGTAGCCACGGTCGAGCATGCCCTGGATGACTTTTTCCTGAAACGGACCGAGCCCGCCCTTGCGTTTCCAGGCGGCCATTGCGCGGCGGAGTTGATCGGCCTCGCCCGGGGAAAAACCGGCGGCCAGAATGGCAACCTGCATCACCTGCTCCTGAAAGATCGGAATGCCCAGCGTGCGCTCCAGGGCCGGGCGAATTTCATCGCGCGGGTAGTCGACCGCTTCGAGCCCCTGCCGGCGGCGCAGATAAGGGTGAATCATGCCGCCCTGAATGGGGCCGGGGCGCACGATGGCGACCTCGATGACCAGATCGTAGAAGCGGCGGGGCCGCAGGCGCGGCAACATGCTCATCTGGGCGCGCGATTCAATCTGGAATACGCCAACGGTATCGGCCTTGCAGATCATGTCGTAGGTGGCAGCGTCTTCGCCCGGGATGTGTTGAATCAGGAATGGGGTGCTTGCCTGACCGGGTTGGGTCCGGCGCGCGCCGATCAGTTCGAGCGCGCGCCGGATGGCGCTGAGCATGCCGAGCGCCAGCACATCGACCTTGAGCAGACCGAGCGCATCGAGATCGTCTTTGTCCCACTGAATGACGCTGCGATCGACCATGGACGCGTTTTCGACCGGCACCAGGCGGGTGAGTTTGTCGCGGGCAATCACAAAGCCGCCGGTGTGTTGCGACAGATGACGCGGGAAGGTCATCAAGGTGTTGACCATCGTGACCCAGTGCTGCACCAGCACCGAGTTGGGATCGAAACCGATGGCCGCCAGTTTGTCGGGCTTCATTTCCTTGCCATCCCACCAGGCATGCGAGCGGGCGAGTTGATCGAGGCGCTGGTTCTCGACACCAAGCGCCTTGCCAACATCGCGCATGGCCGAGCGCGGCCGGTAGCTGATGACGGTTGCCGTCAGCGCGGCCCGCTCGCGGCCGTACTTGGTGTAGATGTACTGCATCACTTCTTCGCGGCGCTGGTGTTCAAAATCGACGTCGATGTCGGGGGGTTCGTTGCGCTCCTTGCTGATGAAGCGCTCGAACAACATGCTCATCCGCGCCGGGTCGACTTCGGTAATGCCCAGGCAATAACAAACCGCCGAGTTGGCCGCCGAGCCGCGGCCCTGACAAAGAATACCCTGGTCACGGGCAAAGCGAACGATATCGGCAACGGTCAGAAAGTAGGGCTCATAGCTCAGGTCGGCGATCAGGTTCAGTTCATGTTCGATTTGTTTATGTACCCCGTCGGGCATGCCGCCGGGGTAACGGGCCGGGGCGCCTTCGTAGGTGAGATGGCGCAACCAGCTTGCCGGGGTATGGCCGGGCGGAACGATTTCTTCGGGGTATTCGTAGCGCAACTCTTCCAGCGAGAAGCCGCAACGCGAGGTGACTTCAAGCGTTTGCTCGAGCAGGTCTTCGGGGTAGCGTTGACTGAGGCGCACACGGCTGCGCAGATGTTGTTCGGCATTGGGCGCGAGCGCGTGGCCGCAGTTTTTCAGCGGTGTGTTCAGACGGATGGCGGTGAGGGTGTCGTGCAGACTTTTGCGGGAGCGCACGTGATAGTGCACATCGCCGGTGGCGCACAAAGGCAAGTGCAGGCGTGCGGACAAACGACGCATCAGCGCCAGATGCGCCAGATCGGCGCCCTGGTTAAGCAAAGTGACCCCCAACCAGAGGCGGTTGGCAAAGCGGCTGGCAAAAAACTGCGCCGCGCTGTTGAAGTGCGCGGCCAGTTCGGGACGGGTGGCGAGCCCGGCCGGTGGCAGCAGCAACACGACGCAGTCGTGCAGCGCGTCGTCGAAGTCTTCGGCCCGCAGTTGGTAATGCCCTTTGTCGGCGCGACGCCGGGCCGTGCTGATGAATTCGCTCAGATTGCCATAACCGTGCCGGTTGGTGGCAATGACTACCAGGCGCGGCGCATGCTCGGGGCGCAGACCGGCCGCCTGATTGTTTGACAGCTCGGCCGGCAGCTGCGGGTCGGGCCAGAGCGTGGCCAGTGAAAAGGAGGCGCCAATCAGCAGTTGCAGATCGCACTGGCGGGCCTGCAGGTGCGCCCGCACGGCGCCGGCCAGCGAGCACTCATCGGTGATGGCCAGCGCTGTGTAGCCGAGTTCATGGGCGCGCGCGACCAGCTCTTCGGGGTGGGAGGCACCGCGTAGAAACGTGAAATTACTGGCGCATTGCAACTCGGCGTAAGCTTGCATGATGAATTCAGGTGCGTGAGTCCGATCGCAGGCGACGGCATGACGGTGGCGCGATGCGTTGGGCAGATGTCTGCCTGGCCTGCAAGGTGCTTGGCGGGCTGAAAATGAAACTGTATGGATAAACAGTATAAGGTCATCTCGCCCTGATGGCTAATGCCGTTCGTCTGGTCTGCCTGGCGCGCAAAGGCCCGTTGGCCGGGTCTTGGCGCGCAGCTGCCCGGCTTACGTGCGCAAGGCGGATATCCGGCGTGTCGCATCAACGCCTGCGCTTGGCGCAAAGAACAAGCAAGCAGATAAGTCTGTCAATTGAAAGATGTCTTCGGTATTTGCTAATCTGTGTTGCCGTGTTGTATTTGGTCTGCAATCAGGCCTGAAAACTGAGTAAAACCATAACCATGGCTGTACCTGTACCGTTTGAATGTCACATTGCTGATGAAGCCGTTGATGCACTACGCACGCGTCTGGCCCTGACCCGTTTCCCCGATGCGCCGCCAGGCAGCACCTGGGAGTACGGTGCCTCGCTGGGCACGATGCAGCGCATCAAGGAATACTGGCAGCATGAGTTCGACTGGCGCGCGCAGGAAGCGCGACTCAACAGTTACGAACAAGCCAGCGTGGCCATTGACGGTATCGGCGTGCATTACCTGAAGGTGCAGGGCAAGCGGGCAATTGGTGCGCCTGAGCCCATGCCCTTGCTGCTTGTGCACGGTTGGCCCGGTTCGGTGTTCGAGTTTCTCGACATCATTGACCGGCTCACTGATCCGGCGCGTTTCGGTGGTGATCCGGCCGATGCGTTTACGGTGATTGCCCCCTCGCTGCCTGGCTTTACCTTTTCGTTTGCCCCGCATCAGCCGCGTTGCGGCGTTGAGGAAATGGCCTCGATGCTGACCCGCTTGATGACTGAGCAATTGGGCTACGAGCGCTTTGGTGCGCAGGGCGGAGACTGGGGCTCATTTGTCGTTTCGCGCATGGCCAGTGAGTCGCCCGAGTTGTTCACCGGCATTCATCTGAACATGATGCCGTTGCGACGAGACAAGAGCTGGCTGCAAAACCCCACGCCCGAGCAACGGCGCTATGCCGACGAGCTCGATGTGTTTCTGCGCGAGGAAACCGGCTACCAGTGGATACAAGGCACACGGCCGCAAACACTGGCCTTTGCCCTGAACGATTCACCGCTTGGTCTTGCTGCCTGGATGACCGAAAAGTTTCAGCGCTGGACCGACTGCAACGAAGTGCCCGATACCGCCATCTCCATCGATACGATGCTGGCCAATATCAGTTTGTACTGGTTTACCGAGTGCATCGGTTCGTCGTTCTGGCCCTACTATGCGCGCCACCATCGCGCCTGGCCCATCGATCTGACGCACCCCATCGAAGTGCCAACCGGTTATTGCGAATTCCCGCGGGAAATTCTCCGTCCCCCGCGCTCATTGGCCGAACAGGTTTATCCCGATATTCGGCGCTGGTCGGTGATGCCGGCAGGTGGCCATTTTGCGGCCATGGAGCAGCCCGAGGCGCTGGCCAGTGAGGTGCAGCAGTTCTTCCATGACTTGCGCCATATGGACCAACTTGACGACCTTTCCGTCCCGGTGCTGGACGAACTGAAAAGAGCCTGAACCATGAAACGCATTGGCGACAGTCTGCAAGGCAAACGAACCCTGATTACTCAGAGCACCGAGTTCATGGGGCCGGTGCTGGCCGAGGCCTTTGAGGCGCATGGCGCCAGGGTCATCGCCGATCCGCGCACGCTCGACGAACCCGGTGCGGTTGCGGCAATGATGGACGAAGTGGGCGAGGTTGATGTTCTGATCGCCAATCTGTCGGTACCGGCGCCGAACACACCGGTTGAGAAGGTGCAGGATGATGAATGGCGGACAGTGTTCAGTCATCTCGTCGATCCATTGCCGCGTTTGTTTCGCGCGGTGTTGCCAGCCATGATCGAGCGCGGCGCGGGCAAGATCGTCGTGATGGGCAGTGCGACCGGCCTGCGCGGTTTGAAGCGAACCTCTACCTACAGCGCGGCGCGCGGTGCGCAAATCTCTTATGTGCGCGCCGCCGGTATCGAACTGGCGCCCAGGAATGTGCAGATCAATCTTATCGCCCAGAACTTCGTTGAGAACCCGACGTATTTCCCGCCCGAGGTGCAGGCGCTTGAGGCCTTTCAGGCCCGGCTGGCCCGCGAGGTACCGGTCGGACGGTTGGCCACGCCAGAGGAAGATGCGCTGTTTGCCGTTTTCCTGGCGTCGAGCGAAATCAACTTCTTTGTCGGTCAGAGCTTTCCGTTTGCCGGCGGCTGGGTGGCCTGAATTGGGTGGCCTGAGCTGCCGCGCGGCTCAGCCGCGGGCGGCCAGTCGGGCGTGAATGTTGTTGTGTTTCCAGGTGCCCGCGTCGCTGAACTCGCTGATCTCGAGCGACAAGGCCAGCGGGTATTCGGCAAAGTAGTCGGCGAAGTGCTCGGTCATCAGCGCAAAGATGGCATCACCGGCCGCTTGCCTGGCCGCGGGGCTGCGACCGGCACCGATTTGCAGGCGGCCGTGCACGAAGCCGGCGTCTTCCATTGAGCCATCGGCAATACACCATGCCTGACAAGGCGTGGCGCGTACCCTGATGCCGCCCAGCGGAAAAACGGCCTCGCCCTCGTGACGGGTGGCCGCCATGAGGGCAGCCGCCTTGCGGCAGAGTTTTTCGAAACGCCCGCTGGTGGCGAGGTTGCCCGAGTATTCAAAGCTCAGATGTGGCATGTCAGACTCCCCAGCGCGGAATGCGATGATCGGTGGTGGAAACCGCGACGTTCTTGGGCTCAAGAAACACCTCGAAGCTCCAGGTGCCGCCTTCGCGACCGGTGCCTGAGGCCTTGGTGCCGCCGAAGGGCTGGCGCAGATCGCGCACGTTCTGGCTGTTGACAAAGCACATGCCCGCTTCAATGCCGGCGGCCACGCGATGAGCCTTGCCGATGTTTTCGGTCCAGACATAAGACGACAAACCGTAGCGGACGTCGTTGGCAATGCGCACCGCGTCGGCTTCATCGTTGAAAGGAATCAGGCAGGCAACCGGTCCGAAGATTTCGTCCTGGGCGATGGCCATCTGATTGTCGACATCGGCAAACACCGTGGGGGCAACGAAGTGACCGTTCTGCATTGCGGCGGGCAACTCGGGCGCGGCACTGCCGCCGAGCAGCATCTGCGCGCCTTCCTCCTGGCCTTTTTCGATATAGCCACGCACCTTGGCCAGATGGGCGGCGGAAATCATCGGGCCGATGATGGTGTCGGGATTGAGCGGATCGCCAACCGTGAGCCGGGCGGCGCGGGCGACAAACTCGCTGACAAAGCGTTCGTAGATGCCTTTTTGCACAATGATTCGCGAGCCGGCCGTGCAACGCTCGCCATTGTTGGAAAAGATCATGAAAATGGCCGCATCGAGCGCGCGCTCGAAATTGGCGTCATCAAACACGACAAACGGACTCTTGCCGCCCAACTCCATTGAGTACTTCTTGAGTCCGGCGCTGCGCATGATGCGCTCACCGGTTGCGGTGGAGCCGGTAAACGACACGGCTCGCACGCCGGGGTGACTGACCAGCGCCTCGCCCGCGTCCTGGCCATAGCCGTGCACGATGTTGAGCACACCCGGTGGCACGCCAGCCTCGAGTGCGAGTTCGCCCAGTCGCGCCGCCGTCATGGGCGACAGTTCGCTCATTTTCAGCACGGCGGTATTGCCGAAGGCCAGACAGGGGGCTGTCTTCCAGGTGGCTGTCATGAACGGCACGTTCCAGGGGGAAATCAGCGCGCACACGCCGACCGGGTGAAACAATGTGTAGTTCAGGTGTGTAGGGGTAGGGTAGGTGTGGCCGTCGGTGCGCGTACACATCTCGGCGAAGTAGTAAAAATTATGGGCGGCACGTGGAATCAGCGCCTTGGCCGTCTGGCCGATCACCTGACCTGTGTCGCGGGTTTCGGTGTCGGCAATGGCGTCCGATTCGGCCGCGATCAGATCACCAAGACGGCGGATGATGCTGGCCCGGTCTTCGGCCGCTCGGCCCGCCCAGTCGGGAAAGGCATCGCTCGCGGCCCGCACTGCGGCATCGACCTCATCGGCACCACCGGCTGGTATGTCGGCGACCATTTCGCCCGTGGCCGGGTTGTGGCTGATGATGCGCTCATCGCCACCGACCAGGCGGCCGTTGATCAGATGTTGGAGAGTCTTGCTCATGTGCCGGTTCCTTCGTGAATACGGGGTGCGTGCCCGTCAGACCTCTATGGTACCCAGAGCGGGGCCACAACGGGTCAGGCACAATGACGCCAGACCCCTTTGTCATGGAGAAGAGAAATGGAATGGACGATCTATTTGTCCGGTGAAATTCACACCGATTGGCGCGAACAGATCATGAGCGGCGCCCGCTCACATGACTTGCCGGTGCGCTTTGTTTCGGCGGTCACGCATCATGAATCGAGCGATGCGGCCGGCGATGTGCTGGGCGCCGAAAGCAATCCGTTCTGGCGCGATCACAAATCGGCCAAGGTCAATGCGATTCGCACCCGCACCATGATTGAGCAATGTGATCTGGCCGTCGTGCGCTTCGGCGACAAGTACAAGCAATGGAATGCAGCTTTCGATGCGGGCATCTGCGCAGCATTGGGCAAGCCTTACATCACCTTGCATGATGAGCAGATCATTCATGCGCTGAAAGAAGTCGACGGCGCGGCGATGGCCTGGGCTCAGACGCCCGAGCAGGTTGTGTCGATCATTCGCTACGTGACCGGTAATGCGGCGGGGTGAACGTTGACGCCAGTTCGCAAGCTCGCTTCGGCTTGATCGGCCGCTGGCCCGCAAGGTGGCCGTCAACCCGGGACCGGGTCGACGGCCTGACGAGCTTTCTTACGGTACGTCGGTAAAAGTAACCAGATAAATGTCGCTTGTGGAAAGTATCCCACCGCTGCCGTCGGTAATTTGCGCGCTGAACGTGTGGGCGCCAGGAGTCAGAGAGTTATTGATTTCGTCGCTGAAATTCGAGCCTGTGTTGTAGGTCCTGTCCAGATCGCCATCGACTAAAACCTCCAGTGCCTGACCAACGCCCAAGGGATCACTCAGATTAATGACAACCTCCGGCTGGCTGTCGTCCGTCTCGCCATTGTACTCAATCGGGCCGGTAGTGGCGCCAACATCATCGAGCAGATCGACGATGGTGATGGTAGGCACGACGACGTTGTCTGCCGCCACGGTCACACCGTCGTTCGAACCCGGAGCACTCTCGTTGCCGGCGATGTCGGTAGAAACGGCCTGAATACTCGTCAGTCCGTCTGCGGGTACAGTTTGGAAGAGCACCTCCCAACTGCCGTTTGCCTCGGCTGTCGTTGTCTCAAACAAGCCTTCCCAGTTCACCGCAATGGATGTGCCTGCTTCAGCGCTGCCCGTGACTGACACACCGGCGGCCGCTTCGCCGCTGTCAACGAGATTGTCGCCGGTGACGTCGTCGATGATGGGCGCGTCGGGCGGCGCGCGATCAACTTCGACATTGTGGGTTGCCGGGGCGGAACTGCCGCCGGCATTGCTGGCAATGACCGACACCGTGGCATCGGCGTTGGGCACCTGAGCCGGTGCAAAGGTCACCGAATAGAAGCCACTGGCGTTGGCCGTCTCCGTGAGCGTGGT
>CAXBNM010000107.1:0-13425 GCA_963976885.1 uncultured Burkholderiaceae bacterium
CTGCGCGGCGACGATTACTTCGACATGCCGTTCCCGCCCACCGGAGAGCTGCGACGCATGCCAAGTCTGGTGGCCGGATTCGCCAGCCTGCTCAAGTGGCGGGTGGAGCAACTCGGCGCCTGGGATGATGACGATAAGTCGAACCCGCTGACCGAATCGCTGATGTTCCAGCGTGAGCCCAAAACCGGCACCGATGGCACGATGTCGTGGACGGTTGATGTGCGCAACGAGGCAACCGGCGACGATTTCGTGCTTGGGCTCAAGGAATTGGATATGACCGCCGATGCGCAAGGCCCGGCCATGCGGCGTCCGTATTCGATGTGGCTTGCCGGGGATTATCCGCGGGTGCTCGACGGCGTATGCAAGGTTCTGTCCATCGACATGCAAGTGGTTGATCCCGCCTGGATCGGCTTGAAGCTGCGCAAATTGCGAAATTTTGGCGAGCCGCTGGGCGATTTCCTGGCTCGCGTGCCGGGCAGCGACAAAATGCGCAACTGGCCAAGTACCGTGGCCTATGTTGCGGCGTTGATCCTGCATCGATACCAGGTGTTGAATATTCTGGACGCCGATGGCTCGCCACTGAACGCGATGGGCGTGATGCAGATTCCTTTGTTCGATCAAGCCGAATCAACGATGCTCAAGGGGCGGCGTTGTCCGGAGTGCGGCAATCCCGCATTGATTCGCAAAGATGGCTGTGAATACTGCACCGCGTGCGGACACATCGGTGCGTGCGGCTGATCGGGATTGCCGGCGCCGGCCGCGCTCGCGTTCAGTCGCCGGTGGCTACCGGCAACTCATCATGCGAACTCCATTCGCTCCAGGAGCCGGGGTATAACGCCGCGCCATCAAGGCCGGCGCTGGCCATGGCCAGCAGGTTGTGACAGGCGCTGACCCCTGAGCCGCAGGAGTGGGCAATCTGGGTCGCACTGCGATCGCCGATCAGCGCAGCAAACTCCTGGCGCAACCCCGCCGGTGGTTTGAACAAGCCGTTGTCGCGCAGGTTCTGCGTGAACGGACGATTGACGGCGCCCGGAATATGGCCGGCTTTGGCATCCATGGGCTCGGTCTCGCCGCGAAAACGGTCGGCGCCGCGTGCATCGATAACGAGCAGAGCCTGACGGTCGATGTTCTCGAGCATGGCCTGACGATCGACCACCGGTTGCTGGCCAGTCTTGACCCAGCTGGTCTCGGCGGGGGCCGGCGGGGTTGGCAGTTCGGCGGTGAGCGGAAAACCGGCTCGGGTCCAGGCGTCGATGCCGCCATCGAGCACCGCCACCGCGTCGTGGCCGAGCCAGCGGGCCATCCACCACAGCCGTGAGGCAACCATGCCGCCAGCGGCGTCATAAGCGATCAGTTGCCGCCCCGGTCGCAGGCCGATGGCTGCCAGGCTGGCCGCCAGCGTGGCCGGGTCGGGCAGGGGGTGCCGGCCATTGCTGCCGGTTTGCGCCGATGACAAGTCTTCATCGAGGTGCATGAAGAAGGCGCCGGGAATGTGCGCCTGCTGGTAGGAATCGCGCCCGGCTTCGGGGCGGGCCAGTTCGTGACGGCAATCAACGACCAGGCATTGGTCGATGTGCTCGGCCAGTTCCCCGGCGCTGATGAGAGAAGTGAAAGTTGGCATGTCGGGTTGGGTCCTCAGGCGGGGTCGTTGCGCAAATGATGTTGCAAATACTGATGGAAGTGTTGCATGCCGTCTTCCATCGGGCTTTGGTAGGGGCCGGTTTCGATGGCGTTGCGCTCAATCAGAGCGCGGCGGCCCTGATCCATCCGCCGTGCGATCTCATCGTCCTCAACGGCCGTTTCCATGTAGGCGGCGCGTTCGGCCTCGACAAATTCCCGCTCAAACAGCGAGATTTCCTCGGGGTAATAAAACTCGACGACATTGAGCGTGCTCTGCGGCCCTTGCGGAATCAGCGTGGACACGACCAACACATTCGGATACCACTCGACCATGATGTTCGGGTAGTACGTCATCCAGATCGCGCCAAAGCGGGGCACCACGCCATCACTCTGGCTGAGCACTTGTTCATGCCAGCGCCGGTAGATATCGGTGCCGGGCTTCTTCAGATCCTGGTGAATGCCGACGGTCTGAATCGAGAACTGATCGCCGAAGGTCCATTGCAAATCGTCGCAACTGACGAATTGCCCGAGGCCGGGGTGGAACGGGCCAACGTGATAGTCCTCCAGATAGACCTCGATGAAGGTCTTCCAGTTGTAGTCGCAGGCGTGCAGTTCGACATGATCGAGCCGATAGCCGTCGAAGTTGATCAACTCGTCGAGGCCGACCGACGCGAGATCGGCGGCCACGTCGCGTTGGCCGCCGAACAACAGTCCGCGCCAATTTTGCAAGGGGTAACTATTGAGCCTGGCGCACGGCTGGGTGGCGAATTGAGGGGCACCCAACAGCTTGCCGTCGAGTGCGTAGGTCCAGCGATGGAGCGGGCAGACGATGTTTTCGGTATGGCCCTGACCGCGCAGCATGATCGCCTGCCGATGCCGGCAGACGTTCGAAAGCAGGGCGGGTCCGTCGGGATTGCGCACCAATACCCGCCCGTCCAGTTCAGCCCTGACGGTGGCGTAGTCGCCAACCTCCGGAATCATCAGCTCATGGCCGACATATTGCGGACCTGGCTTGAAGAGTTTTTCGATCTCCTCATCAAGCTGGGCCTGGCTGAAATAGGCTTTCGGTGTTGGCTGATTGCCGGACGGTGCCAGCAATGCCTGGCGGTCCAGTTCGGACATCCCGGGACTCCTGCGGTTTGGGTTCGTGGAAGAGTATGGCGCCCGCCAGTGGCGCGGGCCCGTATTGTCGCAAGCATTGGCGTGCGGCGCCATTTTCCACGATCTGGCAGTAATTGGTACAGTGGAATAGGTTCCCATTAGAATAGGGCTTTGCGCCGCCCAGTCATGCCCAAAAAGACCACACCTCCAGCCGCCAGCCCCGATCCCGCCCTCATCGATGTCGGAGGGCTCAGTTTTGAGCAGGCCATCGGCGAACTCGAGCAAATCGTCGACAATATGGAGAGTGGTGATATTTCATTGCAGGAGTCGCTGGCTGCCTATCAGCGCGGCGCGGCCCTGGTGGGCCATTGCCGCAGTTCGCTGTCGGCGGTGGCCGACCAGGTCAAGGTGCTTGAAGAGGGCTTGCTCAAGCCCCTGGAAGGCGGCGCACGGACCGACGACGGGAACAATAGTTGAAGAACACTGAGCAAGTATCTTTCGGACAATGGGCTGAATCAGCCGCTGTCCGGGCAGAGGCTGCGTTGGCGGCCCGTTTGCCCGATGCGGCGACCGAGCCGGCTCGGCTGCATGAGGCGATGCGCTATGCGGCCCTCGATGGCGGCAAGCGGGTGCGGCCTTTGCTGGTCTATGCCACGGGCGATCTGGTGGCCCGGCAGTCCGGCTCCAGCCCGGATGCAGCCACCAACACGGCGCTCGATGCGGCCGCTTGCGCGGTCGAGATGATTCACGCCTATTCGCTGGTGCATGACGATTTGCCGTGCATGGACGATGATGACTTGCGGCGCGGCAAGCCAACCGTGCATCGCCAGTTCGATGAGGCAACCGCCATGCTGGTCGGCGATGCGTTGCAGGCGCAGGCCTTTCTGGCCCTGGTGGAGCTACCGGCACGATCCTTGCACGCCGGCCTGAGCGAACTGGGCCGTGCGGCCGGCTCGCTGGGCATGGCCGGCGGTCAGGCCATTGATCTGGCTGCCGTCGGGCAAACCATGACGCGCGAAGCACTGGAAGGCATGCACCGCCGCAAAACCGGTGCCTTGCTGGCCGCCGCCGTGCGGCTGGGTTGGCTGGCTGCCCGTACCGACGAGCCGGTACCGGAGGCTTTGCAACGATATGCCAGTGCTATCGGGCTGGCCTTTCAGGTTGTGGATGACATTCTGGATGTCGAGGGCGACACTGTCGATCTGGGCAAGACCGCAGGCAAGGATGCGGCACAGAACAAACCAACCTTTGTTTCCGTGCTGGGGCTCGAGCATGCACGGACACTGGCGCACTCGCTGGCCGATGAGGCGGCGGGCGCGCTTGCAACACTTGGGCCGGGCGCCGAGCGTCTGGCTTCCATGGCAGATCTGATCATTAACCGAAAGCACTGATACCCCTGAGGGTTGCCAGTGTGTGCCGCGCCAACCGGGCGGCGCGCCGGAAACAAGGGCAGGAGAAATTCGATGAGCAACGACAACGCGCAAAACACCTCAAGCAGTACCGATCCGAGCGCGCAGGCCGACGAGCGCGAGGCGCAAGCGGTTCGTTTGCTGTCGGCCATCAACTCCCCGGCCGATCTGCGCCAACTGCCCCGCGAACAACTCGGTGCGCTGGCTGAAGAGTTGCGTGGTTTCGTGCTCGATTCGGTCTCTCGCACTGGCGGACACCTGTCCAGCAATCTGGGGACGGTTGAACTGACCATAGCCTTGCATCATGTCTTCGATACGCCGCGCGACCGGATCGTCTGGGATGTCGGCCATCAGAGCTACGCGCACAAGATTCTCACGGGTCGCCGTGACAGCATGGCGCAGTTGCGCCAGTTCGGCGGCATCAGCGGCTTTCCGCGTCGCGATGAGTCCGAGTACGACACCTTTGGCACCGCGCATTCCTCGACGTCGATTTCAGCTGCACTGGGTATGGCCGTGGCGTCGCGCAACAAGGGCGAGAACAAAGGTACCGACCGGCGTCGCCATATCGCCGTGATCGGCGATGGGGCGATGAGCGCGGGGATGGCTTTTGAGGCCATGAACAATGCCGGCGTCACTGAAGACATCGACCTGCTGGTCATTCTGAACGACAACGATATGTCGATCTCGCCGGCGGTGGGCGCGCTGAACAATTATCTGGCGCGGTTGCTGTCGGGCAAGCTGTATACGCAGGTCAAGGATGTCGGGCGCGCGGTGCTCTCGCATGTGCCGCCCGTGTTCGAACTGGCCCGCAAGCTTGAGGAACATGCCAAAGGCATGGTGGCACCGGGCACCATGTTCGAAGAGTTCGGCTTCAACTATGTGGGCCCGATCGACGGCCACGACCTGGATATGCTCGTGCCGACGCTGCAGAACCTGCGTGAGTTGCATGGCCCGCAGTTCCTGCACATCGTCACCCGCAAAGGCCAGGGCTACAAGCAAGCCGAAGCCGATCCGGTGCTCTACCATGGACCCGGCAAATTTGATCCGGCCGAAGGCATTGTCAAACCAACGGCGCCAGCCAAACCCACGTATACCAAGGTCTTTTCCGACTGGATCTGCGATATGGCTGCCCTCGACGAGCGGCTGGTCGGCATTACGCCAGCGATGCGCGAAGGCTCGGGTCTGAACGAATTCGAGCGCCGTTTCCCCGATCGCTATTTCGATGTCGGCATTGCCGAGCAGCATGCGGTGACCTTCGCTGCCGGTCTGGCCTGCGAAGGCCTCAAGCCGGTTGTCGCCATCTACAGCACCTTCTTGCAGCGTGGCTACGATCAGCTCGTTCATGACGTTGCCCTGCAGAACCTGCCCGTGATGTTCGCCCTCGACCGGGCCGGCGTGGTTGGCGCTGACGGGGCCACGCATATCGGCGCCTACGATTACGCGTTCCTGCGCTGTCTGCCTAACATGGCGGTGCTCGCACCGGCCGATGAAAACGAATGTCGGCAACTCCTGTATACCGCGTTCCAGCACGACGGTCCGACCTCGGTGCGGTATCCCCGCGGAGCAGGCATTGGTGCCACCGTCAAGAAAGACCTGGTGGCGCTGCCCTGGGGCAAGGGTGAAGTGCGCCTTGAAGGCAAGCGCCTGGCAATCCTGGCCTTTGGCACGATGGTGGCGCCGGCTGAGCAGGCGGGTCGCGAACTCGGCGCTACGGTGGTCAACATGCGCTTCGTGAAACCGATTGATACCGCCTTGCTGCTCGAATTGGCCCAGACCCATGACGCCTTCGTGACGGTTGAAGAGCATGTCGTGATGGGCGGAGCCGGTAGTGCGGTGGCTGAAGCCCTCAATGCCGAAGGCGTCGTCAAGCCGTTGTTGCAACTGGGCTTGCCGGATCGCAATATCGAGCACGGTGATCAGAAAAAACTGCTGGCGCTGGAAGGCCTTGATGCTGAGGGTATCCGGCAGTCCATCGAAGTGCGCTTCGCCGAGCTGCTGGCCAGCAACGGTGCGCCGCGACTGGTTTCGAAGCGGGCCTGATGCTGCCCGGCCGGATCTGGCGGGTTGCTGAGCGATGATTCAGTTTCAGCTAAACGGCGAGCCGCAAGCCGTTGATATCGATCCGGCCATGCCGCTGCTGTGGGTGCTGCGCGATGAACTCAATCTGACCGGCACCAAGTTCGGCTGCGGTATTGCCGCCTGCGGTGCTTGCACCGTCTTGCTTGACGGGCAGGCGATACGCGCCTGTGTGCTGCCGATGGCAGCAGTGCAGGGACGGGCCGTCAACACCATTGAGCTCAGCGGCAACAGCCCCGATACCGCGACCGAGGCTCAGGCCAGCACCGCGCCCGCCGCGGTGCGTGATCAACAACTGATTCTGCAAACGCTGCAACAGGCCTGGATCGTCGAACAAGTGCCGCAGTGCGGCTATTGTCAGTCCGGCATGCTGATGGCGGCCACCGCCTTGCTGGCGCGTGAGGTGGCGCCCAGCAAGGCGCAGATTGAGCAATCCATGACCAATCTGTGTCGCTGCGGAACGTATCAGCGCATCAGTCGGGCGATCGACCGGGCTGCGCGGATGCTGGCCGAGAAGTCGGCGTGAAGCGGCGCGGTTTCATTCTGCGTTCCTTGGGCGTTGCGGCCGGTCTGGGTGCGGCGCTGGTGGTGGGCTGGGCGGTGTTGCCGCCGCGCAGCCGACTGGGCAGCGCCGATTCCTTGCTACCTCGCGAGGGGGCCGTCGCCGTCAATGGTTGGGTGCGCGTGCAGACCGACGGGCGGGTCGTGCTGATCATGCCGCGCAGCGAAATGGGGCAGGGCGTACATACCGGCCTGGTGACCTTGCTCGCTGAAGAACTCGATCTGCCACTGGACAGCATCGTGCTCGAGCAGGCGCCGGACGAAACCATTTACGGCAATGTTGCGATGTTGGCGGGCGCCTTGCCGTTTCATCCGCTTGAAGTCGATGCCGACGAGCCCGCGCTGAAGGTGCGCGCGGCGCACTGGATTTTTGCCAAGGTGGGCCGTGAGCTTGGGTTGAATGTTACCGGTGGCTCGGCCTCGATGGCTGATGCCTGGAGCGTTGTGCGCATGGCCGGCGCGGCGGCGCGCGCCGCTTTGCTGGCGGCCGCCGCTGAACACTTCGATGCGCCGGTGTCGGCCTTGTCGATGTATCACGGTGAGGTCAGCCATACGGATGGCCGCCGCATCGGCTTTGGCGACCTGGCCCAGCGGGCCGCGTCGATCGACACCCCCGACGCCATTCGGGTCAAGCCGCGCTGGGGCTGGCGGTTCATCGGTCAGCCGGTGGCGCGGGTTGATGTACCGGCCAAGGTCGACGGCTCGGCGCGTTATGGCATTGATGTGCGCCCGCCCGGCCTGGAGTACGCAGCGGTCTGTCTGTGTCCGACCTTGGGCGGCAGTTTGCGCCAGCTCGATGAAAAGGCTCTGCTGGCCCGGCCCGGTGTCCGTCAGGTGGTGACGCTACCGCCGTGCAACGGCACCAGCGGTGGCTTTGCGGTGATTGCCTCGCATACCTGGCATGCCGAACAGGCTTGCCGCGCGGCACAGCCGCAATGGGACCACGGACCCAATCATGCGCTGAGTACCGCCAGTATTGGTCAGGCGCTTGAGCGAGCCCTGGACGAAGACACCGGTCACACCTTTTATGCCCGCGGCGATGCGCCGGCCGCGCTGGCCGGGGCCGGTCGCAAGCTCACGGCCAGCTATCACGCGCCGCATCTGGCCCATGCCACGCTTGAGCCGATGAATGCGACGGCATGGTTTCACGATGGCACGCTTGAAATATGGGCGCCAACGCAAGCGCCTGGTTTTGCGGCCGGTGCGGCCGCCAAAGTGGCCGGCCTCGACAGCGAGCAGGTCCACTTGCATGTCACGTATCTTGGCGGCGGCTTTGGTCGCCGCCTCGAATCGGACTTCGTCGCTCAGGCCGCCCTTGTTGCGATGGCCTTGCCGGGCGTGCCGGTGCAGTTGATCTGGTCGCGCGAGCAGGACATGACGCATGACTTCTACCGGCCGCTGCAACGGGTTCGGCTCGAAGGCTTGCTTGATGACGCGGCAGGCCTGCAGGCGTTGCGCATTCGTTCGGCCGGCGATTCGATTGTCACGCAATGGATTGACCGGAATCTGCCATTTCCCGGCGGCGGTCCTGACCGCACCACCGCGGAAGGTTTGTTCGATCAGCCATATGCCATTGCCCACCAGTTGATGACGCATGTGACGGTACCAAGCGGCGTGCCGATTGGCTTCTGGCGCTCGGTCGGGCATTCCCACTCGGCCTTCTTCATCGAATCGTTCATTGATGAACTCGCCCATGCGGCCGGTGCCGATCCCTATGAGTTTCGGCTGAGCCTGCTTGGCGACGCACCGCGTCATGCCCTGGTGCTGCGAACCGCGGCCGATGCGGCGAACTGGTATGCACCCTTGCCGGTCGGGCAGGCGCGTGGCATTGCGTTGCATGAATCGTTCGGCTCCATCGTCGCGCAGGTGGCTGAGGTGTCCTTGCAGGACGGGAAGGTGCAGGTGCATCGAATGACATGCGCGATTGATTGCGGCACTGCGGTCAATCCCGATATCGTGCGCCAGCAAATGGAAAGCTGTGTCGTCTTCGGGTTGACCGCTGCCTTGCACGGTCAGATCGACATTCAGGCCGGCCAGGTGCAGCAGCAGAATTTCCCCGATTACCCGCTGCTTGGCATGGCCGGGGCGCCGCCAGTAAGTACGCATATCATTGCCAGTCAGCGCCCGCCGACGGGTGTCGGCGAACCCGGCTTGCCGCCAGTGGCACCCGCGGTGAGCAACGCCCTCTATGCCTTGACCGGCAAACGGCAACGCGAGTTGCCTTTGCAAGCCGTTTGATGCGCTCGGCGCTGGTACCGTGATCCAGGCTTTTTGACAGGAACTTGCATGACCCAGCCCGCCACCCCTCTCATTGCTGACCGACTCGACCACCTGGTATTGACGGTTGCCGACATCGAGGTGTCTACCGCTTTCTATCAGCGTGTACTTGGTTTTGAGCCGGAGTTTTTCCGGGGGCCGGAAGGGCAGCCGCGCCATGCGTTGCGCTTCGGGCAGATCAAAATCAACTTGCAGGACGCGCAGACCGAGACCCCCACCAAGGCCGGTCGGCCCACCATCGGGGCGGGCGACTTCTGTTTGCTGGCCACGATGCCACTGGCGCAGGTGATCGAGCACCTGCACCGCGAACAGGTGACGATCGAGGCCGGTCCGGTTGATCGGCGTGGGGCGCTGGGGCCGATCCGGTCCGTCTATTTTCGCGATCCCGATGCCAATCTGATCGAAGTGGCGCAATACGTGTGATGAGAAAGATCTGATGAATATGTCGTCGCAAACCGGCGCCGGCGCGACCGGTGCGCTGGCCAGCCTGACCGGTTGGCTCACTGCAGGGGTGTCCGCCACGCTGATTGGTTTTGCCAGTTCGGCGGTGCTGATTTTCCAGGCCGCCGACACGCTTGGTGCCGGAGCGGCGGCCGGCTCCTGGCTCTGGGCCTCGGCCACCGCGATGGGCTTGCTTTCAATTCTTTTGTCGCTGCGCTACCGGATGCCGGTTGTCATTGCCTGGTCGACGCCGGGTGCGGCCTTGCTGGCCAGTTCGCTGCTCGATGTCGGTCTTGCCGAAGCCATTGGCGCTTTCATCCTGTCGGCGCTGGCGATGATTGTCGTCGGCTGGACGGGGTTGTTCGAGCGCTTGATGAACCGGGTGCCCAAGGCCATTGCCGGTGCGTTGCTGGCCGGTGTGCTGGTGCGCTTCGGCTTTGATATCTTTACGTCAATGCAGATTCGCTTCGAAATGGTGCTGGCGATGTTTGTCGCCTATCTGCTGGGGCGGCGCTTTGCGCCGCGCTACAGCATCGTGCTGGTGTTGCTGGCCGGCCTGGGCGTTGCCTGGTGGCAGCACGCGCTCGATTTTTCCGGCTTGCGCCCCGAACTGGTCGTGCCGCAGTTCGTGATGCCGGTTTTTACCTGGCAGGCGGCACTGGGTCTGGCACTGCCGCTGTTCGTCGTGACCATGGCTACGCAGAATATTCCCGGCGTGGCCGTCCTGCGCGCCCATAACTATTCCGCGCCCATTTCACCGCTGATTACGGCGACCGGGGTCGGCACGCTTATCTTCGCTCCCTTCGGCGCTTTTGCGGTCAATCTGTCGGCGCTGATTGCGGCCATCTGCATGGACAAACAGATTCACCCTGATCCGGCCCGGCGTTACTGGGCTGCCGTGTTCTATGGCGTGTTTTCGATCGGGCTGGGTTTGCTCGGCACGACGGTAGCTGGTCTGTTCGATGCGTTTCCGCCCGAACTGATTGCCGCGCTGGCCGGGCTGGCGTTGCTCGGTCCCATCGGACTGGGGCTCAGTCAGGCCGGTGCCGCGGGGCATTATCAGGAGGCCGCGCTGATCACCTTTCTGATCGCCGCCTCCGGCGTCACTCTCTTTGAAGTCGGTTCGGCATTCTGGTCACTGGTCGGTGCCGGTATCGTGTTGTTGCTAACTCGTAAACAGGAGACACCGTCATGAGCGCATCTGCCAATCCACCCAACTATCAGGACTTCGACAGCCTGCAGGTTTCAGGCCCCGACAATGGGGTGCTGACCGTCATGATGAGCCGGCCCGGCCGCCTTAATGCGGCCGATGCTGCAATGCACCGGCAACTGGCT
The DNA here is from genome assembly GCA_963976885.1 of uncultured Burkholderiaceae bacterium. GTDB lineage: Bacteria > Pseudomonadota > Gammaproteobacteria > Burkholderiales > Burkholderiaceae_E > JAUIAI01. The sequence continues at coordinate 10,821 of CAXBNM010000107.1, forward strand.
GACATCTGGCCGCGGATTGATGCCGACCCCGAGGTGCGGGTGGTGATTGTGCGCGGTGAGGGCAAGGGTTTCTCGGCCGGCGGCGATCTCGATCTGGTCAGTGAAATGGCCGAGAATTTCGAAACCCGGGCCCGTGTCTGGCGCGAGGCTCGCGACCTGGTCTACAACGTCATCAACTGCAGCAAACCGGTAGTCTCGGCCATGCACGGTCCGGCCGTTGGCGCCGGGCTGGTGGTCGGTTTGCTGGCCGATGTTTCCATTGCCGCACGCTCGGCGCGCATTATCGACGGACATACCCGGCTCGGGGTGGCGGCTGGCGACCACGCGGCCATTGTCTGGCCGCTGCTGTGCGGGATGGCCAAGGCCAAATACCACTTGTTGCTGTGTGAGCCGGTGTCAGGCGAGGAGGCCGAGCGCATTGGCCTGGTGTCGCTGTGCGTGCCTGATGACGAATTGTTCGACAAGGCCGCCGAAGTGGCGGAGCGGTTCGTGGCGTCCTCGCAAACGGCGGTGCAATGGACCAAGTACGCGCTCAACAACTGGCTGCGCATGGCCGGGCCAAGCTTTGATGCGTCGCTGGCGCTGGAGTTCATGGGGTTTGCCGGCCCCGATGTGCGCGAAGGCGTGGCCTCTTTGCGTGAGAAGCGGCCGCCACGCTTTGAAGGCCCGGCGCCATACTGAGATCGGTGCTGCGGTCCGGGCCTGCGCGTTGCCGCCGAAATCCGGTCGGTTTTTGCGCTGCAACGCCGCACCGGTGCAAGCCTGCGCTAAGATGAGCCGATAGCCACAAGACTGGCCCGGCTGACACCCGGCAACTGAATATAAAAACAATCACGGAGATACCATGAACTTCAAGCAAGCAGTGAATGCCACCGCCGTGGCGCTGGCGCTGACGGCTCTGGTTGGCGCACCGGCGCAGGCGGCCGACAACATCAAGATCGGCTTTGTCACCACTTTGACAACGCCGGCTGGTGTGCTGGGCAACGACATGAAAAACGGGGCCGAGCTCGCGCTTGAGCACATCGGCAACAAGATGGGCGGTCGGGATGTTGAAATTCTTTACGAAGACGACGCCTTCAAACCTGAAACCGGCAAGCAAGCCACCGACAAACTGATTCAACAAGCCGACGTCGATTTCGTGACCGGTTATATCTGGTCGCATGTGTTGCTCGCCTCCAGCCGCTCGGTGCTTACCCATAAGGGCAAGTTCCTGATCAGTGCCAATGCCGGGCCCTCGCAACTGGCCGGCAAGGGCTGCGATGAAAACTTCTTTGCCGTGTCCTGGCAGAACGACCAGACGCCGATGGCGATGGGCGAAGTGCTCAATCAGGAAGGCGTCGATTCGGTCTACATCATGGCGCCCAACTACGCCGCCGGTAAAGACATGGTCGAAGGCGTGGAGCGCACCTTCAAGGGCAAGGTGGTCGGCAAGGACATGACCAAGTGGGGTAAAGATACCCAGCTCGATTTTTCGGCCGAGCTGGCCAAGGCCAAAGCCTCTGGCGCCAAGGCCTTGTGGGTGTTCTATCCCGGCAAGGCCGGCGGGGCGATCATTCAGCAGTACCAGCAGGCCGGCCTGCAAGGGGTGTTGCCGCTGTACAGCGTGTTCACGGTCGATGCGATCTCGCTGCCGCGCCTGCAACAGGCCAACATGAACGGCGTGCTGGGCTCGCGCTTCACGCAGTTCTGGTCGCCCGATCTGCCCAACGAGGTCAACAAGAAATTCGTGGCCGACTTCAAGAGCAAGCACGGCACTTACCCGTCGTTTTATGCCGCGCAGGCCTATGACGCGATCATGCTGATCAAGAGTGGCGTCGACGCGGTCAATGGCGATGTGAGCAAGACCGATGCCGTCCGGGCCGCGCTGAAAAAGGCCGACTTCCCCTCGGTACGTGGCAAGTTCACGTTCGGCAATAACCACTTTCCGATTCAGAATTTCTATCTGCGTGAAGTGATTGCCGATGCTGACGGCTTGTGGACGACCAAAACGGTCAAGACCGTGCTTGAGAACCATCAGGATCCCTACGCCAAGGATTGCAAGCTGAAGTAGGCATTCAATCAAGCCACTTTCGGGCCGGCCCATTGGTACGGGTCGGCCTTCTCATATCAACTGAATGCTCGCCATGGATTGGACGCTTTTTGTCATACAGCTGCTGAACGGTCTGCAACTGGGAATCTTGCTGTTCCTGTTGGCGGCCGGCCTGACGCTGACCTTCGGCATCATGGATTTCATCAACCTGGCCCATGGTTCGCTGTATATGGTTGGCGCTTTTCTGTGTGCAACCTTCACGCTCTGGACCGACTCCTTCATTATCGGCCTGTTGCTGGCGGTGCCGGTCACAGCGCTCGTCGGGCTGGTGCTTGAGTGGACGGTCATCCGGCACCTGTACGCCCGCGATCACCTCAGTCATGTGCTGGCAACCTTCGGCCTGATTCTGGTGTTCGACACGCTGGTGCACCTCATCTGGGGCGCCGATGGCTTTTCGATTCCGCTGCCCGACTGGCTCAACGGGCAGGTGAGCATCACGGCAGACCTCGTGCTGCCCAGTTACCGGGTGCTGATCATTGTCGTCGGGCTGGCGCTGGCGCTGGGCTTGTACTGGCT
>CAXBNM010000108.1:0-13375 GCA_963976885.1 uncultured Burkholderiaceae bacterium
CCGTCAAGAGCGAGGTCGATGCGACCCGTTACCCGAAGGCGCAGGCCTTTACCGAACTGGCCAGCGCGCTGTCGCTGAGCACGCGCCACCAACCGATCCACGCCACCATTGACGCCGAGCGCTGCATCGGTTGCGGTGATTGCGCCACCGGCTGCAATGTCGAGGGCGCCAAGCTGACGCTGACCGAGACCTATCTGGCCGAGGCCGCCCTGGCCGGTGTGACGATGGTCAGTGGCGCCACCGTGATGGCGGTTCATCGCGATGATGACGGCCGCTGGACGGTGCGCGCCTATCCCAGCGAGCGCGGCGATATCAGCGCCGATCCGATGTCGCTGACGATGCACGAAATTGTCCTGCACGCCGACAAGGTGGTGCTGGCGGCAGGCACGTTCGGCAGCACCGAGATTCTGCAGCGTTCACGCGAACGCTTCGGCCTGCCGGTATCGAATGCGCTGGGCACCCGTCTGAGTGCTAACGGTGACAGTATTTCGGTACTGGCCAACTGGCCCGGCCGCGACCGACCGGTCAACGCCGTCAGCCGGGCCAGACCAGCGCCCGAGCCGACCGGCAGCTCCGCCACGACCGCGCCGGCCGCGCCCCCCGTCGGCCCCACCATCACCGCTTGCATCGACTTGCGCAAGAACGGCCCGATTCAGTCGCAATTGCTGATTCAGGAAGGCGCAGTGCCGGCCGCCATTGCCCGCATGTTCGACCACTTGCTCAGCACGCAGTGGATCGGCGCGCAGATGGACACCTGGCAGAACTGTGCGCTGGCCAATGAGGCGCGCGGTGGCCAGGGCGAACGCAGCCAGGCCGATCCGCTCGGCGCCCCCGCCAGTCTGGGCGACCAGTCGCAGGTGTTGCTCATCATGGGTCATGATGATTCGGCCGGACGCATTCTGTGGCGACCCGAGACCAACAATTCGGTGCCCGTTTGGAGCGAACCCGAAAAAGCGGCCACCTGGCGCACGCAACAGGGCTTGTTCGACAAGATCGAAAAGCGGGTGCCCGGTGTACGCCATCTGCACAACCCGCTGTGGCGCATGTTGCCGGAGGTGGCCAGCGTCATGCAGGGCGCGGCACCGGCTCCGATGATTACCACCGTCCATCCGCTCGGTGGCTGCATCATGGGCAACTCGTTTGCCGATTCGGTGGTGGACGACCGGGGCCGGGTGCGCAGCGGCGTCAACAACCTGCACGACGGCCTCTATGTTCTCGACGGTTCGATCATTCCGACCTCGCTGGGGTGCAACCCGTTGCTGACCATTACGGCACTGGCCGAGCGGGCCATGAGTTATGTGCCAGCGATCGAAGCGGCGGTTGAAGCGGCGATAGAACCGACCACCGAAGCGGCGATCAAAGCGACCATCGAACCAGCGCCGCAAGCCGCGCCAACACCGCCGCCGGCGCCAAGCACGAATATCCGTCCACAGCCGCTGCGCATGGCGCGCGAACCGGTCGTAGGCGCAGTCTTCTACGAGCGCCTCCTGTGCGAACGACTGCCGCTCGAGCCGCAGTTTGCGCAAGCCCTGGGGGGCCACAGCGGTCAGCACCACGCCGAGGCCGAGGTGATGCTGGGCTTCGCCCATCACGACTGGGACTACGCAATGGCCAGCGCCCGCCACGAACTCACCGAAATCTCGGGCACACTGAAGCTGCAAGTCAACGGCAGCCCGCTGACCCGGCGCTACCGCCTCGAGGCCGACCCGGTCGGCGACATGCCGTCACGCTTCATGGTGCTCAGTGACCAGGTCGGTCAGGGCGACCTGAATCGCTGGCCGCGCCGCGCCGGCCGTCTGGCGCTGACCGCGCTGACCTGGCTGGTGATGCGGGGCATTCCCGACGCGTGGCGCTCGCGCTCGCTGGCCCGGCGCTCAACCGGCGCTCAACTGCTCCGCCAGGCCACTCATCAATCGCTGCTGCGCCCCGGGACTTTGCTCAAGTTCGTGCGCCTGCTCTGGCACACCTCGGAAGCACGGCAGATGGAATACCGACTGCGCTTTGTCTATGAGGACACGATCGACCAGCGCTCCGAACATGACCCCGAGCGCGACACCAGCCCGCCAGCGCCGCCACCGCCGGTACTCTGGCTGACCGGCTTCAAGCACGTGCAATACGCGGCCAGCCTGAGCGAGTGGCGTCGCTGGCTGCTTGATCGGATCCCACGCCTGCGCGATGCGGTGGCCGGCGTACCGGCGGGCCGGCCGCGTCCGCCCCTCAAGCGCACCTACATCGAACAGATCTGTAACCCGGTCATCGCGCTGTACGACACCCCTCCCACCACGCCCGGCATGCTCGACCGCCTGTTGCACCGAACCACGCCAGCGCTGGCCCGGGGCGACTTCGTCATGGACCCCTACGCGCTGCTGCAGGAAAAACCGCCGCAGCTCGGCAATACCGGCGATCTGACCCAGGCGCTGCAGACCCTGGCCGCCTACCCGGCATTGTTTGCACGCTTTGCCCTGAAAACCCGCTTGTTCGACTTCCGCGCGCCCGATTACTCGAACGAAATCTACCGCGACAATGCACCGCCGGAAGAAACGGCACTGCGCTGGATCGATGCCAGCGGCCAACTGCATCTGCGCCAGCCTGAATCCTTACGCTTTTCGGTCAAGCGCGGCACCCACGCCTGCGAAGACCCGATTCTGGCCGACGACGATATCTCGTTGCAATTGTGGCGCTACCGGCGCGCCGATTCCGAACAGCCCGAAAACCTGTCCATCACACCGACCTGGGTAGACGGTAGCTGGAAAAACAAACCGGTGCGACGCATGCGCTCGGTGCTGCTGATGCATGCCTTCAGTCAGTCCGGCTACAGCTACACCTTCAGCGAAACGCGCCAGAATCTGGCCGAAGCCTTGCTGGCGGCCGGCTACGAAGTCTGGATTCTCGAAAGCCGGATGAGCACCCGGTTGCCGATCAGCCATCAGGGGTGCTCGGTCGATCAGATCGCCCGCCACGATGTGCCCGCCGCGGTGCGCCTCATTACGCGCACATTGGGTAAGGAACACGCGCAAAGCCATCCCGATACTCCGGCAGTGCCGCTGCAGATTCACGCCTTTGCCCAGTGCATTGGCGCGGCCTCGACCACGATGGCATTGCTGAACGGCCACTTGCACCACCACACCACTCCCGATGACGGGCAGCCGGTCCCCATGCTGGCCAGTCTGATGCTCTCGCAAGTGCATCCGCTGATCATCGGCGCCCGCGACTCTCAGGCCAAGAGCTGGATTCCGCCGCTGCTGCGCCTGGGCATGGAGAATGTTCCCTTTGCGGTGCGCGGACCGATCGATTCGATGTTCGAATCAATGGCCGACCGTATCTTTGCCAGCTTGCCCGTGCCCGATGATGAGCAATGCCCCGAGCATTCGAACCTTCACACCCATGAAGACAATTCGGCAACCTGCCGGCGCATTCGCTTCATCGAGGCGCCGTTGTTCAAGCATCGCAATGTCAATGCCGGCACTCATGCGCATCTGAACCGATTGTTCGGCAATGCCAACCTGACGCTGTTTGCGCACGCGCGTCGCTTTGTCGACTATGAGATGCTGGTGGATGAGGACGGCCGCAATCTGTACCTGACGCAGGCCAATCTGCGCCGCTATGCCGCACTGCCGATTGCCTTCATGCACGGTGAGGCCAATGAATTGTTCGATGTGCAAAGTGCCTGCCGCAGCCATGATTTGTACCAGTCCCTGCACCCGGACTGGTCGACCCGTTTTGCCGACGGCCCGATCATCATTCCCGGCTATGGTCACGTCGATGTGCTGATTGGCCAGGATGCCGACCGCGATGTCTATCCGCAAATAGTGGGCTTTTTCGACAAGGTCATGGCCACGCCTGCGCAAGGCCTTGAGCAGGATCCGCCGCGCGACGAGGAATTGTTCGGCCCCGGCCTGTTGCCGCAGGTGCGTTATCCGCGCGTCGGACCGTTTCTGGGTCATACCCGCTGGTCTGATGACGGCCGCGAGCTGCTGGCCAACGTTGCCTTTGTCGTGCAAGCCAGCAGCCGTACCGCCATTGATGCCGGCAAGCGCGGCACGACCGCCTGGTGGACTCTGCCCCGTCAGGCGCAACCGCAGGCGCTGACCATTGACAGCTTCGATGGCCGCACTTTGATGGCTTACGGCACCGTGCGGATTCCAGCGGCCCGGATTGACGCCATGAATCAGAGCCTGTCGGTGCAACTGGTGGTGTTGCACGACACTACCGGTGTCCCGCGCCGGCAGATCAGCCGTCATGAACTGCTGTGCGCGATGCGCGATCAGCGACGCCAGTTCAGAGTGCATCAACTGGCTGCCGCCACGCCGATTCCGGACTCGGCCTCCCGGCGCTGGTCAAGCTACCCGGGCAGCGCCAGCAGCTTTGCCGGTGACGAAGCCGTCTGGCGGCGTCCGGTCGTGCTGCGCCGATCAACCATCGAGGCGCTGGTGCGCCCCGAACAAGCCCCCACAACCGAGCCCTTTGTCTTTGCGCTGGGCACTTGTCGCTATCCCGGCATCGGGATGGACCGCTTGCGTGCCGATGCGGCTCTGGGCCAGATCCTGCAACTCTTTGCCGATGGTCCCGGCGATGTACAAGGCCGCACCAGTGACCTCAACACGCCCGGCCGAGCCTTGCCTGGTGCCGAGGGCGATCTGCTCGCGACCGCACCGACAGCAGGCCTGCACCGGCCCCCGGCCATGATGCTGATGCTCGGCGATCAGATCTACGCCGACGCCACGGCCGGTCTGCTCGACCCCGCCACACCCACCGAGCGCTTTACCGAACGCTACGACTACGCATTCGGGCTGGGTAACTCGCCCAAGATGGCGCGCCTGCTGCGCACGCTGCCGGTTCTGATGACACCGGACGACCATGAGTTTCGCAACGGCTGGCCGCACGAGGGGCCGATCATGGCCACCGGCGATGAAGCCAAAGCGCAGAGCACCGCCCAGGCCATGCTGCATGCCTACCAGAGCCTGACCAACCCACTGGGCAAGCCGGGCTCGTACATGGTCGATATCGGTCCGTGCCGGTTCTGCGTGCTCGACACCCGCAGCGCGCGCCAACTCGACGACGACGACCTCTTGCCCGCTCAGGTGATGCGCGACCTGGCCGGCTGGATCAGTTCGGCTGGCGAACGCTTTGTTTGTGTATGCACCGGTACTGTTCTGCTACCGCGACTGTACGAGGACACCTGTCCGGCCAATCCGGTCGCGGTGAACGACGGCTTCGAGCGAGCCGAACCGCAACGCCAGGCCATTCTGGATATGTGCGTCGAACATGCTGCGGGCCGCTTTGCGTTGATTTCGGGGGATTACCATGTGGCCAGCGCGGTACAGATTCATCGTGCCGGGCAAGCACAGCCGGTCGGTTGCGCCATTGTTGCGCCACCGCTGTATGCGCCGTTCCGCTACATCAATACGCTTGCCCATGAGGTACGCCAGCACGACCGGCTCGACACCGGCACGCAAGTGCTTGAAATTCGCCCCTCAGCATTGGCCGGGCAAGCCGTCGCACCGCAGGAGGGTTCCGGTTACGCCGTGGCGCAATTGCGTCGCGACGAACGGGGCTGGCAGTTTGAGGTCTTCATGCAACTGAATCAGTATGAAGCCCACACCGGCTGGCAGCCCTTGCGGCCTGTTGCCCGGATCAATCTGCCAAGGTCAGCCTAACTGACCGCGCGCAGGCCGCGGCGGCTCGCCATGACGACGGCCTCGGTTCGATTGGACACATCGAGTGTGCGCAACACCGCAGCCACATGCGCCTTGACCGTGTTGTCGGATAATTCGAGGCGCAACGCAATCCGTTTGTTCGACATGCCTCGCACCAGAAACTTGAGCACATCAAACTGCCGGGGTGTCAGGCCCAGTTCGGTGCGCAGGCGCGCATCGTCGGCCAGTCCGGTTTCGGGCGCGGGAATCTGCGCGGCATTGCCTCCCGGCATGGGCAGACTCGAGCGGGCGCCATGCTGCAACACCTGTTGCGGCACAAATACGCCGCCAGCGGCGACAAAGCGCACCGCCATTCGGATGGCAGCAGGCTGAAACGTCTTGGGAATGAAGCCCATTGCGCCAGCGTCCAGCGCGGCATGAATCACATCGGGCCCTTCCTGGGCCGAAATCACAACCACGGACTGATCCGGGAAGCGTTCGCGCAAGGCTTGCAGTGCCCCAATGCCGTCAAAACCCGGCAGACCAAGATCGAGCAACACCAGATCGAAACCGGCATCCTGGTGCAACAGCTCACAGGCCTGTTCAAAACTCGACGCAGACTCATGCGTCAACCCCTCACCCTGCGAGCTGAGAATGACCGCGAGGGCTTCGTGGATCAGGGGATGATCGTCGACCAGTAAAATCCGCATAGATACAAGTTCTGTCGTTAGCTTGGAACGGGTCAATATACCCCGATTGCGACGCAAACTCAGCCATATGGCCTATTGTCGATATTAAACGGAACTGCTAGGAGAAGCCATGAACCCCAGCCCCGCACCATCACGAGTCGCCTTGCTCGTGATTGACGTCCAGAACGACTTCTGCCCGGGCGGCGCCCTGGCCGTCCCGGACGGCGATGCGGTGGTCGCCCCGATCAACGCGCTGATCGCGCGTGCCGGCACCGTCATCCTGACGCAAGACTGGCATCCGGCCGGACACGCCTCTTTTGCGAGCCAACACGCAGGAACCGCGCCATTCAGCACGGCAAGCTTCAGTTACGGCGCGCAAACGCTGTGGCCCGATCACTGTATTCAAGGCTCGACGGGGGCGGCTTTTCACGCGGGGCTGCATATCGATACCGCCCAACTGGTGTTGCGCAAAGGGTTTCGCCCGACGATCGACTCGTATTCGGCCTTCCGCGAGAATGACCGCTCGACCAGCACCGGTCTGGCCGGCTATCTGAGCGACCGGGGCATCGACAACGTTGTATTGTGCGGCTTGGCGCTCGATTTCTGCGTCGCCGACTCAGCGGTCGACGCGCGCGCAGCAGGCTTGCGCTGCCAGGTTGTCACCGAGGCCTGTCGCGCCATCGACCTTGACGGTTCGCTGGCCGCCGCGAGCAGTCGCATGCAGGCCGCCGGTGTTGAAATGGTCGACTCGGCAAGCGCCGCCCTCGGCTAGCTGACCGAAACCCGACGGCGCAGATCTGACCGGGCCTCAGTTCTGCAGCGCGCGATGGTCCCGCGGGTCCCGGCCACCGGGCAGATCTTCCGACCACACGACAACGCGGTTGCGCCCGGCTCGCTTGGCGGCATACATCGCGGCATCGGCGCGCGCAAAGGCCTCGGCCATCGACATCCCCTCTTCGATCAGCGTGACGCCCAGGCTGACGCTCAGCGCGCATGGCAACAGCACACTCGGCAGATCGAGACCGGCGATCGACGCGCGCAGCCGCTCGGCCGCCTGCACCGCACCGGCCAGCGGCGTTTCAGGCAAGAGCAGGGCAAACTCTTCGCCGCCGATGCGGCCAACCTCGTCACTGCCGCGCAACAGCAACCGGGCCTGATTGGCCAACACCACCAGTGCCCGGTCACCGGCGGCGTGGCCGTAGGTGTCGTTGACTTCCTTGAACCGGTCGGCATCGAACATCACCAGGCTCAGCGGACGACGGTGCCGCTTTGCCCGGCCCATCTCAACACGCATTCGTTCGCGAAACCAGGCCCGGTTCGGAATGCCGGTCATTTCGTCAATACGCGCCTTGTCTTTCAGCGCGTTCTGCAACTTGATCTGGCGGCTTACATCCGTGACCACACACTTGATCTGCACAATCTGGCCCAGCGTATCGCGCTCGATATCGGCCGAAACCAGCGTGTCGACGATTTGCCCGGCGGCGGTCTGAAACTGGCAGGGATAATCCTGGCAGCCACCGCGCTTCCATAAGCGCTCGCGCACCTTCCGAAAGCGCGCCCGGCTGACGGCCGACATGAGCTCGCGCGCATCGCGCCCGATCACTTCGCTGCGCTGATAGCCGAAATGGCGCAACCACTGATTGCTCACTTCCGTGATGGCCCCGGCTTCATCGAGCAAATAGAGCATGGCCGGTGTTTCCACATACACACTCGACAATCGAATGGCTGTATGCAGATGGCGCCGGCGCTCTGCAATGAGCGACTCGATACTGGTGGCAATGTCAGTCAGTGCATTGCGTTGCAACTCGGTCAGTTGACCGGGCGTCTTGTCACAAACGCAAACCGTCCCCAGCGCATGGCCACCGTCAGAGCGCACGGGCACACCGGCATAGAACCGAATGCCCATCTCCCCGGTGACCAGCGGATTGTCCACGAAGCGCTCATCGAGCAAGGTATCGCGCACTTCAAAGACCTGATCGGGGCGCTTGATCGCGTGCGCGCAGAAGGCAAATTCGCGCGGTGTCTCTGCGCCCTGCTCTACACCATGAGCGGCCTTGAACCACTGGCGCCGCTCATCGACAAGACTGAGCATCGAATATGGCGTGTCACACAGTTGCGCCGCAAGCCGCACCATCGCATCAAAGCCGGGCTCGGCCGCCGTGTCGAGCAAATCCTCCCGAATCAGCGCCAGAATGCGTTTGTCTTCATCATCGGGTTGATCAAGTGCAGTGCGCGTCGAATCGTTCCTGTTCATCTATGCCTGTAATCCTGAAGCGGGCAAACCAACTGAGCTCTACACGCAATGCCCGATCAGGCCACGATCACAATCGGACGGTCGCGGCGCAACCTTTCCCGGTCAGGTAAGGCACTATGCCAAGCGAGTAGGCCGAGCATTTTGACGGAAAACGCCAGATTGCGCTGGCTAATCGGGGCAATCTGCCATTGGTCAGTTCAGAGCGACCGCAGGTCGCTGACAGCGGCAGAAGTTGCCGGCAATTCGCGGGCAGATCGGCGCACGGAGCAAGTGCGCCGGCGCAGCTTACCGAGCACTGACAGCCGGCACGGCAGGCGTGCGCGTCGCGCTAACGGGCGATCATCTGGGGCAGCCACAACGCCAGCGCCGGGAACGCAATCAGCAAGGCCACCACCGCCATCGCGATCAGCACAAACGGCAACACCGAAGTGACAATGGCGCGCATCGGCGTTTCGGGCGAAGCCCCTTTGGCCACAAACAGCAGCAAGCCGAACGGCGGTGTGGCCAGACTGACTTCGAGCACCAACAACATCAACACGCCGAACCAGACCACATCAAGGCCGAGTTGCTGCACGATGGGCATGAACAAGGGGACGGTGATCATCATCATGCTCACCTGATCCATGAAGCAGCCAAGAAACAGCAGGATGACCAACATGCCGATCAACAACTCGGTCGGACCGAGCCCGGCGCTGAAAATCGCATTGGCCAAACCATTGGAGGCCTGCGAAAACGCCATGATCTGCGAAAAGGTAATCGAGCCACAGATGATGAACAAGGTCATCACGGTAAAGCGCAAGGTCTGACGGATGGCCGTGACGAAATTGCTGACCGTCAGGCAGCGATAACCGGCGGCGGCAATCAGCGTTGCCGCAGCCCCCAGCGCCGCTGATTCGGTAGGCGTGGCAATGCCGGCCAGAATGCTGCCCACCACGACGATGAAGATCAGCGACAACGGCAGCACATACTTGATGAAGGGCAGCAGCCGTTCGCGCCAGCTCAGGGTTTCGATGTCATAGCCGGGCGCCAGCGATGGGTCGAGCGTGCAACGAATGACGACATAAGCAAAGAACAACACCGCCAGAAGAATGGCGGGCACGATCGAGGCAATCAGCAACTGGCCGATCGGAATTTGCGCGATGGAACCGAGCAAGACCGCGAGCGCTGACGGTGGAATCAGCATGGCGATGCCGCCGACGGCAACGATGGGACCAATGGCGATGGCTGGCTTATAGCCGCGCCGGTACATCTCGGGCAACAAGGTCGAGCCCAGCATGGCCGTGTTGGCGATCGTCGAGCCCGACAATGACGAAAACAGCGTGCCACCAATGATTGCCACCAGCGACAAGCGCCCCGGCACGCGCGAGATCATCTTGTCGACCGCATCGATGGCGCGAGCGGCGACACCGGTGTGGAACATGATCTCGCCCATCCGGATGAATAACGGTATGGGCAGCAGTGCAAAGCTCTGCACCGAGTCGACCGCGTTGCGCACCAGTTGCAACACTCCGTTATCGCCGCCCATGAACCAATAGGCGCCAAGCAGGTTGGCGGCAAAAAAGGCAAACACGACCGGCATGCCGATCGCCATGAACACAACCAGCGTGCCCAACAGCAGCAACAGGGTTTCGTACCAGAGCATCAGCGCAACACCACGCCAGTGAGCAGCACAAGGGGTGATTCAGAACCCTTCATCAAGCCCTGCCTTGCGCATGGTTTGCCAGCCGAGCAGCCTTCGGGCGAACAACAGACCGAGGATGAGAAACACCACCGGCGGCACACTGTATTGATACCACTCGGGATAGATGAAGGTTTCATAGATCTGGTTACCCGAGCTGAACGAACGGGCGAGCTGACGAAACGAGAACACCACCAGAATTGCGCAAACCACAATGCCGGCCAGATTGACGAGCTGATCGGCAACCCGCCGCGCGGCCTTTGGCAAGTAGTCGACGAAGACCTCGATCGCAATGTGACCCTGCTCGCGCAACACCCAGGGCGCGCCAAGAAAAGTCATCAGGTACAGACCCGCCTCGGCCAGATCGAGTGTCCAGGGCATGCTGAACAGCCGGGTGCTGCGCGCCAGTACATCGGCGCAGATGAGCACCACCAGCACGCACAACAGGGCGGCCGCCAGCACGGCCAGCCCGTCGATCAACGCATCGAACCAGGATCGGCTGCGCATCGTTGACTACACCCCGGCCTTGTTCACTTACTGCTTGCCGGTCAGCAGCGGGCGGATCTTGCTGACAAATTCCGGATCGGCTTTTTCAAGGTCGGCCCAGTAATCATGCTCGGCCTGCTCGGCAAAACCGGGCCCCATCTCGACCACTTCGATACCCGACTGACGCTGCGCTTCGGCCTGCTTGGCGTTCTCGGCTTCGCGCCAGGCCGGCCATTGCTCTTCGACCCACAAGGTCATTTTATTCAGGCATTCACGCTGCGCGTCGTCGAGTGCCCGCCATTTGTCGAGGTTGACCAGAATGGTGACGGCAGCACTGATGAAGCCCGGGTCGTGCCGATACTTGGTGTATTTGTCCCAGCCGAAGTCCTGAATGCCCCACAGCGGCCAGCCGTAACCATCAACCGCACCGCGCTCGAGCGCGGTGTACACGGCCGGTGGCCCCATCCGGACCGGATTGGCGCCGAGTGCTTTGAAGAACGCGTCGTAGATGGGCACCGAACGCAGCCGGAAGCCGTCGAACTTACCGTTCTCGCCCGGCTTGGTGGTGTAGAGATGAAAGCGTACACCGCCGTCGAGGTGGGTCAGGTATTGCGCATTCAGTTTGGCGTTGTACTCGGCATTGATCATCTCCCAGGCACCATTGGCGCGCTGCTCGGTGGTTTCATTGCGCGCCAGACTGATCACATCGCCACCGGGTACCGGACCGCGGAAATAATTGGCCGGCCCGAAATGCATATCGACGACGCCATCCTTGAGCGCATTCCATTGCTGCAGCGAGGGCACGGCTTCGGGCCCGATGGTGGTGATATTGACCTTGCCCTGACACTGTTTGTTGACCTCGCCCACCCAGCGGTAAAAGGGTTTGGCAATGGCCACGCGCTCAGGAATGAAGCTGGCTGCTTTCAGGGTGACTTCGGCGGCGGCTGGCAGGCTCGCGCTTGCCAGGGCAATGGCCAGGGCCGGCACACGGACCAGCGTCGCCACACGGCTTCGATGCGGATGTCTCATAGTCTCCTCGTGATCTGTTTTGGCGCCCGGCCCCACTCCCTTGCACGGACAGGCGCAGGCTATCACGCCCGCCGCAGCAGTTGTTGAATCTGCCGGCTACAGACCACCTCGGCGCGCATGAAGGCGCGATGATTATTTTCGATCTCGTCCAGATCATAGACATAGTTGACCATCAGCCCGAACGACTGCGCCATCGCATGCTCGGAGCGATCGGCCCACGGATTGATCCGGGTCAGACGCGCGCCATTCCGCAGATGAAACCGGGCAACCGGATCAGGATGCTGACCGTGCTCGCTCATGAGCCGGGTCAGATAGTGCGCGCAGAGCCGGCTGAGCGGATGGTATTCGGCCGCCGGCGCTGCGTTCATGCCAGTACCGCTTCCACTGGCGGTCGGACCAGCCGGGCTTGCCGCGCCGCTGAGGGCCAGGTCTTCACGCCGGCGCTGCGGTCCGTCCGAGGCGGGCTGGCCATCGGCGGGCGCAACCGGGCCCGTCGCCAGCGTCAACCGATGCCCGGCCGGCGCAACGTCGCGCCGGATCAGGCCGGCCAGATCCCGACCGTGCTGCTCGCGCAGCGCTGCCAGATCCTGGTTAAGTGACTCGAGCAAGGCCGGCTTGAGACCGGCGGTATCGATGCGGCGCGTGCGCTGCAACCATTGCGCAAAACCTGGCACCAGCGACAAAGTGCAAAAAGTCTGCAACGACGGTATCTCGGCGCGCAAGCGCTGCACCACCTGACGGACCAGGAAAGGACCGAGGTGCACGCCGCGCAGACCCGGCAGACAATGCGAGATCGAGTAAAAGGACGCCACCGTAAACGGGGTCGCCGGCGCTGTCGCCGGTTTGCGCCGATCGAGCAGCGGCGCCAGCGCCTGCGGCATCTCATCAAGCAAGGCCACTTCCACAAAAATCAACGGCTCGTCGGGCAGGGCGGGGTGAAAAAAGGCAAAGCAGCGCCGGTCCGCTTGCAGGCGGCGGCGCAGATCGCTCCAGCCGTCAACCGCGTGCACCGCCTGCTGGACGATCAGCTTTTCAAGCAGCGCTGCCGGTGACGACCAGTCAACCTGCCGGAGTTGCAACAGGCCGGGACTGAACAGATTTTCGAGCAGGCCCAGCAACTCCATGTTCAGCGCCTGCAACTCGGGATACTCGGCCAGCCGGCTCAACACGCACTCGCGCATGGCTACCACCGCCGCCATCCCGCCCGGAGCACGACTCAGCCGCTTGAACACCTGTTGCCGTGGCGATTGCAGCGCGCTGGCCAGCCCGATCAGATCGGGGGCGGCGCCGCTGCGCGCGAAATTCTGCGCATGAGCGAGGAGTGTTTGCGGGTCAGGGCCGAAATCCGCGTTGAGCCCCAGCAGAAAGTCGTGGCGACTCGGTGCCGACAAGCGCCAATAGCCGTTGATCACCTCGGCGGCAATGGCCAGCGCCTCGGCCTCACCCGGCTCGTCAAGCAGCCGGGCACACCAGTGCAACACCGCCTGCGGCGAGCCAGGTCGTTCATCGCGTCGCGTAATGCCCAGTAGTTTGTCCAGCACGGACTTCTCCTGATCGAGGTATCAGATGTCGGTCAGTCTAGGCAGCGCGCAAGCCGCTGCAT
>CAXBNM010000109.1:0-13365 GCA_963976885.1 uncultured Burkholderiaceae bacterium
CCTTGGCCTGTGCTGGGGCGCTGGCTGATCGAATTGTGTTCTGGAGCAGGGTTTTCTCACTCTATTGGGGAATGGGTGCATTGCTTTAAACAGAAGGCACTGCAGCGGATGGTTGCGAAAAGACCAGAAATCGAATTTTTTTACAGATTTTATTGCGCTGGTCGGCACCTCATTGCACTATGTTTGATGATGTTCATTCAGTCTTCAAGGCTTTCGGGGCCGTTTCATATCCTGGCGGACTGACACCGACGCAACTTAAACCTGCAAGAGCGGATGCCATCCAAACTGGTCAATCGACCGGCACCTGAGGCCGGCACCGGCAGTGATACGCCCGATTTTGAGTCGATCTATGATGCGCTGCCGATACCGGTCGTGCTGCTTGATGGACGGCGGCGAATCCTGCGCGTCAATCAAGCCTTTGAGCAATGCTTCGAGCTGACTCAACTAGAGGTCGCCGGTCGCGAAGAACCGCAGTTCAGCGCCATTGCTGCCGCGCTGGAAGAGCCGGGCCCGGCACCGGACCGGCACGACAAGCCGGCCGGGCAAGCCGGTGGCGTGCATCGCTTTGTCACTGCGTCGGGCCGGCATCTGGAAGTCAATATCAAGGCCAGCACGCTTATTCGCGGTCGGCAGCGTTTTTCAGTGCTGCTTTGCCAGGAGCCGCGCGAATACAGTCAGAACGCAACCTTGCAATTGAGTCAGGCCGATGTTTTCCGGCTGACCATTGAGCAGTCGCCGGTACCGACGACGATTCAGGACGCGCAATTTCGAATTCTGCTTGCCAACCGGGCGACCTGTGAGTTGTTTGGGATGACGCAGGAAGAACTGCTGGGTACCGATCCAACCTATTTGTATTCGGAAGATTCCTTGCGCGCGGGCCTGCTGGATCGGCAACGGGTGCGCGAATCGACCTCCGACCCGACCGCCGTAAAAATTGTCGGCGTGCGCGAGCTGGTCAATCCGCGTACCGGCGAAGCCATCAGTTTTCGGGCCGAAGCAACTCGGGTGATTGGCCTGAACGGCGAAACCATGTGGTGCGCGATGTTGTTCGATCTGCGCAAGACACTGGCGCTTGAAACCAGGCTGCGAGCGCAGATTGAGTGGATGGAGCGGGCCTTCGACAACGCGCCGGTCGGCATGCTGGTCACGCGCGCCGGCAATGGGTCGCTGGTGAGGGTCAACAAGACGCTGTCGCAGATTACCGGTCTGACCGATGAGGCTAAATTGTCTGCGCTTGCCGGCAAGGTGATCGCCCAGGAGCGACACGTGCTGGCTGATGGACGCGGTGAGCGACGCCGTCATGTTCAGAGCCGGCGCTTCTCATTGACCAACGGCAATGGCGAGCAGCAGTGGCTTGACGGCTTTGCTACCGAGCTGACCTCGGCAGAAGGGGAAAGCGTCATCATTACCGTGATCAATGATGCAACCCGCGAGCAGTTGCTCAAGAACGAATTGTCCACCTCGCTGATGCAGCAATCGGCCTTGTTGCGCTGTATGGATGCCGGGATGGCCCATGTCGTCGGCGAGATCGTCGTGCAGGTCAATCCGGCGCTGCTCGAGATGATCGGCAAGCCCGAGGCCCAGGTGCTGGGGCAGCCGCTTGAGGCCTTGTTCGGTGAGCCGAACAACTGGCGCCGGCTGGAGTCGGCGGCGTTGGCGGCGCTGGATCAGACTGGTCTGTACCGAACCACAGAGCGCATTCTGCGTGCCGATGGAAGCGTACGTCGCTGTGAGGTGACGTTGCGCCGGATCAACGAGAATCGCGCCGATCTTGGGGTGCTGGTCACGCTGACCGATGTCAGTGATTTGCTCGAACAGGCCGACCTGCTGCGCCAGAGCATCGATGACATGCAGGTGTTCAGTAATGTCGGCACGGTGGGTGTGGCGACGCTCGACACCGGTCGGCTGGTTCATGCCAACGATGTCATGGCGACCTTGCTGGCGCGCCCGCCGGAGCAACTGGTGGGGGCCCGCTTTGCCGACTACTGCGAGGCGGATCCGGCATTGCAACTTGAGACCTTGCTGGATGCCTCGGGCGGGCTGGTGCGCGAGACGGTGTTGCGGGCCAGTCTTTTACGCACCGAGCAATCGGCCATCGATTGTCTGTTGCATGTGACCCCGGTGACCAACGGTGACCGGGCGCTGGTCACCGTTGTGGCGGTCGATTTGAACCAGCGTAACGCAGCGCTGGCACTGGCGGTCCGAATGCATCTGCGATTTGATGCGTTCGCGGCGTCGCTCAATGAAGCCGTGGTGGTTCTGGCGCCGGGTTGCGGCGAAATCATTCATGCCAACCCGGCCGCCGGCGAGGTGTTCGGCATTGAGCCGGCGATTCTGCTGCGGCTGTCCAGCTCCCGGCTCTGGACCGGCGTGGCGTCGGAGTCCCGGCCGCAACTTGAACAGGCGCTGTCCGATCTGTCGATTGGTAAACCCAGCGTGACTGTCGTCTCGATGGAGCATCCGGACGGCCGGCAGATGACGGTGCGGCTGCGGATGTTTGGCGGCGATCCGGGCCATCCCGAACATTACCTGCTTGCCGAAGATATTTCGGAGGAGCGCCAGCAAGAGCGCAGGCGCCTGGAAGAGGCGGCCCAGCGCGAAACCCTGGTGCGCGAAGTGCATCATCGCATCAAGAACAATCTGCAAGGGGTGGCGGGCTTGTTGCAGCAGACGGCCATTCGTCACCCTGAGCTGGAACCGATTCTGGCCGACGTGATTGGCCAGATACATGCCATCGCGCAGGTGCACGGCTTGCAGTTCCGGCGTCAGGAAACCTTGTGTCCGAGTGAGATCGTGGCCGCGATTGCCGATAATCTGCGCGCCAATTTCGGCCAGCGCCTCGAATTCATCGACGAACTCGGGGCGCAGAAGACCTGGGGCTTGCCCGAAGGTGAGGCGGTGCCGCTGGCGCTGGTCATTAATGAATTGATGACCAATGCCTTCAAGCATTCCGGCCCGGAGGCGATGGTCAGGGTGACGGTATTGCCGCGGCGCGAGGGCGTTACGATCAAAGTGGCCAATATGGGCCGGCTGCCGGCAGGCTTCAGTTTTGACAATCAGCCGCTTTCGGCCAGTGGGTTGGGTCTCGTCAAGGCGCTTATTCCACGTCGTGGAACCGCCATGCGCTTTGAGCAGCAGGATCTATGGGTAATTGTCACACTTAGCCTGAGCGAACCTGCCTTACGCATGGTTTGTGCGTCGGCAAATCTGGCACAATCAACAGAACTAAAGAGTGGCTTTCATCGACATGGGGAAGGGAAGCATGATGATGCCGCGCAAACCATGTCGAACGAGGGAGCAAATTAGTGAGCCTAGTGCAAGCTCAGGGTAGAACCATCCTTGTCTGTGATGATGACCGACTCGTTTTGTTGAGCATCACCACGGCCTTGCGTCAGGCTGCCTATCAGGTCGTCGAAACCGACAATGGCGATGATGCCATTTTGCTGGCCAGGCAGCATCGTCCTGACCTCGCGATTCTCGATATCGCAATGGATGGTAAAACCGGTCTCGACGTCGCCGCTTACATGCGTGATTACGTCGATCTGCCGTTCATCTTCTTGTCTGCCTATGGCGGCGAAGAAGAGATCGAGCGCGGGCTGTCCTTTGGCGCAATCGACTACCTGGTCAAACCGATCGAAACCAGTCGCTTGCTCGAGCGCCTCGAAAAGGCGCTGGCCACCATTGATGCGGCCCAGAAAACCCCCAATCACCTCGAAGCAATCGATCAGGCGCGCTCGATGCAACTGACTGAGAGCGAGAGCGTGCAGCGCTGGGTTGCTGCCGGCATCCTGATGGCTCGTGAAGAGTGCGACCTGACCGAAGCCTTGCGCCGGCTTGGATGTCTGGCTCAGGAGAGCCAACGGTCGTTGCACCAGACGGCTCTTGATGTCGTTGAGTCCGTCAAGACCGGCAGCCCTGTTGGCAGCGCCGCAACGGCCGTTGCCGGCGCCAAGTGGTAAGCGTGCCGGCGCCTCGGTAGCCATTTCTGTTCATCGAATCAACAAACGCCAGCGTCTCCGCTGGCGTTTGTCATACAGGGCTCACAGGCGCTCAGAAAGAGGCCTGGGCATCGTCAGCGGCGAACTCTGGCCAGTGGGCTGAGGGACTCGGGTAAATCGTCCCAGAGCGTGAACTGGAAGCTTGCGCCCTGATCGGGTGTTGAGTCGGCCCAGATGCGGCCGCCATGGCGGCGCACGATACGTTGTACCGTGGCCAGGCCAACGCCGGTTCCTTTGAATTCGGTCTGACCGTGCAGCCGGTGAAACAGCGTAAACAGGCGGTCGGCAAAGCGTTTGTCGAAGCCGGCACCGTTGTCGGTTACCCGGAATACGCGCGAGTCGTGCAACGAGATGGCGTCAACCCGGATTGACGCATTGTCGGTACGGCTGGTGTATTTCCAGGCGTTTTCGATCAGGTTGAACAGCGCCATGCGCAACAGGACGCGGTCACCACGGCAGGAGAGCTTGGGTTCGATGTAAACCGATACCTGGCGTTCGGGCTGCGAGGTGCGCAGATCTTCAATGATGGAGACGGCCAGCTCTGACAGATTGACCGGGTCTTCGGCGATCGGGCGAGATGAAATGCCGTGCAGATCGACCAGCGCGTCGATCATCCCCGACATCCGATGTGAGGCGCCGAGAATCCGGTTCAGGTGCTCGTTGCCGGTGCGGTCGAAAAGCTGGCTGTAGTCTTCCTGCAAGATCCGTGCAAACCCGTCGATGATGCGCAGCGGATGGCGCAAGTCATGAGACACGGTATGGCTGAACGATTCCAGTTCACGGGCGGTGATGTCATTTTCGAGCCGGCGTGCGCTGGCTTCGCTCTGGGCCTGGTTGACCTCGGCAATGCGTGCTTCGAGATTTTTCAGCGCGGCGGTATCGGGATCGGCCGTGATCAGGAACAGGCGAGTGCCGGCCGCCGCCGCTTCCAGGGGCTCAATGGTCAGTTGGACGGTATGCCGACGTCCGAAGCGATCGATGATGACGCCATCGCCACAGTGTGAGCCGCCTTTGCTGAGCAGGAAATTGAGCAGCGGGCCGGTGCGATTGCGCTCTGACGCGGCGCCCGCGGTGCCATCGGCGCGCGTGGGCGGTACACAGAGCATCCAGTGCTGCGCTTTCATGCTCCTCAATTCAACCGTGTTGCGACCTGTCAGCCCGGCCATCGGGGCATTCGACCAGACCAGTTGCCAGTCGGTCGGCATGCCGGGTTCAATTTGCCCCTGCAGCAGTGCCAGTGGAACCGGTACCGCCTCGAGTGCCTGGGTGATCAGCAGGGAGCGATGGGGGTCGAGGGTTTCGGTGGTGACGTCCTCTATCAGCCCGTGGTAGCCAAGAAACAAGCCCTGCCGGTCAAAGCGCGGTATGCCGCTTTCGCGCAGTTTCAGGATCTGGCCTTCGGCGAGGCGGCAGTGCCAGGTTATCTGGCGATAGGGCTGACGGGCTTCGATCGCTGTTTCGATGCGCGCCACGGTGGTGGCGCTTTGATGATTGGCCGCCAGCACCTTGCGGGTTTTGCCGATCAGGGCGCGCAGTCGCAGTTGGCTGTCGTCGGCGGCGGGCTCGAGTTGCCGGAACACGCCGTCGGCTGAAGTGATCCAGTAGCCATGCTGGGTCAGATTGCGCAGCAGCGTGGTATCGGCAAAGCCTTGACTGCTGGAATCGGGAATTGCGTCATACAGGGTGGTGATGGGCCCGGATTCAGATTCAGATCCGATGATGGAGGTGTCGTTCTGGCGTCGGGCTGCTGTTGTCAGAATCCAGACGAGCAGCGTCAGGCCGGCGCCGGTCACCATGGCGGCCAGCACCAGGGTCAGCAACGAGTCGGTCGTTTGCGGTTGCTGGGCGGCGCCGAATTCATTGGCAATCAACAGGAGCAGCGCCAGCAGCGCCAGCGCCGCGACGACACCCGACATCCAGCGCAACGACCGGCTGCCGCGTCTGCTTTGTGAATTGCCTTGAGAGGAAATTGTTTGCAAGGGGACAGTCATTGTGAATTCGAATACGCGGGTGTCATCTTGCCAGAAACCATGGAGTGGAAGAAATATTGAAGGGAACGCTGTTTTCTGACCACATCGAAGGTCAGCTCAGCCTATCAGTTCATGCCTGACCGCGTAGGAAGCAATTTCGGCATTACTACCGACCTGCAGCTTTTCGAGTACTCGCGCTCTGTACACACTCACAGTTTTGGGGGAGAGCTGCAACGCAGCGGCAATCTGTGACAGCTTGGCGCCACGTGCAATCAACACCATGGTTTGATGCTCGCGTTCAGAGAGGGCTTCATGCAGTTTGTCGGGACGGTTGTCGACGACGCTTTCCATCAGGGCGATGGCAATTTCCGGCGTCACGTATTTGCGACCGGCCGCTACCGTCCGTACCGCCTTGAGCATCTCTTGCGGATCAACCGACTTGTTCAGATAAGCCATCGCACCGGCCTTCAGAGCCCGGATGCCATATTGGTCTTCCGGGTGCTGGGAGAGCACGACAACAGCCGGCGGATTGTCTTCGGTTTGCAGGGTCTGCAGAATCTCGATGCCGTTGCGGCCGGGCAGGTTGATGTCGAGAACCAGAACGTCGGGGGTTTGGGTGCGCTGCAACTCGCGCCATTGCGCATAGTCGCCAGCCTCGCCGATGACTTCGATGTCGCCGTCCAGGCAGAGCGCTTCCCGTAATCCGCGTCGGATCAGCGCATGGTCGTCAATGAGGATGACTTTGATCATGGCAGGTCCGGTTCGTCGGGGTTTTCATCGCCGACAATGGGCAGTGACATGATCAGCGTCGATCCCTTGCCGGTGGCGGCAAATTCCATCCAGCCATCAACCTGGCGGATGCGCTCTTGCAGACCGTTCAGGCCGAAGGAATCGGGTTTGTTCAATTGCTCGGGCTTGACGCCGATGCCGTCGTCGGCCACTTCCAGCGACAAATCGTGCTCACCGATGACCAGACTGATCTCGACGTTGGCGGCCTGCGCATGCTTGGCGACATTGTTCAAGGCCTCCTGCAGGGTTCGATAACAGACCAGTTCCAGCGCCGAGGGTATCTGCGCACGGCGCTGATGGCATTGCAGATGGGTGGCAATGCCGGTGCGATCGGCAAAGCGGCGCACCAGCCAGCGCAGAGCCGGTTCGAGACCGGCGTCCAGGACGGGCGGGCGCAGCTCCTTGATGAGGCGCTGACAGGCGTCCATCAGCGCGGCTACCTGGCTGGAGGATTCGGCGGCGCGGGCGGCAACTTGAGGTGTGCCGTGGCGTTCAATGAAGGCCAGATCAAACTTGAGCGTGGTCAGGCCGCTGCCGATTTCGTCGTGGATGTCACGAGCCACCGCGCTGCGTTCCAGTTCGACCGCTTTGAGCAGATGATTCGACAGCGCGCGCAGCTCTTGCTGCGACCGGGCCAAAGCCCGCTCGGCCGCACGGCGGCTGGCGCGGCTGCGGGCGCCGTTGATGGCGTTGGTCAGTGCGGTGCTCAGGCGGGCCAGACGGCCCTTGACGAGATAGTCATCGGCGCCGGTCCGCATGGCCGCAACGGCGGCGTCCTCGCCGATCATGCCGGAGACGATGATGAAGGGCAGATCGGGCGCCAGTTCGCGCTGCACGCGCAATGCGTCATCGCTGGAAAAGCCGGGCAGGTGGTGGTCGGAAACAATGGCGTCCCAATGGTGCTCACGCAGGGCTACGCGCAGCGCTACCTCGGTTTCGACCCGTTTGCAGACGCAGTGAAGCTCTTGCCGGGCGAGTGTTGCGACCAACAACTCGAAGTCGGCTTCCATATCTTCGACCACCAGGATTCGCAGCGCTTCGACGCTTGGCGGCTCCTGTGATCGGTCGGTTGGAACTGCGAGATCCGAAGTGGGCATCACTCGATTCTAGCCCGCGGGTGGGTGCGGTGGGCAGCGTCGAGGGGTCAAAAAGGGGCTGGTGTTGTTATGAAAGACACACGAAAACCAGTGTCAACCCGGCATTGCGCCAGCCAGCAAGCCCATCGCAACGTCGATGGCGCTGTCCATCATTGGCGTCGTGAACGTCAGCAGAGTCATGCCGACGCCGATTGTCAACGGAAAGCCGACCGCAAAGACGCTGAACTGTGGTGCTACACGCGACATGATGCCCAGCGCCAGGTTCACAAACAGCAACAACATCATGAAGGGCAGTGCGATCGACAAGGCCAGAGAAAATACGGCCGTGCCGAGCGTGGTCGGTGAGGCAGAGGCAATCCACGCAAAGCTGGTATCGATCGGAATCGTCTGAAAGCTGGCCACCACGGCTGCGACCAGCAAGCCGGGCCCGTTGAGCATCACGAACGCGGTGAGGGCGATCATGTTCATGGTGCGCGAAACCGGATTGGCGGCGCCGCTTTGCGGATCAAAGAAGCCGGCAAAGGACAGACCCATTTGCAGACCGATCGTCTCGCCGGCAATTTCGAAGGCGGCAAAGATCAGGCGCGCCGCGAATCCGAGCGCCAGACCGACCGCCACTTCGTGCAACACCAGGGGAAACAGGCTCAGATCAAGACTGACCTCGGGCGTTGGCACACTTGGCACGGCGATGATAGTGGTGAAGAAGGCCAGACCTACCCGAACCCGCGCTGGGGTCGAGCGTTGCGACAATACCGGCGCGGCCGTAAACAGACCGATGATGCGGAACAAGGGCAGCAGTACGCCTGCGACCAGATTGATCAGTTGTGCGTCGGTGAAGCTGATCATCCGAGTACGGCTTGCGGAATCATCAGCAGCGTGCGCTGGATGTAGTCGGTCAGCATCGCGATGAACCACGGTCCGCCGGTAACCAGCGCCACGGCCAGCGCGATCAGTTTGGGCAGAAACGACAGCGTCGTTTCATTGATCTGCGTCACGGCCTGCACCACGCTGACGATCAGGCCGACGACGAGTGCCAGGCCGAGCAGCGGCAACGACACCGTCATCATCATTTCCAGTCCCTGGCGGCCGATACCGAGAACGAATTCGGAACCCATGCTCAGCTCCCCGGACCGAAGCTGGCCACCATCGAGCCAATCAACAGATGCCAGCCATCGGCGAGTACGAACAGCATCAGCTTGAAGGGCAGTGACACCAGCACCGGCGAGAGCATCATCATGCCCATCGACATCAGCACACTGGCAACCACCAGATCGATGACAAGAAACGGAATGAAGATGAGAAATCCGATCTGAAACGCGGTTTTGAGTTCGCTGATGACGAAGGCGGGAATCATGATGTGCATCGGAAGTTTCTCGCCAACCTCTTCGGTATCGCCGGCAATCGTCGTGAACAGTGCGATGTCGGCCTGCCGAGTCTGCACCAGCATGAATTCACGAAGTGAGTCGCTGGCCTTCTCGGTGGCTTCCTGCAAGGTGATCTGCTGCGTGGAGTAGGGCTGATAGGCCTCGGCATAAACCTTTTCGAGCGTCGGGCTCATGATGAAGAAGGTCAGAAACAAGGACATGCCGATAATGACCTGGTTGGGCGGTGTGGTCTGCAAGCCGAGGGCCTGCCGCATCAGCGACAACACGATGACAATGCGTGTGAAGCTGGTCATCATCAGAATCATTGCCGGAATGAACGACAGCGCGGCAAAGATGAGCAGCGTTTCGATGGACACCGAATAGGTGGTGACGCCATCGGCGGCCGCTTGAGCGGTGACGGACAACCCGCCGGCTACAGGACTATCGGCCATCTGCCGCTTCCTTCAGTTGGCTGGCAAAGTCCGCACGCGGGCCGCCGGCGGTGGGGTAGTCCGTCAATTCGGTCAGCAACTGGATGGATTGTCCGGTCGCTCCTACCAACAGGTGCCGGTCGCCGCAGCGCAGAACCAGGACTTTCTCGCGCGGTCCCAGACTCATGGATTCGCGAATCTCCAGCGACCCGTTGCCGGCCGTGCGCCAGTTGGGCAGCCGACGCATCAACCAGATGCTCAGCGGTATCGCGGCGATCACGATGATCAGCATCAGCACCGCCCATGCCGGGTTGAAACCAGTGGTCATTGCATTCAACCCCGGTTCAGCCGACGAATGCGCTCGGCGGGCGTGACGATTTCGGTCAGGCGCACACCAAACTTGTCATTCACGATGACTACCTCTCCCTGCGCGATCAGACAGCCATTGACCAGCACATCCATCGGTTCGCCTGATGAAGAGTTCAGTTCAATCACGGAGCCCTGAGCCATCTGCAACACATGCTTGATTGGCACGCGTTTGCGACCGAGTTCAACTGTCAGTTGCACCGGAATGTCCATGAGCATCGTCATGTCGCGATTTCCGGAGTCGGCAATGCCGCTGTCGGCCAGATCGGGAAACAAGTTGCCCGCGCTGGCTACCGATTCCATTTCGACGCCGGCGCTCTGGGCGCTGGCATTGCCGGCACCGGTGTCGGTGCCAGGCGTCTGGGCGGCCGGATCGGCTGCGGTGTCGACAACACTTTGATCTTGCGGTTCAGTCATCGGTAACTCCGTTCAGTACTTCATCGGGCGAGGTCAGGAAACGATCGACACGGACCGCGTAGCGGCCCTGGTTGGTGCCGTATTGGCAACTCAGAAACGGCACGTCGTTGATCGTGACCTCAACCGTATCGGGCAGGTCAAGTTCGATGAAATCGCCAACGCTCAGATTGACAAGTTCACCGAACGAAAGTTCGGCTTGGGTCAGTGGCACGACCATTTCGACTTCGGCCACTTCGAGTTGTTTGCTCAGGCGCTCGGTCCAGACCGGATCATCGTCAAGCTGGTCGCGCGAAACGTCGGAATACAGGGTGCTGCGAATCGGGTCCAGGCTGGCATAGGGCAGGCACAGGTGAAACGCGCCCGACAAGCCGTTGATGTCGACCATGCAACGCAGCGCAATGACGGTGTCGTCGGGGGCTGCGATCGTGGCAAAGCGCGGTTTGGTTTCCGAGCGCACGATCTCCAGCGACAACGGATACGCCGATTCCCAGGCCAGCCGGAAACTGTCGTTGATCCGGGTCAGCAGCGCATGCATGACGCTCATCTCGGTGGGGGAGAACTCGCGACCTTCAAGGCCGGCATCAAGCTTGCCCGCGCCGCCGAACAAGGTTTCGATCAAGGCAATGATCAAACCGGGTTCGCAGACCAGCAAGCCGTTACCCCGCAACGGGTTGATTTTGACAATCGTCAGCGCAACCGGCGCGTTCAAGCCTTCGATAAAGGCGCCGTAGCGTTGAATCTGGGTCGTGCCGATAGAAATCTCGGCCGGGCGGCGCACAAACGCGCTGAGCGATTTGCGCAACTGGCGGGCGAAGCGTTCATTGGCCGCTTCCATGCCTGGCATATGCGAGGCAAGCAGACGGTCCCGGTCCAGGGCGCTCGTCTTTACTTCGGGTTGTTCCTGGTCGGCGACGATGCCCTCGACAGGCTCCGCCTGTTCTTCGGTGCCGGTCAGGAGCGCGTCCACTTCATCCTGGGACAAAAACTCTTCAGTCATCTGGCGAACTCGTTTGTGTGCCGTTACTGAACGATGAATTGCTTGAAGTGGGTATTCAGGACGCGCTCAGGAATGTACTTGGCACGCCGGTCGCGACGATCGTCATGGTCGTCTGCGGCGGCCTCTTTGGCCGCCTGGCGCGACGATTTGAAGCGTGGCAGAGGCTCGCCGGCCATGATGGTGTTGGCAAAGTCGATGATCTGATCGGCCAGCTCCAGTTTGCCGTCAACGCTGAGCAATTCGTCACTGGTCTTTGAACTGAGCAGCATCAGGATCGCGTTGCGCACGGCGGGCTCGACCTGCTTGAGTTCGGCGGTCACTTCGGCATCGACCAGTTCCAGGGTGACGCCAACCTGCGCGAATCGATCCTGGTCTTCGTCCTGCAGATTGAAGATGAACGGCTCGAGATCGGCAAAGACCGGCGGTTCACCTTTTTTCTTGACGCGTGGCCGGAAGGGTTTCTCGTCATCCGCTGCGGCGTGTTGCTCATCGGCGCCGGCGTGTTCGGCATCGGCGCTTTTCTCCTTGTCGCCTTGACCAAGGAAGAACCAGGCCGCACCGCCGCCGCCAAGGACTAACACCAGCGAAACAATGATGATCAGCAGTTTGCCCTTTTTCTTGGGGGCGGGGGCTTCAGCGTCGGGGGCTTTCTCAGCAGACATACGGGCTCCAGATTACGGATCTGACCGGGCCGCGCGCACGACAGGCGGCGGCGGAGCGGCGCTGCAACGGCAGACACCTCCCGGCGGTGTAAAAACCCATTGTCAGCGGCACTTGAGCCGCTTGATTGACCGAAAAGAAGTAGCTTAGTTGGTATGTCCAGTCGATTCGCGTACGAGTTGCACTGTTCAGCGATGGCCAGATCAGCCGTTCAGCGTTCAGGCAAACAGGTCAACCAGGCCACGAGCGCCACCGGCGGGGCGATAGCTGCTGTCGGCGCCGGCCTGTTCGGCAAGCGGGTCGTTATGGCGTGCTTGTCTGCCTTGCCGTTCGTCGGCTTGTTGTTGCCGTTGATCGGCCATTTGACCGGCACCACGATCGTCCCGAACCTCGGCCTGCCCGAGTTGCCAGCCCTCGTTGGCGAGCATGTCGCGCAGAGTCGGCAAGGTGTCCTGCAGTGCCTGGCGGGTTGCGCCGTGCTCGGCACTGAAGGTGACATGAGCCGTGTCGCCGTCCATGGTCAGACCAATCCGGACCGGACCGAGTTCCTGCGGCGTGACGCGGATTTCGGCGCTGTTCAGATCCTGACGAATGGCGCTGATGACACGCTCACCCAATTGCCCCTGAAACTCATCGCTGACCAAGGCCGGGTCAAGCTGCGCGTCAATGGCCGGCAGCTCGGTCAACTCGGCCGGTGCGCTGTCCATCGGTTCGGCCGGACCGGCACTCATGTTGTCGGACAGCGAGGCGAGCATGTCGGCGCCTGCCGCCGGGCTTGTGATCGGCGTCGCAAGAGGGCTCGCGGCGGCGCCCGTTCGGATCGGGTCGGTACTGCTGGCCGGGCGGGCGGACAACAGATCGCTGTCGGCGGCGGGGTAGCGTTTCTCGGTGGTGCGGCGGTTGCTGGCCGGGGTGTCGCGCGCGGGCTCGGTGCGCGCGCCAGCCGTCTGCTCGGCAGTCGGCGCTGCGGCTCTGGCTGCCGCGTTGGCTGCTCCGTTGGTGGGTGCCGGTGTCGCTACGCCGGGGCGCGCGCTCGTCGCGTCCGCCCGCCCAGTGCGGGCCTGATCGGCGGCGGCAACGGCACCCCCTGAAGCGGCAGCGGCTCGCGAGGTGGCGGGTGCCTGGCGGGGGGCGTTGGCCATGGCCACATTGGCAAGCGCCGGATTGGCGTCTTCAGCGCCTTGGCCGCCGGTTATTTCTGCGGTGGCATCGCTCACCGTTGTGGCGTTGCCAGGGCGCGTGTTGCTTGCTGCTTGCTGGAGAGCGGCGGGCGGGG
>CAXBNM010000110.1:0-13158 GCA_963976885.1 uncultured Burkholderiaceae bacterium
CGGCAAGATACTGCTCGGCACGGCTGGCATAGTGACGGCAGACCGATGCGCACTTCTTGACTTCGGCAACGGCGCTGGCCAGCGTCTTGCCCATTTCTTCGGTAAGCACTCGCCCGTAGTCGTCGGCTTTGGCTTCAAGCAGATCGGCTACCTTGTTCATGCATTGAGCGCGCGCGTCGAAACTCATGGTCTTGAGTTGCGTGTGGGCGTGTTGTGAGGCGCCAATGCGTTGGTCGACCTCGGCAGCGCTGAGTGGCTTGAAGGCTTCAATCAATTGGGCGGTAGCGGGGTTGCGGCTTTCGATAGTCATGGCGTGTCTCGGTGAGAGGGGCGGGCATGGTGTATGCGGCGCAATCACAGATAAAGGCATGAACCGTTCCCGATTGCGCATCGGCTCTGCGCGAGGTGGATTGCCCTCACATCAACTTCAGCCCGGAAGCCCGACGATGACATTGTCAGTACATTCCCGATCAATTACATCACTAATGCTGGTGGCCGGTGCGCTGCTGGGCCCCGCGCAAGCAAACGCGCAAAACGAGACATTGACGCCGGCCGAATGGACGGGCGAGGCGAGCCTGGGGTTTGTTGATGCTTCGGGTAACAGCGACAACACCACCGCCAGTGGTACGCTTGATCTGAAGCGCAAGTCCAGACCATGGACGCAGAATTTTTCGGCAGAAGTCTATCGGCTCAGCGGTGTCGAGACCGAAACCAGTAACCGGTTTCTGGCCGCTTACAAGCTTGAGCGAAAGCTGACCGAGCGGATGTTTGCGTGGGGCAGTGCGCGCTATGAGCGCGACGAGGTAATCGATATCGAGAACCGCTACGCGGCGCTGGCCGGTTTGGGGTTTGACCTGTGGACGGGCCCGCCGCATGCGCTGACGCTTGAACCAGGTGCCGGTTTTCGTCGTACCGAGTTTGCAGCGGCGGGGCAGGAAGAGGAAGCGGTTGGCTCGCTTGATCTCAGATACCAGTACAAGGCCAATGATCGTCTGAGTTTTTCGCAGACGCTTGGCATGGAATATGGCCAGAGCAACACGCTGGCTACTGCCAAGAGCCAGCTGCGGGTAGCGCTGATCGAGCAGTTCTCGCTGAGCCTGACCTACGCGCTGCGCCACAACAGCGATATCGTGGGCGAGCGCGGCAAGAAAACCGATGGCTTGTTTACGGTCTCGTTGATCTACGGCTTCTGATGCAAGGCCGTCATCACAGGCGGCCGCATCCGTGTGTCGCCGATGCTTATGGCGAGCGACGCCCCATATGCCCGGCCTGCACCTGAATCAGCGTGCGCTTGACCGCAAACATCGAGGCGCGGGCACGGCTGAGGATTTCATCGGCACGGCGGCCGTGAGCGGGCGCGACCGCAACGCCGACGGCGGCGGCAATCGAGCAGGTCATGCTGGTCAGCACGATGGGCGCAGACAGGGTTTCCATCACCTTCTCGGCAATTTTGGTGGCCCGTTCCATGCCGTTGACGTTTTCCAGCACGAGCACAAACTCATTGCCACCAGTGCGTGCGATGACATCCTGCTCGCGCAGCATGCGCTGCACGCGGCGGGTCACGATGCAGAGAATCTGATCGCCAAAGCCCTGGCCGTTGGCATTGTTCAGGTCGCCGAAGCGGTTGATGTCGATACACAGTACGGCAAAGGGCTGGCGGCGCAGGTCGCGCACCAGCATTGCCGACAGCCGTTTGTGCAGCGCACGCCGGTTCAGGGCGCCGGTGAGCGGGTCGCGGGTGGCGGCGCGTTCGCTGGCCTTGCGGCTGAGCCAGTCGGAGGTCTGGTCGCTGACGGTCCAGAGCAGGCCGCGGCCGGCATTGTTGGGGTCGAAGCGGCGCACTTGCACGCTGAAGTAACGCGGCGTGGCACCATTGAGCAAGATGCTGATGTTGCGGCTTTCGTGGCCTTCAATGCGGCTGTCGGCGCGGTTGATCAGGCGTTGCACGCGCTCGGTGCTCAGGCCGATCGACGAGGCCATGTCGGCAATCAGTGCGTCGCCGGTGCCTTCACCAAACCACTGCCGAAAACGCGCATTGGCGCGGCCGATCTTGCCGCTGACGGTTTGCGCAATGCCCAGCTGGCTGGTGCTGAACAAGGCCAGTTGCTGAGAGACCAGCGAGCGCTCACGGGTGCGCGAGCGCATCGCCAGGTCGGTGGTGCGTACGGTGCGCAAGGTGTGTTCGGCGACCAGCGCAATGGCCAGCAATACCGCGCCCTGCAGCAGCGGCGACAGGCTGGCCTGCATCCAGAACACCGCATAGGCGGCGCTGAGCATCAGTGGCGCGGCGGTAACGATGAAGGCCAGACCACTGGCACCGAGCGCCCGCACCAGCGGCAACGGGGCGAGCAGGCCGAGCATGATCAGCGCGATCTGGTGTTCGGTGCTGACGCTGCCCACGCTCTGGGCGGTGGCAAAGCCCGGGCTGGCAATCAGAAAGCCCGAGTAGCCGGCCACCAGCAGCCCGAGCAGCGCAATCTGCGGCTCGGTAGCGGGAACGGTCTGGTCGATGCTGACGGTAATGTTGCGGTGGCGCTGGATGATCAGCACGCTGCACAACGCCAGCCCGAAGGCGACGATGGCGCCGCCGGCCAGCCAGGCGCTGGGCAGCTTGCCGATGGCCAGGAAACTGGCCAGGCAGGCGATGGCGGTCAGTAGCAGACCATAGAAAATCCGGGTTTCGGCCAGAGCCTGGGTGCGTTGCTCGCGCAGGTCAGGATCGCTGGGGATGATCCATTGCTGGATCGCGTCAAGGCGTGAAGTCATGTTTTAGGCGGTGGCCGTCTAATTGGATAGGGGTAGACCAAGCGTACCCGGATACTGCTCATTTTGCCGTGAACTGGTCGACAATTGGGAAATGCAGACCTAAAGCGGTCGCCGTGGGCTGATGGTCGGCTCGCGTCATTGGCTATACTCCCGCCTGCGGGCCTCTAGCTCATGTTGGTTAGAGCAGCGGACTCATAATCCGTTGGTGCGGAGTTCGACTCTCCGGGGGCCCACCAGTCACCTGGCTGTAAGACTGCCTGAGCCGATAACCGCTGCCGGTCCAGATGGCCGGACAAGCTCCCACAGAGAGAGGGTTGAGCCGCCCGGGTTGGCCAAAATCTGCCCAAATCGGGCATTGCTACCCGCGCATCCCCCTGCCAGGACATCGCTTCAGGCCATCTCATCGAGCGGAAAGATCGGCCGCCGCAGCCGCGTATAGGGCAGGCGCGAGAGGTCTTTGCTCGATAGCGCGCCGGCGTCGCAGATCAGCGTTTCGCGGGCAATGGGCGCGAAGGCGGCCCGGAAGTGCTGCATCGACTTGACCACCACCACCGCCCGTTGCGCCGGATCGATGCCGGCATGGGTGAAGGCTTCGAGTTCAGTCAGTTGCACGCGGTTGGACACGACAATGATTTCGACGCCGTCGACGGCGAACACGGCGGTCGGGCCGAGACGGTGGGTCACCCCTTTCCAGCGCGGCCCTTGGGCCACATAAGTGCCATCGGTAATTCGCACGACCGTGCCGGTGAGTGTGATGGGTGGCCCGAACGTGGGGTCGATCTTGCCGCCCAATGAAACCGTTGCCTGTGCACCTTCGCCGGCGGCGATGAGTTCGCTGGCTGCCTGCGGATCATAAATGGTGCCTACGCAGGCTTTATCGATGCCGGCCGCGATCAGTGCGCTGAGCAAAAAGGTTGAGTCACCGTAAGCGCCCGAGCCGGGGTTGTCTGAATAGTCGGCGATGACGATTGGCCCGGCGGGGGCGGCAGAGTCGGCGCGCAATTGGCGCACTGCCTCGATGGTTTGTTCGGCAGTGAGGTAGCGGTTTGAATCGAACTCGCGTGTGTCCCAGGCATAGTCCATGAAAGACTCGGCCAGCGATTGCGCCTGTTCGGCATTGTTGTCGGTCGTGACGACGACACTTGGACCGGCTTCGTCGAGATTGGCTGGAGAGAAACCGGCATGAACACTGATCTCGAGGACGGCCGCGTCGTCTTGTTCGATTTTTTCGGCGCGCGCCAACAACGTAGTCATCGGGTTGTCGGTGGTGGTGCGGCCATCATCGAGCCCGGTGAGCATCGCGCGGCGGGCAATGGCGGCGGTCGGTTTGATTTCGCCGGCCATGGTTCGCTGCAGAATGTTGGCGGCACGCCAGGCCGTGGCAACCTGATCGATGTGTGGATAGGTGCGATAAGCGCAGACGATGTCGGCATTGTCGGCCATGCGCGTGGTGACGTTGGCGTGCAGATCGAGGGTGATGGCAATGGGCACATCAGGGCCGAGAATTTTGCGCAGCGCTTCAAGCAACACGCCTTCGCCGTCGGGGTCGTGAACGGTGGCCATTGCGCCATGCAGGCAGATCAGGGCGCCATCGAACGGGCCCTGGTCGCGTGCGGCATTGAGAATGGCCTGGCTGGCAACCTGCCAGGCGTCATCGGCCACCGGTCCCGATGGCGTTGCCCATGCGGCAACTGTGCGCACCAGATTCCAGTCAAACTTTGCAGCCGCTTCTTCAACGCCGGCCGGTTCGATACGGGCGCCACGAATGGCGGCCGGAATATCGTCGCCGAGTGCAAACAAATAGTCTTTGAAATTGGCGTGTGTCGTCGGCATCGCCGAGAAGGCGTTGCTCTCGTGCCCGAACAAAGCCGTCAAGACTCGAAAGCTCATGATTGATCTCCGGCGTGGCGCGCGTCAATAGTGTGCGCGCGAGGTGAAAGAGCGGTGCAGTGCACCACACGGCACCCGCTTGCTGCACCACGGCAAAGCGAGAGCCAAAGGTGATTGCGTATGCTTGACAGGCGCATGTAGGCCATAGCGAATAACTGCGTCGAGAGCTGAGCCGATTTTACCCGTCACCAAACGCAAACGCTTGCGGTGCGCTTGCAATGGACTATGATCGTCCGACGATAACAGTTTTTACGATGCCGTGAATTTGCATCACACTTAACTGACTCAGGTCGGTTTTGAATAACGAGTAGAGGGGAGGTAATCAATGACCAGTTCCAGTTTTTGGCAGTCCGGCCGCCGAGTTGTTTCCTTGTGCGCGGCAATCGGCGCTCTGTCCGTGGAGCCAGGTTTGGCACAGGCGGGCAAAAGCAACGACACACTCAATATTGCGTGGGCCAAAGAACAACCCACTCTCGATTATTTCTATCAGAACTCCCGCGAAGGCATCATTGTCAGCCGCCATGTCTGGGACGGGCTCATGTATCGCGATCCGGTCAGCGGCGAGTTCGCAGGCTTGCTCGCCGAGAGCTACAAGATTATCGACGACCAGACGTTTGAGTTTGTCATTCGCAAAGGCGTCAAGTTTCATGACGGCACCGAACTGACGGCTGATGATGTCGTGGGCACCTTCGAGTTTCTGACCCGCCCCAATACCGGCAAGATCATTGGTCAGTCGGCAGCCTGGATCAAAGGTGCCGAGAAAACCGGTCCCGATACCGTGCGCATTTACGCCAAAGAGACCACGCCACTGGCCTTGCTGTACCTGGCTGGCGACCTGCCGATTTATCCGATGGAGTACTACAACAAGGTTGGCCCCGAAGGTATGGGCGTCAAGCCCATCGGCACCGGTCCTTACCGCGTCACCGAAGTGCAGCCTGGCAAGAAAATTGTCTTTGAAAAGTTCGACGATTACTTCAAGGAAAGTCCGAAAGGTCAGCCGAAAATCGGCAAGATCATTCAGCGCACCATTCCCGATGTGAACACGCAAATCGTGGAACTGGCTTCGGGTGGGCTCGACTGGATTTTCAAGGTGCCTGCCGATCAGGCCGACAAGCTTTCCGCGTTGCCCAGCGTTGAGGTGAAGTCAGCGTCGACCATGCGCATTGGTTACCTGACCTTTGATGCTGTCGGTAAATCGGGCAAGAATCCGTTTCAGGATATCCGGGTCCGACAAGCGGTAGCGCACGCCATCGATCGCAATGCGATTGCCGAAAACATCGTGCGCGGTGGCACCGAAGTCATCAATGCGGCTTGCTATCCCAGCCAGTTCGGTTGTACCAAAGATGTGCCGGTGTACGAGTTTGATGTGGCCAAAGCCAAGGCACTGATGGCCGAAGCGGGTTTTCCGGATGGCTTCAAAACCGAAATCTACGCCTATCGTGATCGTGCCTACCTTGAGCCCATGATCGGCTATCTGTCGGCCATCGGTATCGACACCGATCTTCGCTTCGGTCAGTATTCGTCCACGCGCGATGCCTTGCGCGGTGGCAAGGCGCCGTTTGCGTTCATGACCTGGGGCTCGGGCTCGGTGCCTGACGCCGATTCGTCAACGCCGGTCTTCTTTGGTGGCGGCCCAGACGATCTGGCGATGGATGAGGAGGTGCACAAATGGCTGAAAGAAGCCGGCAGCACGATGGATGTTGAGGTGCGCAAGGCTGCCTACGCCAAGGCACTGAAGAAAATTGCTGCGCAGTCTTATTGGGTGCCGCTGTTTACCTGGCCGACCAATTACGCGATGCTCAAGTCGCTGAACTGGACGCCGACCGAAGACGAAATTCCGCGGTTCTTTACGGCCAGCTGGAAATAGAACGAGCTGATGGCAAGCATGGTTGCCGCTCGCGGTAACGGTGCTTGCCGGCGTCTGCCTAACCGCTCAGGAGAATCCCTTGCTTGCCTATACTGCCAAGCGCATTGTGCTGGCCTTTGCCGTTGCCATCACAATTTCTGCGCTGGTGTTCAGCCTGCTCTACATGACTGGCGACCCGGCTACGGCGCTGGCCGGTGAGAACGCCACCAGCGAATCCATCGAAAGCCTGCGTGTGGCCTATGGCTTCGACAAGCCGGTTTATGTGCAATACCTGTCGTGGCTGGGCAATGCCATGCAAGGTGACTTTGGTACCTCCATTTATTTCCGCTTGCCGGTCTCCGAACTCATTCAGGAGCGCATGCCGACCACGGCCATTCTTGGCGTCAGTGCCATTCTTTTTGCCATTGTCATCTCGATCCCGCTCGGTGTGCTGGCGGCGATGTATCCCAACAGCCTGATCGACCGGACGGCATTGTTTCTGGCAGTGGTCGGGCAGGCGCTGCCCAGTTTCTGGTTTGCGCTGATGCTGATCGTGTTGTTCGCCTTCATGTTTCCCGTGCTGCCGGCGTCCGGATCCGATACCTGGCAGCACTTTGTGTTGCCGACGATTGTGCTCGGCTATTACGCGATGCCAGCCTTCATGCGCCTGACCCGTACCGGCATGCTTGATGTGCTCTCGTCCGACTACATTCGCACCGCGCGTGCCAAGGGCTTGCGTCCGTTTACGGTGTTGTTCAAGCACGCGCTGCGCAACGCCATCATTCCGGTGGTCAGTCTGGCGGCGGTGCAGTTCGGCTTCATGCTGGGCGGCTCGGTCATCATTGAATCGGTGTTTGCGCTGCATGGCGTGGGCTTTCTGGCCTGGGAGTCGATCTCACGCGCCGATTTTCCAACGGTGCAAGCCGTGCTCTTGTTGTTCTCGATGCTCTACATCGTGTTGACCTTCTTTGCCGATCTGCTCAATGCCTGGCTTGATCCGCGTATCAGGGTGGGCTGACGTGAGCGTGCTTACCGCCAAACTACCCGCCGCCGACGAAATCGTCGGCCCCACACCTGGCCAGCAATTGCGGCGCCGTATTTTCGGGCATCGCGGCGTCATGATCGGCGGCACCATTCTTGGTCTGATCATGCTGATGGCGGTGCTGGCACCGCTGATTGCGCCGTTCGATCCGTATGAACAGATTCTGACCGCTCGGCTCGCGCCGCCCGTCTGGCACGACAAAGGGGCCTGGCTGCATATGCTGGGCACCGACCAGAACGGGCGCGATTATCTGACCCGGGTCATTTATGGTGCTCAGATTTCGCTGATGATCGGTTTTCTGGCGGCCATTCTGTCCGGCATCATCGGCACCGCGCTGGGCGTTGCGGCCGGTTACTTTGGCGGCAGGGTTGATCTCGTCGTCACCTATCTGATTACTTGCCGCTTGTCGTTGCCGGTCATCCTGGTCAGTCTGGCGGTGGTGGCCATCATCGGTGGCTCGTTGCAGACGGTCATTCTGGTGCTCGGTCTGCTGCTCTGGGATCGCTATGCGGTGGTGATGCGCGCCAGTACCTTGCAGGTCCGCTCGCTCGATTATGTGGCGGCCGCGCAGGCGGCGGGCTGCTCGACCTGGCATATTCTGGTCAGCGAAATTCTGCCCAATGTGATGAATCAACTCATCGTAATTGCCACGCTCGAGTTTGCGCACGCGGTGTTGCTCGAAGCGGCGCTGAGTTTTCTGGGCCTTGGCGTGCAGCCGCCGCTACCCTCCTGGGGACTGATGATTGCCGAGGGCCGCAATTACATTCTGTTCGATCCGTGGCTGATTGCCATACCGGGGGCGGCGCTGTTCCTGTTGCTGCTGGCGGTGAATCTGTTGGGTGATGGTGTGCGCGACGTGACGGCACCCGAGAACCGGGGCTGATGGCGATGACAAAACAGACCACGCTTGCCGTTGAGAACCTGACGGTCAATATTCCACTTGCGTCCGGCATGTTGCATGCTGTGCGCGGCATCAGCTTTCATGTCGACCGCGGCGAAACCCTGTGTATTGTCGGCGAATCGGGGTGCGGTAAATCGCTTACCTCCTTGTCGCTGATGAATCTGCTGCCCTCGCGGGCGGTTCGTGCGGCCGACCGGCTCGAACTGGATGGGCGCGATTTACGCCCGCTCAATGAACGCGCCATGTCTGACTTGCGCGGCCTCAAGATGGCGATGATTTTCCAGGAGCCGATGACCTCGCTGAATCCGGCCTACAGCATCGGCAATCAACTCGAAGAGGCTTACCTGCGCCATCACAAGGCGCCGCGCCGGCAGGCCCGTGAACGCGCCGTTCATCTGCTCGAACGCGTGGGCATAACGGCGGCGGCCAGTCGTTTGCAGCAGTATCCGCATCAGCTTTCCGGCGGTTTGCGGCAACGGGTGATGATCGCCATGGCATTGATGTGCGGGCCAGATCTGCTCATCTGCGACGAACCGACCACGGCGCTCGACGTGACCATTCAGGCGCAGATTCTGCACCTGCTCAAGGACTTGCAGCGCGAGTTCGACATGGCCGTCATTCTCATCACACACGATCTGGGCGTCGTGGCCCGGCTGGCCGATCGGGTGGCGGTGATGTATGCCGGCGAAATAGTCGAAACCGGCAGCGGTCGCGAGATTTTTGCCGATCCGCGCCATCCGTATACGCAAGGCCTGTTGCAATGCATTCCGGTGCCGGGCCGGACCAAGCGCGGTGAACACCTCGGTTCCATTCCCGGCATCGTGCCTTCGTTGATCGGTCAGATTCAGGGCTGTGCTTTTGCCAATCGTTGCAGCCATGCCCACGAGGCCTGCGGCCAGCGCGTCGAGGCGCGCCAACTGGCCGCCGGACGCAGCGTGCGTTGTGTGCTCGAAACCGCAACCCGCGCCCCCGTTGAGGCAGCAAACTCATGACAGCACCTCCTATTCTTCAAGCCCGCGACCTGTCCTGTGTCTTTCAGGTTCGGCAGGGGATGTTCATGCCGCGCCAGCCCTTGACGGCAGTCAACGGCGTGTCGCTGCGAGTGGCCAAGGGCGAAGTGCTTGGCCTGGTGGGCGAATCGGGTTGCGGCAAGAGTACGCTGGCCAGAATGCTGCTCGGCTTGCAGGCGCCCACCCGCGGCGAAATTCTCATCGACGGCGAATTGCTCGGTGGGCTAGATCGCAAGGCGGTCGCACGGCGGGTGCAGCCCATCTTTCAGGATCCGTATTCATCGCTGAATCCGCGCAAAACGGTGGGCTCGATCATTTCGCTGCCGCTGCGCGTACACGGCATTGGCGGGCCCGCGGACTGGGAGCGTGAGACGCGCAAGATCATGGATCTGTGCGGATTGCCGGCACGCGCCTACGATGGTTATCCGAATCAGTTGTCAGGGGGGCAGCGCCAACGCGTGGCCATTGCCCGGGCGCTGGTGATGCGTCCGGAAGTCGTGATTTGCGATGAACCGACCTCGGCGCTCGATGTCTCGGTGCAATCACAGATTCTCAACCTGCTGCTCGACTTGCAGGGCGAACTCGGTCTGACCTATGTGCTGATCAGTCACAACCTGGCCGTCGTGCAGCACATCGCCACGCGGGTGGCGGTGATGTACCTGGGCCGCATCATTGAAGAGACCGACAGCGAAGAGTTGTTTCGCGAGCCGCGCCATCCGTACACGCAAGCCTTGCTTGATTCTGTCCTGACGCCTGACCCTGACATGGGGGTGCCTGATGCCCAGCTTGGCGTGAACTTCCCGAATCCGATCGACCCGCCATCGGGCTGCACGTTCCACCCGCGCTGCAAGCGGGCGATGCCGCTTTGCGAGAAGCTTGCGCCGCAGTCAGTCAGGGTGGGGGCCGCTCAGGTGAAGTGTCATCTGTACACGTAAGCTGCCAACAAGGCGCAGAGACAGCTGACCTCTGCACTCAAAAAATGTGCATTCGGGTATCTGTGCTCGGTCCTTTTGCGCTGAACCGCCTGTCTATTCGAGGGCAGGCATCGGCGAGCGGGCGTAAGCTTGAAGCCTGCGCTTAGCGCCGTATGCCTTTGGGCCAGCCTTCGAGCGCATCGTAGTTGAGCGGCGTCTGTCCCATCGGCCCGGTCGAAGTCGACTTCTGCCGGGATACCCAGACGTGGCGCGATCCATCCATGCCGCGCGCCATGCGCCACCCCCGTTCGATCCGCGCGCCCGCGAACGGCACCTCCGCCTCGTCGAGCAGAAACGGCTGACCGGGGCGCAGGATCGTGGTTTGCGGCACCGGCGGCGCGGTGCGGGGATCATGCAGCACCTGACCCCGGCGCAGCAGGATACGGGGGTTGCGCTTGCCGATGCGCACGGGAACCAACGGGAACCAGTAGTCGGGCACGAATTCGGCGACGGCATAGGTCCAGTCACCTTCCGCCGCCGGTTCGAAGGGCGGAGGCTGTTCAGGGCGTACCGCGTCACGGCCCCGGCCCAGCGCGTCACGGTGGCGTCGTTCGATCGCCCAGGCGAGGTTGGCCATCTCGTCGCGGCGGAAATGCACCTCCTCCAGGGATGCGCCCCGGTGATGCGCAATCAGCGCGGGTGGCACAAAGAGGAGCGGCGGACCAGTTGTGTGTCTGGACAAATTGAGATGCTCGAACCAGCGCCAGACGCGATCCTTGCCATAGGTCTCGGCGGTCGAGGTCAGCACTGTCTCCTCGTCGAAATTGTCACGCACGCTCATGTGGGTTACGCGCGCGACGTGGCCGTTGGGAATTTCCGCGCTCAGGTGGAACCAGTCGTCGCCCGCCACGGCCGCGTAGGCACCGAGGACCGAACGGGCCAGATCGCCCGCCCCCCCGGCGAGGTCGGCGAAATGCGCCACGCCGTTCTCCATCTCCCAGAAGCGGGCGGCAGGCTGTCCGGCGAAGCGCAGCGGCGAGGCTAGGGTGGTCAGGGTCTGTCGGTTGGATTCGCCCAGTTTCTCCGGCACTTCCAGCAGATCGAAATGCGACCAGTCGAGGCGTCCGCCGTGATATTCGCGAGCGGCCAGTACGATGCGCTGCGCGTCGGTCTCAGGCGCGGTGGCGAGGGTGTAGCGGTAGTCGAGCGCGGTATCGCGCCATGCCGCCCCTGCGTCTGGCGGCAGGGTGGCGAAGGCGGCCCCCTCACGCAGGGCCCATTCGTCGATCGCCCGTGCGAGTGCCGTGCTCTGCCGGGAGGGCAGGCCTTGCACGAGCGGCAGGTCCGCCGCGCCGTCCACCCGCGCCAGATCGTCCAGCAACCTGCCGGCATCAAAGGCGCCACGCGCCAGCAGGCGCAGGCGCGCGGTGGCGGTGTCGTCGGGCAGGCCACGCAGCCCGAGCGGGTAGGTCTTGCGCAACAGGTCGCCCGCGTTTGCGTCCACCGTGCCCATCAGGCGGCGGGCAGCGGCGATCCGGTCGCGCGTCGTCAGGCTGTCGCCCCGCGACTCCCGCTCGATGCCGACCTGCAGCGGCTTGCGGGCGAGATCCAGCTTGTGCGGCAGCTTGTCCTCTGACCCCTGCCCTTCGTTTACAGCCCAGCTGTCGACCTCCGCGCGGACGATGACGGGGGTGGCTGCGTCCTCGCCGCGGAACTCGCCTGCCTGCCATTGCCGGGCCAGGAACCAGAGCGGATCGGCGACCCGTGCCGACAGACCCTCGGTCAGGTTCGGGTCATGGGTTGCTCCCTCGATGCGGTAGATCACCGTCATTCCAGCAGCTCCTTGCTCACCGGCGGATCGGGTAGGTACAGGGCGGGTGCCTCATGGCCCAGGCCCACGATCCGGTCAGCGCCTGTTGCCCGCAGTTTCGTCAGCTCGAGCGTATTGAGCATCTGCGCGAAGATCTGGTCGTCGCAGGCGGTCTTGCTCTCGTCCACCATCGACAGCAGCACGACTTGCGGCGGGCGGGCGGAGGGCGCGTCGAAATGCCAGGCGATGCCGGTGGTCTGGTGCGGGGCGGGGATCGCTTCCGTCAGGGTGGCGCAGACGAGGCCTGCGACGGGGCCGGGGGCGAGTGCCCGGCCGCCCGAGGCGAGGAACAGGCACAAGCGCTCGCCGGCGTCGGCGGGGCGGGTCACCGCGGCCCATCCGTCTGCCGTCGCGGGCAGTTGGCGCAACGCGAGTGCTTCGGCCTGCTTGCCCACGGGCGTGGCGAGGTCGAGAAACAGGCCCATCGCGCCTGCGCCTTCGGACACGTGGCCGATCTGGTCCCACCAGATGCGGCCCTCGGCCTCCAGCGCGAGGACCTGTGCCGGGGCGGGGGCAGTCAGGATCGGATCGCCGGTCGACAGCATGACCGGCGGCAA
This sequence comes from uncultured Burkholderiaceae bacterium, assembly GCA_963976885.1. Taxonomy (GTDB): domain Bacteria; phylum Pseudomonadota; class Gammaproteobacteria; order Burkholderiales; family Burkholderiaceae_E; genus JAUIAI01. The sequence continues at coordinate 12,797 of CAXBNM010000110.1, forward strand.
GATGCGGATCGCTCCGCCCACGCCGATGCGCAATGCCTGCGCGTCGTCTCCGCCTGCGTCGAGCGCCGCAATCCGCGCGTCGATCGCCTCGGTGAGGGTTGCCCGCGCGCTCTGATCGTCCAGGGACATCGCCGCGGCCAGCGCTGGGGCAAGGCGGAGGGTGGCAAGCTCGGTCGCCGCCGCCATTATCCTGTCTCTCGATCTCGACAGCTCGCCACGCAACACCATCAGCCGGTCGCGCAGGGCGGCGCGTCTGACGGTCAACGCGGCGCTTTCGAGATGTGCGGTCGGGACCTCGGTACCCGGCACCATCATATCGGCGCAGGTCAGCGGGCGCGCGGCTCTGATGGCATCGCTCGCAG
>CAXBNM010000111.1:0-12990 GCA_963976885.1 uncultured Burkholderiaceae bacterium
GTTAGCTGTCATGAATAGAGAAGGACCGCTCATGGGGAAATCCAAATGCTGATGGCGTTCAGGCAGGCGGCGCTGGCATCGGCGGTCAACGCCGGCGACTACGGTCCGTTTGATAAGCTTATGGATGTCACGAGCGCGCCGTTTACCGATCGCGACGGCTTTGATATTTACCGCCAGCCTGCGCCGCCCAGCGGGGCGCCTTATCAGACCTTTTGCGGAACCTGAACAATCGATGGCCTACCGATTCCTCACTTGCGATGTCTTTACCGACAAACAGTTCGGAGGCAATCCGCTGGCCGTGTTTCCCGAGGCTGAAGGTCTGAGCGAGCAGCAGATGCAGACCATCGCTCGCGAGTTCAATTATTCCGAAACCACGTTCGTGTTGCCGCCTGAGCAGGGCAATACCCGGCGAGTCAGAATTTTTACGCCCGGGCGCGAGGTGCCGTTTGCCGGCCATCCCAATGTCGGTACTGCTTGTGCGCTGGTCCACGACGGCATGTTCGACCCTGAACTCGACAGCGACGGCACCGGCCGTTGTACCTTACGCTTTGAAGAGCTGGCCGGTGTGGTGCCGGTCGATGTGGTGCGACGCGCTGACGGCGGCATCTGTGCCGAGCTGACGGCACCGGCGCCGCTGACCTGCGGTGAGCCCTTGCCTTTGCATGTGGTGGCCACCGCGTTGTCGCTTCAAGACAGCGAAATCGTCGTCAGCAATCATCAGCCGATGCTGGCGTCGGTCGGTTTGCCTTTTGTGATGGTCGAAGTGCCCGACCCCGAAACCCTGGCCCGCGCCGCCATCGACATGACCGGCTTCAACACCTTGAACAGGCTGGGGGTGCCATCGGCGCTGCATGTCTATTGCCGCACCGATGCCGAGTTTGATATTCGCTGCCGCATGTTTGCGCCGCTGCTCGGCCTGGCCGAAGACCCGGCCACCGGCAGCGCCAACTGTGCGCTGGCCGGCTTGCTCACCGAGCTTGATGCGGCGCGCGATGGTGATTTTGCCTATCGCATCGCACAGGGCGTTGAAATGGGCCGACCCAGTACGCTCGAAGCCAAGGCCGGCAAACGCGATGGCAAGGCGCACACGATTCGGATCGGTGGCCGTTCGGTGATGGTGATGCAGGGCACGATCAACGTCTGAGCGGCTCGGCCACGACCGTCGGCGAACAGACCACAAGCGCGGCTGCGGCCGTTATCAAAAACGTGGTCAAGAGACAGCTGAACATGCCGCGGGCGTGACGCGAGCAGCAGCGGCGGAGGCGACATGAGCAAGCATCGCAATGCACAGGCACCGGCGGCCGATCGGTTTTGCGATCTGGTGATGAAAGGCGGTGTGACCAGCGGCATCGTCTACCCAAGAGCCGTCGCTTTGCTGGCCCGACATTATCGCTTTCACAGCATCGGCGGCTCCTCGGCCGGCGCCATCGCAGCCACCATCAGTGCTGCGGCCGAATATCAGCGGCGTCAAACCAATGGCAGTCAGGCCGGCTTCGAGACGCTGGCGCAAATACCTGAGCAACTGGGCCGTCCGGTGCCTGCTACCGGCGCCGGCAAACTGCTCAGCTTGTTGCAGCCGGCGCGAGGCACTCGGCGCCTGTTCCTGGTGCTGGTCAATGCGCTCAACCGTGCCAGCCATACCCGGCGTGTGCTGACGGTGCTGGCCGGCATGTTGAAAGCGTATTGGCCTGCCACGCTGATTGCCCTGATTGTTCTTGCCTTGCTGTGGTCACTTGCCGGCATGCCGGTCGCGGGCGTGTTTGCCTTTGTGTTGCTGGCGGGGGGGCTTACCGCGGGCTGGATTTATCGTGACCTGAGCGCTGGCCTGGTCAACAACGGCTTCGGCTTGTGTCGCGGCATGAGCGAAGGCGATGCCGGCGAGGCACTCACGCCGTGGTTGCATCGCCAGATTCAACAGGCCGCCGGTCGCGCCGCCAGTGATCCGCCCATGACATTTGGTGATCTGCGACACGCCCCCGGTGCACCCTCGACGTTGGCCGGGCCAGGCGATGAGGGGGAGTTGGCGCATTCGATCAATCTGCAGCTTTATGCCACCAACCTGTCGCATGGCCGGCCTTATGTGTTTCCGCTTGATGCAGCGATGGCCGGTGGTGATCAGGCGCAAGCGCTCGACCAGCTCTACTTCACAGCAGCCGATCTGCAACCCTATCTCCCGGCAGACGTATTGCAGTGGATGATCGCGCATTCAACGCCTTATGAAGCCGGCGCGGACGAACAGCCGTCAATGGCGCACGCAGCCCAGGCGCTGGGCATTCGCTGCCTGCCTGAGCCTGACAATCTGCCGCTGCTGTTTGCCGCGCGTCTGAGTCTGAGTTTTCCGGTGCTGCTCTCGGCGGTGCCGTTGTACGCCGTCAACCTGAACGCGGCCGCTGCGCAGCCGGCTTTTCAACGCTGCTGGTTTTCCGATGGCGGCATCAGTTCCAACTTTCCGGTGCATCTGTTCGACGCGCTCGTGCCGCGCTGGCCGACTTTTGGCATTGACCTTGAACGGGTGACGCCGGGAGCCGAAGCGGTGTATTTGCCCGTGCGCTACGAAGACGGCTTTGGCGAACGCTGGAGTGCGTTCGGCCAGCCGGGCGCGGGCGCCACGCAACTGGTCCGGTTTGCGGGCGCGATCGCTTCGGCAATGCAGAACTGGACCGATAACACGCTGGCCAGAATGCCCGGCGTGCGTGACCGGGTCGTACGGGTGCGCTTGAACAGCACGGAGGGCGGGTTGAACCTGAACATGTCGGCCGCGCTGATTGACGAGGTGGCCAGCCGCGGAGAACAGGCCGCCGAGTTGCTGGTGCAACGGTTTGCCGATACGCCGACCGGCAGTGATGTGCGGCAGTTACCCGGTGGTTGGGATCAGCATCGCTATGTGCGTTTGGCGACCTTGCTGCAGATGCTCGAAGCCCGGGCGCCGGATCTGCTCCATGCGCTGCGCGATGATCTGCATCATGCGCTTGATTTTCGGCAGATTCTGCTGCGCTACGAGCAGCTTGGGCAGCAATCACCACCGACCCTGGCGCCGGGCCATCAAGCACCACTGAGTGCCGCGCAGGCGGCCTTGCTGGAAACCAGACTGGCCTTGTTGGAGCGCTATTGCGCCGACATGCTCGCCGCCTCTGGCGCCAGTGGTTTCAAGGCGATTCCGCAACCCGAGCTACGTGTGCGGCCACCGGTGTAGAGGTCGGGGTGCGGCCTGCCTCGTGTTGGCCGCACAAGGTAGTATTGCTCCACCAGACAAACCCCGACGAACCGAATGTTCGTCGCACAGGCGGAGACAATCAATCATGAAGTTACCCAAGACCGGCGTCAAATGGGCCGACCTTGATGTGCAACTCGATGAGGCCAGGGCCGGCGACGTCGATTGGCGCGGCGGCCGTATTGGTGTGTACATTCATTACGGCGGGGAAGATGTTCTTGAGGTGGCCAAGAAGGCCTACCTGAAATTCTTCTCCGAAAATGGCCTCGGCCCCAAAGCCTTTCCCAGTCTTGAGCGTTTCGAGCGCGATGTCATTGCGATGACGGTGGGCTTGTTCAATGGTGGGCCAGGTGCGTGCGGCGCGATGACTACCGGCGGCACCGAGAGTATTTTTCTGGCGGTCAAGGCCGCGCGCGACTGGAGTCGGGCGCATCGGCCGGTCAAAGGGGTGGCCGAAATTGTCGTGCCCGAAACCGCCCATCCCGCCTTCAACAAGGCCGCCTACTTTTACGACATGCAGGTGCGTCGCGTGCCGGTCGGTGCCGACTATCGCGCCAATGCCGAGGCCACCGCAGCGGCCATCGGCGCCAATACCATCATGCTCGTCGGGTCGGCCCCGGCTTATCCGCACGGCGTGATGGATCCGATTGCCGATCTGGCGGAGCTGGCCGGGCGGCACGATCTGTGGATGCACGTCGATGCCTGTGTGGGCGGCTTCATCGCGCCCTTTGCCCGCATGCTGGGTGAGCCGATCGAGGCGTTCGATTTCTCGCTGCCTGCGGTGCGCTCGATCAGTGCCGATCTGCACAAGTATGGTTATGCAGCCAAGGGTGCTTCGACCATCACTTACCGTGATGCCGAGAGCTTTGCGTTTCAGGCCTATGAATTCGACGAATGGCCGCGCGGCAAATACAGCACCAATACGCTGGTGGGCACGCGCGCAGGCGGTGCCATTGCGGCGGCCTGGGCGGTGATGAACTACCTTGGCGAGAGCGGCTACATGGATGTGACCCGGCGTATTCTGGCCATACGCAAAGCGCTTGAGGCGGGGGTTGGTGAGCTTGGCTTGAGTGTCTGGGGGCAGCCGCAGTTGGGCATTCTCACCTACGGCACGCGCGAACTCGACATGGGCGTGATCTCCGACCGGATCGCCGAGCGCAACTGGTTTGTCGGTCGGCTGGTGGAGCCGCCGGGCATTCATCTGATGCTGAACCTGACGCACGAGCCGGTCACGGCCGAATACCTGGCCGATCTCAAATGGGCGGTGCAAGGGGCACCGGCGGCCGCGCCGGGGTCTGGCGTTGGCAAGGCAACCTACTGAGCGTTTGCCTGGCGTCCGGCCTTTCAACTCCCGCGATCGAGCATGTAGCCGATGCGTAGTTGAGGGCCGGCGCGCCGGTTGTAGTCGAGCAGGGTTTCGCCGTAGCCCGCAAAGACCTGCACAGCCAGAAAGCCCGGCACCGACCAGCTCAGTTTTTCCAGCGGCAGGCTCATCGTAACGGCGCCACTGCCGCGCCCGCTCTTGCCGGGCCGCCACCACAACGCCACGCCAAGACCGTCATCGTGCAGGTTGGCAAGCTGCAGTTCCAGATGAGTGCGATAGTCGGCGATGTCCGGGTTCTCATCACCCTTGCCAAGATAGGCATGGAGTTTGGGTTCGAGTTGCCAGTGACGTGCGTGGACCGGGCCGATAGTCATGCGCGGTCTGGCAAACAACAGATTGACCGAGCGCGAGTCGGCTTCATCACGACCGTTCGATTGATGTTCAAACCCCCAGGCCGTGCGCACTGAAGTCGATGAACCAAGAGAGCTTGCTCTGGTGTAGTAGAACAATGATGGCTGATGTGTAGTGTCGCGAAACGGCGCCGAGGTCTGCGAGATATCCCACAGATTGCTTTGCGTGTAGCCCAGAAATACGCGATCGGCCAGCCGCAGCTTGAGACTGATCTGAAATTTGGCGCTCGCGTCAGAGCCGCCGCCAATCAGCAGCGCGTTGCCCTCATGCCGGTAGACCCCGGCACCCAGTTGCTCTTGTTGCAGATCGCTCGGCTCGGCAGTGCTGCGTGGCGCGGGCATCGAACTGCAACCGCCGACCAGCAAAATTGCAGTCAGACAAGCCAGGTTCAGCCTTCTGGTCACGCGTCTGTGCTTCACGTTTTTCTCCCGTGAATCGAACGACCTGGGAACGACGCGCTCAGCTTAACAGAACAAGAAGGGCACGCAGCCGCGCCGGCCAGACAAGCCGGCGCGATTGCATGAGGCTCAACTGGCGATGGCGGGCCACTGCTCAGCCCAGGGCTGAGCTTGTTCGATTTGCGCGGCCAGTTGCAGCAAGCGTTCGTCCTGACCGAAGTCGCCCACAAACTGCATGCCGATGGGCATGCCGGCGGGACTCATCGCGCCGGGTACGCTGATGGCAGGATGGCCGCAGGCGTTGACCCAGCCGGTGTAAACCGCGGGGCCGCGCGGGCCTGCAGGCTGGCCATCAATGTGCGGCGGGAAGTCGATGCCAGTTGGCCAGGGCATGGCCGCGCAAGTGGGCGTCATGATGATGTCGGTATGCTCAAAGGCGAGCGAGGCCTGATCCCGGATGGCGCCGACTGTTTCGACAATGTCGAGCATGCTTGCGCCCGTGGTTTGCTGCTCGGCCCATTCCAGATACTTCTTGCCGGCCAGGGTGCGCATGCGCGGATCGCGATCCAGCAACAAGGCCAGGCCAATGGCGGCAATCGATGACCAGCGGGCGTTGAGTGTTTCGATGTCGAGCGGCAACGGACCGCGTTCGACCTGATGGCCGAGATTGCTCAGCGTGTCGAGCATCTGCGCAAAACTGGTGGCAATGACCGGATCGAGTGGCGCCGAGCCGAAGCGTTCAACCGCCAGAATCTTCAGCGGTTTGAACGGATGCGTCAGCGCCGCGCTGCCCGCACCCGCGCCAAACTGCCGAGAGCGATGGTCGCGCGCATCGGGGCCGGCCAGGAGATCAAACATCATCGCCTGATCGCGCACGGTGCGGGTCAGCGAGCCCACGACTTCCATGTCGAGCAGCAGCTGGGGCAGACCACCGCCGCGCGGAATGCGGCCGATTGATGGCTTCAGGCCCACCAGATTGGTGAATGCGGCGGGGCGGCGGATGGAGCCACCGCCGTCGGTGCCGATGGCCAGCGGCACCATCGCGGCCGCCACGGCGGCGACGCTGCCGCCGCTGGAGCCGGCCGGTGTGAGGTTTGGGTCCCACGGGTTGCGGGTCGGGCCGAACAACTCGTTGTCGGTAAAACCCTCAACGCAGAATTCGGGCACATTGGTTTTGCCGACAATGACGGCACCGGCCCGGCGCAGACGTTCGACCGGAATTTCATCGCTGTCGGGAATGTAGTCGGCGTACAGCCGGCTGCCAAAGGTTGCCGGCATTGCCTGCACAACCAGATTGTCCTTGACGACCAGTGGCAAGCCGTCGATGGGGCTGAGCGGCTCGCCGCGCGCAAAGCGCTCGGCGCTGGCGCGGGCATCCGCCGCGGCGCTGCCCGAAAAATTGACGATGGCATTGAGCTGCGGATTGAGCCAGCCAATGCGTTCTTCGCATGCGGTCAGTAACTCAACCGGGTCGAGCTGCTTTTGTCGGAGTTGTTCGCCGAGGGCGCAAGCATCGAGTCGCCAGAGTGGGCGGCTCATCGGGCCGCTCCTATCACAACATTGAGCAAGGGTTTGGTCACATCAGGTCTCCAATGATTTTCAAGAGATGGTGCTGGCGTCGGGATGCTGGCTGTGACGTCAGATCTCAAAGCCGGTGTTGAGGCAACAGGCTCGGTTTGTCACAAGCCATGAATTGCCCGTAGCCGCTGCGGCCGGTGAATTGCTGGCCGTCCCAGACCACTTCGCCGCGGCACAGCGTCATCGCTGGCCAGGCCTTGAGGCGCTGACCCTGATAGGGCGTGTAGTCCACGTTGTGATGCAGGTTGGCGTTATCGATCTGTAAATCGCGCTCTTGCCAGATGACCAGGTCGGCATCGGCGCCAATGGCGATCGTGCCTTTGCGCGGATACAAACCATAGAGTTTGGCCGCGTTGGCCGAGGTCAGTTCAACAAAGCGGTTTACGGTGATGCGTCCGCCCAGCACGCCTTCGGAGTAGAGCAGCGCCATGCGGGTTTCAAGGCCGGGGATGCCGTTGGGAATGTAGTCGAACGACACTTCCTGGCCACCTGGCTTCTTGCCACTGGGGTCGTCGTATTTGAAGGGCGCATGATCGGACGAGAAGACGCTGAACAAGCCGTCGCCGAGTCCGTCCCAGATGACTTGCTGATTGGCCGCATCACGAGGTGGCGGGCTGCACACACAGCGCGCACCTTCGTAGCTGTCGTCAAGACCGAGATCGTCCGCTGTCAGAAACAGATACTGCGGACAGGTTTCGGCCAGAATGTTCATCCCACGGCCGCGTGCCCAGCGAATCTGTTCAACGGCTTCGCGACCCGACACATGCACGATAAGAATCGGCGTGTCGACCAGTTCGGCCAAAGCGATCGCCCGGTGCGTGGCTTCGCGCTCGACCAGCATCGGACGTGACGCGGCGTGATAGCGCGGGGCAATATTGCCTGCGCCAACCAGGCGTTCGGTCAGCCAGGCAATGCAGTCGGCGTTCTCGGCGTGCACCATGGTCATCGCACCGTGCTCGCGCGCCACCGACAACACATCAAGCACCTGACGATCATCGAGTTTCAGATCGTCGTAGGTCATGTAGATCTTGAACGAGGTATAGCCCTGGTTGATCAGATCGGGCAATTCCTGCGCCAGCACCGCTTCGGTGGGGTCGCTGACAATCAGGTGAAACGCATAGTCGATGGCCGCCTTGGTGCCGGCGCGGTGGTGGTAGTCGGCCACCGCGTCTTTCAGGCTCTGGCCTTTTTCCTGCGCGGCAAACGGGATGACGGTTGTCGTGCCCCCGCAGGCGGCCGAGCGCGTTCCCGATTCAAAGTCGTCGGCCATGCGGGCCGGAGCCGGCATGGGCTGATCGAGATGACAGTGAGCATCCACGCCGCCCGGCGTGACGGTTCTTCCGGCCGCATCGATTTCGCGTGCGGCGCCCTCGAGCTGGCTGCCAAGCGTGACGATCTTGCCGTCCTTGATGCCGATGTCAGCATCGAAGGTATCGCCGGCGGTGGCGATGCGGGCACGGCGGACAATGAGATCAAGAGGGGACGACATCGGTTTCAGCTCTCCGGATAAAAGTCGGTGGGTCAGGGCGCGTACATCGATTGCGGCAACCAGGTCGCAATGCCTGGAAAGGCAATCAGCAACAGGGTGAAGCCGATCATGATCAGCACAAACGGAAATGCGCCGCGGATCACATCCATGAAGGGGCCCGGGTCTTGCCGGATGCCCTGCACGACATACAGATTCATGCCAACCGGCGGCGTGATCATGCCCAGCTCGCACATCAGAATGATGAAGATGCCGAACCAGACCGGATCGACGCCGGCGGCGGTGACCACCGGAACGGCAACCGGGATGGTCAACACCATCATCGACAACACATCCATGAACATCCCAAGCAGGATGTAGAACACGATCAGCATCAACAACAAGGTGGTGGTCGAGTAACCCAGCGAGGTCACCCACTCGGTGGTGGTCTGCGCCACGCCGGTCAATGACAAGGTGACATTCAATACGAAGGCGCTGAGCACTATCAGCAACACCATGCCGGTGGTACGTGCGGTCTGCACAAAGCAGCGGTTGAAGAAATCAGCGCTCAAGCGGCCGGCGGCGCCGGTCATGATCAGCGCGGCCACAACACCCAACGCAGCCGATTCGGTTGGCGTGGCGATGCCCATATAAATCGAGCCCATCACGATCAGGAAAATGATGGCCGGGGGGATGAGGGCGGTCAGCGCGCGCAGGCGCTGGCCGGTGCTGATGGTGGCCCGTTCACTGCGCGGTGTGCTGCGGTTGCTGATGGCAATCCAGAGCATGAAGCACGAGGTCAGCAAGATGCCCGGAATGATGCCGGCAACAAACAACTGACCGATTGATGTTTCGGACATCGAGCCGTAAATGAGCATGTTGACGCTGGGCGGAATCAGAATGCCCAGGGTGCCGCCGGCGGCAATTGAGCCGAGCGACTTGCCCGAATCGTAGCCGCGCTCATCAAGAGCCGGCATCGCCACGGTGCCGATAGTGGCGGCGGTAGCAATCGACGAACCCGATGTTGCGGCAAACAACGCACTGCAACCGATATTGGTGTGCAGCAAGCCGCCGGGCAGATTCTCGAACCACAGCGACAACGCGCTGTACATGCGATCGGCCATGCCGCCACGCAACATGATTTCGCCGAGCAGGATGAATAGCGGGATGGCGGTGAGCAGATTTTCATTCATCACCCCCCACATCACCGAGCCCATGCTGTCGACCAGTGGCCAGCCGAATGCGAGCACGCCGCCGACGGCGCCCATCAACGCCATCACCACAGCAATGGGCAGACCGATGAGCATCAGCCCAAGCATGATCAGAAAGGAGATGGCAATCGTAGAGATACTCATGGTTCAGCGCTTTTTCAGATCAGACAATTCTTCGTTGAGTTCCTCAATGGCGCCTTTGGGATGAAAGGTGGCATTGAGCTGCGCAATCTTGCCGGTAAACAACTGCCGCGAGGCTTTGAAGGCGAGCAGCAGGCTGGCCAGCGTAAAAGTGAGCAGGCACAGATACCAAAGTGTTTGCGGGTAGATCAGCGGCGTGGCCCAGGCGGTGGGTGCGGTACTGCCGTAATCAATCGTGTCGCGAATCACCAGCCAGCAGTAGCGGGCCAGAAACACGCCCAGCACCGCCAGGACGACCGCGGCCAGCCAATTGAAGACCGCTTGCAACAGCGGACTCATCCGGTCGTATAGCAGGTCAATGCGGATGTGGCCGCGCTCCAGCAGCGCAACCGTAAAGCTGAGCGCCCCGCCGATGGCCAACACATATCCGCCGAGTTCGTCAGCGCCCTGAAACGAGATATTGAAGAGCTTGCGACTGGCGGTTTCTGCCGTCACAAACAACGATAGCCCGATCAGCAAGATGCCGAAGAGCCAACTGACAACACGGGTGAATTTGTTCATGCCGATCCTTGCAGCCGGTCGGCAACCCCGTAGGGTTGCGCGAGCCGGAGTAAAAACGAATTACATGCCGAAGCGTTTGCCGATCGTGGCTTTCCACTGCGCCGAGCAGTCCGGATTGGTCTTGTCACAGGCCTCAGCAAAGGCGGGGAACGACAGTTCGGTCACGGTCCGCTTGATCAGTGCGATGTCTTCGTCGGAAATGGGCACACCGACCAGCTTGTAGGGTTTGTTCAGCTCGCAAGGGCTGGCACCGACGTTGCAGCGCATTGCGTCATCGAACAGCTCTTCCGAGTACGTCCAGATGTCGGCAACCAGATCATCGAAGGCCTTCTGAATCTTGGCCTGCTCTTCGGCGTTGAAGCGGTTCCAGGTTTTCAGGTTCATGCCGTAGCCCTGCGTGGCGATCTGGAAGGCGATCGGCAGAACATGGGTGGTCACTTCGGGCCAGGCCGCCGAGTTGGCCGAGCTGGGGCCGGTGATGGCGCAATCAACGACGCCGCGCGCCAGCGACTGATGCACATCGGCAAAGCCGAGCGGAACCGGGGTGCCGCCGATCGACGAGATGAAGTTGGCCAGGTTCTGGTCATAAGTACGTACCTTCAAACCCTTGAGGTCTTTCAGTCCTTTGATCTCGGGCTTGCAGAACAGCACCTGCGGACCGAACGGCCACAGGCCCAGCAATTTGGTGTTGAACTTCTCCTGCAAGCGCTTGTCGAGCACATCGGTATAGGCTTCAACCGACTGTTTGCCGGAAGCGTAGTCGGGGTTCTGGCCAACCAGATCGAGACCGAGAGTCATCGGCTCGTCGCGGCTGACTTGTTGCAGACGCAGCGAGATGATGTCGAACAAACCGCTCTTGAGCATGCGCAGTTCTTCGGCAGCTTTGATGCCGGTCTGATCGAGCGGCTGCATGCTGACCTTGACGTCCAGGCCGGTGCGCTCGGCAAACTCGGCAAAGAACGGGACTTCCTTGTTCTTGTGGATTTCGCCGGTAGCGCTTGGCTGGCCAATGGCCTTGAGGGTAACGGTCTGCGCCGATGCGACGCCGCCGATGGCCAGCGTTGCGCAGATGGCGGCGGCGGCCGCGAGTTGAGTTTTCAGAAGTGCTTTCATGATTTCCTCATTTTGAAGTGACTGGTTGGGGGTCGCGCTTGTTGGCACCTGGACGGGTGCCACGGGAGGCAGGTCTGACCTTCTTGCCTGCCGGGTTGGCGGAGAGAAAAGCTTCCCGGACGACCTGTCCGGTTTGCGAAACGTGAGCGAGCATGAGTTCACCGGCCAGCCGGCCATCGCGTTGCTCGATGGCCGTCATGAATTGCTCATGCTCATGCATTGATTCGTCCCAACGTGATTGCAAAGACAGTGCCAGGTAGCGAGCGCGGCGGGTGCGCACCATGAAACCGGCGTGGGTGGTAATCAGGGCGGCGTTGCCTGTGGCGGCCACGATCAGCTGATGAATTTCGTAGTCGACCTGGAAGCACTCGCGCCGCTTGTGAGCGGCATGCAGCTTCATCATTCGGTCGTGTTGTTTGCGTAATTTGGCCAGCGCCTTGTCATCCATGCGCTGCACAGCCAGTTCTACGGCGGAGCGCTCCAGGCTGGCCACCAGTTCGAACAGGTCGGTGATTTCCTGCTCGGTCATCACCGATACCGTGGCGCCGCGATTGGGCTTGAGAACTACCAGCCCTTCGGATTCGAGCAGTTTGAGGGCCTCACGAAACGGTGTGCGCGAGATGCCGAACATCTCGCACAACTCACTTTCGACCAATCGGGCCCCCGGCGTCAGCCGGCCACCGATGATCATTTCGCGGATGCCTTCCACGACTTCGGCGTAGAGCGGCTTGCGCGAGATGCGTCTGCTGGTTGCTTTCGCTGGCATCACTTCCCTCCTCGGAAACTAATCCTAGGGATCATGAGTGCGAAAGTAAAGAAAAATATTGATCTTTATAATCAATAGGTTAGACTATGATTGTATTTAATATTCAAATTGGTGCGCGATCAGGCCAGGCTTGCTGCGCAATGTGCACTGCTGGTGCGTAGCGCCCCGATTTGATGCAGACCCATGCGCGATATCCTTTCCCTCGCGTGCCAGAACCTTTGGAGTTGTCATGAACCGGACCATGCTAGGCATCCTGACGCCCTCATCCAATACCGTCCTCGAGCCCCTGAGCAGTGCGATGGTGTCGGGCCTCGATGATGTGTCGGCCCACTTCGCGCGCTTTCCGGTGACCGAGATCTCACTGGACAGCGTGTCGCAAGCGCAATTCAATCTCGAAAATCAATTGGCCGCGGCGCGCATGCTTGGCGATGCCAAGGTGAATGCCATCGTCTGGAGCGGCACCGCCGCCAGTTGGCTCGGCTTCGACAAAGATCAGGAGTTGTGTGACCAGATCACCGCTGCAACTGGCATTGCCGCCGGCTCGTCGGTCTTGGCCATCAATGAGTTGTTCGGCAAACTGGGCGCCCGCCGTATCGGTCTGGTCAGCCCTTACATTGACTCCGTGCAGGAGCAGATCATTGCCAACTACGCCCGCTCGGGCTTCGAGTGCGTGGCCGAACGCCACCTCGGCGAGCACCGCAATTTCAACTTCTCGGAATTCTCCGAGGCGCAAATTGCGGCGCTGATTCGCGAAGTGGCGCAAGCGCGTCCGGATGCCATCACCGTGATGTGTACCAATATGCGCGGGGCG
>CAXBNM010000112.1:0-12950 GCA_963976885.1 uncultured Burkholderiaceae bacterium
GAGCCATAAGAATGATTACAAAGAAACTCAGTCAAATTGCACTGACATCGTGCGTGTCAGCTGCCGCTACGTTGGCGTTTGCTCAACACCCGCAGTTCGCCTTCGACAGGCAACATCAAAAGCAGCCCTCCGCATCGGATGATCAAAGCGGGTCGTTGCGCCGACATAGTGATGAGCGCAAGCGTGAAGAGCCGACGGCATGGCAGTTCGGGGACCCACTTCCCGACCTTGATGCAGCAAGTCTCGCGGCTTTCGAGACGGGACATGAGGAGTTCGAGTCGGTGGAAGACCTTGAGGGCGGGCTTGGTCCGATCTTCAACAACACCTCATGCGTGGCTTGCCATTCCGCCGGTGCCACCGGTGGTGCCAGTGACGAAACCGTCACGCGATTCGGCCGACTTGTGGATGGCGTTTTCGATGGCTTTGAGGACGCGGGGGGGTCTTTGCTTCAGCTGCTCGCGATTGATCCGGGGGTTCAGGAAACTGTGCCTACCGAGGCGACGATAGTGACCCGGCGGCTCGCGACGCCGCTCTACGGGGCCGGGCTTATCGAGGCTATCCCGGACGAAACGATCCGGACCAATGCGCTGCGACGCAAGCCCGAAGGCGTGGCCGGTCGGGTATCGGAAATTGTCGATGTAACGACCGGCGAAGTGCGGGTTGGTCGCTTTGGCTGGAAGGCTCAACAGGCAACCCTGCTGGCTTTCTCCGCGGAGGCGTATCGAAACGAACTGGGCGTGACGAACCGCTTCTTCCCGCTCGAGAGCGCACCCAACGGGCGCACTGATTTGCTCGAGATCTACGATCAGGTTCCCGATATTGAAGATGAAACCGATCCGGAAACAGGTCTGTCCGACTCCGATCATCTCGCCAATTTTGCCCGTTTTCTCGCACCGCCACCGCCGCTGCGCAAGTCGGCGTCCGCGCTGGCCGGTGAAAAGGTCTTTGAAAAGATCGAATGCAGCGCTTGTCACACGCCGGTCATGTATACCGGGCCCAATCCGGTTGCCGCGCTTTCTGACCAGCCTGTGCGGTTGTTCTCTGATTTGTTGCTGCATGATATGGGCGCACTGGGAGACGGCATTGCCCAGGATGGTGCGCAACAGCGGGAAATGCGGACGGCGCCGCTATGGGGGCTGCGGGTTCGTACCTCGTTCCTGCACGATGGTCGTGCGTCGAGCGTGACTGAAGCCATTCAGGCGCACGCCGGCGAGGCCGCGCGCGCGCAACAGATGTTTTCGAGTCTGGACGCCGTGGAGCAACAGCAGTTGCTTGATTACCTGGGCTCAAACTGAGTGGCAATGGCGGCGCGTGCTGGCCGCCGGGCAGTCTCCTGTGTGGCAGGCAGCCCGATTGCAGTACTGGCTGGTCATGGGGCGGCGGCCATGCAGAGCATGCCCGGTGTTTTCCGCCTGAAGGGGCTGCTTACCAGCTAGCCCATTGTTGCCAGCACTTGCGCGGTAACCTGATGCTGCAATGGCTTGCCGGCGCGCCAGGCTTCGAACTCCCCAAGCACCAGATCGACCAGACGCACGACTTCATCGCCGGTTGCGCCACCAATGTGCGGGCTGATGACAATGTTCGGGAGTTGCCACATCAACGATGCCGGCGGGGGGGGTTCCGGCCAGGTGACATCAAGCAAGGCCGTCAGGTCGGGACGGTTTTGCAGCACCTCAATCAGATCCGCTTCCACAACCTGGGCGCCGCGTCCGGTGTTTACGAAGGTGGCGCCATCGCGCATGGCCGCAAAGTGGGCCCGGTGCAGGGCGCCACGGGTGTCGGGCAGATCCGGCATGTGATTGCAGATCACCATGGCCCGGCTGAACACCTGATCGAGATCGACCAACTCGACATTCAGTTGCGCGGCGCGTTCGGCCGACAGAAACGGATCGTAGGCGATGACTTTGAGCGGATAGTCGTGCAAGAGATGAGTGAGCCTCTGGCCGATCTTGCCCATGCCGATCATGGCGATGGTTTCGCCCTGAACACCGGGCCTGGCAAATTGCTTGGCCTTGAAGGTTTTTTCTTCCCGGTACTGGCGAACGGTGCGAAAGTAACCTCGCAGTGACAGCAGAATCTGCGACAGGCACATTTCGGCAACGCCGATGGCATTGGCTTGCCAGGCGCTGACCAGAATGACATCGCGTTTGATGAGCGGCTCGGCAAACGCCTTCACATTGCCTGCCGCGTAGAACACCGCCTTCAGCTTGGGCATGGCATCGAAGTGATGATCTTCAAACCGGGTCATGCCCCAGGTCGCAAAGATCACCTCAACATCGGCCAGCGCTGCGGCATGCTGCTCAAAGTTGCTGGCCGTGACGACTTGTGGGTACAGATCCGTGACGGCAGCCACGCGGGCGCGGTTCTGCGTTGAAAACACATCGCCTTCAACCGGTGGGTAGTCGTAGAACAAGGCTGATTTCATGGGTGTTCCGTCTCGCATAGTCAGGGGGCACTCTGGCAAAACGCGTTAAATCGCGTCTATTTCGGCATTTGATAAGTCGTGATCTGCAATTATGAACGAAGATCGAGCCGCTGACGCAAGACCAGGAGCGTTGATGAGCGGGGTAACGCGTTGCCGGCGAAAATCCCGCCCGCCGAGTTGGCGGTAGCATGTGACCCAAGCCAGCCCAAATGTTTTCAGCGTTCGTCGCCTTTTATTGATTGGAGTATGTACGATGAGTCAGGATAGCCCCGTATTCTGGAAGAACAACCGCGTCGAGATGCGAGCCGGTGGCTTCGACCCCGATCGCGCTGCGCAGACCAACACGATCGTTACGATCGCCAGTGCCTATACCAATGCCCATCGCTGCAACAATCGTGTGCGCGAGATCACCGACATGCTGGTTGAGCGCATTGGCAGTCGAGGCGGGCCAGGCCTGATCGTTGGCGCACCGGCCGTTTCGGACGCGCTTACTCAGGGCACGCCAACGGCGGGTTTCAGCCTGGTGTCGCGTGATGTCGCGGCCGACTGCTTCGAAATCGGTCATCGCGCCCACCATGGCGAGGCGATGATTGTCATCTCGGGGTGCGATAAAACCGGGGCCGCAGCACTGATGCCGCTGGCGCGCACCAATGCTTTCGGCCTGGTGCTTTATCCTGGCACCGCGTCGCCGGGCAGTGTGTCGTTTGAACCCTACAAGAGCAAGGGCAAGAATATCACCATCATGGATTGGGCCGAAGGCCGCGCTGCGCATGAGGCCGGCCGTTTGTCGCGCGATCAGTATCTTGAGATCGAAAGCAATGTCATGCCTGGTAGCGGCACTTGCGGCGCGATGTTTACCGCCAACACCATGAGTACCTGTGCCGAAGCCATTGGCATGATGCTGCCGCACGGCGCGTCGCATCCGGCTGACTACGACGCGTCCAGCCCGATGCACGATGATGTGCGGGCGCAGGCAGAGGCCTCTGTGGATGCGCTTTACAAGCTGGTGGCCGCAGGCATTCGACCCCTCGACATCATGACCGAGCAGGCCTTCGAGAACGCGATCACCACTATTTACGCGATGGGTGGCTCAACCAATATGTATCTGCACTTGCTTGCCATTGCGCGCGAGGCCCAAGTGCCCATCACCATCGATCGCATTCAGTCGGTTGGCGAACGGGTGCCGCTCATTGCCAATCTGCAGCCGCATGGCCGCTATGCGATGACCAGTCTTCATGAACTGGGTGGCGTGCCGGTTGTAATGAAGGAGTTGTTGCGTCACGGCTTTTTGCATGGCGAGGTCATGACGGTAACCGGCAAGACTCTGGCCGAAAACCTCGCAGATGTACCCACCATCGAGGAACTGGGCGAACAAGACATCGTCTTTCCGATCGACAAGCCGATTGCTGCGCCGAACAATCACATCAGCGTGTTGAAGGGCAATATCGCGCCCGAGAGCTGCGTGTTGAAACTCTCCGGTAAAACTCTTGAGCGTGGCGTTTTCCGGGGCCGGGCGGTTGTCTTTGAAACCGAGGCCGACACGATGGCGGCGATCAAGAGCGGTCGCATCGTGGCCGGCGACGTGATCGTGGTCCGCAACGTCGGCCCGGTCGGCGGACCGGGGATGCCGGAGATGGTGATGTTGACCATCCAGTTGCAAGGTCATGGCCTGGGCGCCGACGTGGCGCTGATTACCGATGGTCGGTTCTCGGGCGTGTCGCATGGCATTCTGATCGGCCATGTGTCGCCCGAAGCGGCGCGTGGCGGGCCGATTGCCGCGGTGCGCGATGGTGACAGCATCGTCATCGATCCGCATGCGCGCACCGTCAATCTGGAACTGTCTGACGCGGAAATTGCGCAGCGCATGGAAAGCTGGCAGGCCCCCGATCTGTCAGAGAAAGTGCGTGCCGGCAGCGTCCACGACAAGTATGTCCGGCTGGTCTCGACGGCGCACTACGGGTGCGTGCTCTGACCTGCCGGCTGGACGGTTAAAGGCGGCTCAGCAACTCCGCCTTTTTCGTCTCGAACTCTTCTTTGGTGAGCACGCCCTTGCCGAACAGATCGGCGAGCTTTTCGATGGTGGCAAAGATGTCGCTGCTTGGCGTGCTGCCTTGAGAGACGGGTGAGGGGTTGGCTGGCGCATTGGACGGGGCGCTGACAGGCGCCGCGCCAGGAGTCGAAACCGGGTTCGAAACCGGGGTGTTGCTCGGCGTCGAGACTGGCGTGGCTGGCGCCGGCGTGTTGCGCGCAACCCCGTCAACGGAAATGACCGGCAGACTGGCCACATCAATCAGACCATATTGGCTGTTGAAGCTCATTGACCCACCGACCGATTGTTGCTGCGAAAAGCCGCTGATCTGATGATCGAGGGTGTCGTAAACGGTGACATGGCCGTTGGCTTCGATCGCGAGGCGACGGGCTTGTGCGAAGTGGGCATAGCGTGAGCCATTCTGTGAACCAACGCTGTTCGGGGCCCGCAGATCACCCGGCCACCAGTCGCCAGAGGTGCCCGGTGCTGGCGCCACAAACAGACTGACCGGCCCCATGGGGCCTGAACCGCTTTGCTGCTGCTGACTGCCGCCGCCGCTGTAGTTGGCTTGAGCCTGGCCACCCTGGCTTTGGGACTGGAAGCTGCCGCTGCGGACCAGCTCGGGTTGGTTGGCAATAAGCCTGGACAACTCGTTGCACAGACTGTCGATGCGGCCCTTGAGCTGGTTGTTGAACATGTCGGAAACCATGATCATGCCGCCACGCATCCACTGACCGGAGCCGGCAAATTCAGGATGGTTGAACTGCGCCATGCTGCCATTGCCATTGATGACCGATTCAAGCATGCTGCGCACCGCTTCCGGGCTGTAGCCGTGGCGTTGGGCAATATCGTTGATCGTCTGCTCGCCGGCAGGAGAGAGTTGTCGCATTCGGACCTCGGTATTTGAATCGTCGCCATTCTCGCCGGGCAGGGGGGCGAGGCGGCAATCGGGAGCGCAATAGGAATCCCGGTGCGATGCATCCGTGCCATCGCGGGTTTTCTGCGGGAATACCGTATTCTGTCCTTATTCAAGCATCTGAGGGGGGATTCCTGGCGTTTCGGAGGCGTTGGCGGGAGATTTATTCCGCGTTCCAGGCTTTGGTTCGCCGGATGCTTGCCGACAGCCCCCTTATTGCGCGTTGCCAATCAGGCGCGCTGCCCGTTCCGCGATCAACGCAGTTGGCGCCATGGTATTGCCGCGGGCGATGGTGGGCATCACCGAGGCGTCGGCAATCCGCAGTCCATCCAGCCCGTGCACCCGCAGCGCGCCGTCCACCACGGCCATATCATCGGTGCCCATGCGAGCTGTACAGCTTTGGTGAAAATAAGTGCCGGCGGCTTCGCGGATGAACTGAACCATATCCTGATCGTTGAGTGAACCGGGGAAGACTTCGCGCTGCCGGAACGGTGCGCAGGGGACCGAATTGCCGATCTCCCTGCACAAGGCCACACAGTGCAACATTGCCTGCATGTCTTCCTCAGTCGACAGGAAATTGGCGTCAATCAGAGGGGCGGCAAACGGGTCTGCACTGGCCAGTCGTATCTGGCCCCGGCTGCTGGGTTGTGCCAGCCCTGGTGCGAGGGTCCAGGCTGATGCTGCGCCTTCGGGGACGTTGTAGCGGCGCGCCACCTCGTCGCTGGCAAAAGGAGCTTCTTCCAGCACCGGCATCAGGTCCGGGGCCTGCAAGTCTGACCGACTCTTGGCGTAGAAGACAAACTCTGCGGCATTGTTGCGTGGCGGCTCCGGTGTCTGGTATTGCCAGCAGCAACCAGCCAGCAGAATATGGTCCTGCAAATTCTGACCAACCCCGGGCAGGTGCTGGACGACATCGAGTCCGAGCGAACCCAGGGGCGAGCGGTCACCTACGCCCGACAACATCAACAGCTTGGGCGTGTTGATAGCTCCAAGTGACAGCACGACCTCAAGTCCGGCCCCGACCTGATGCACGCGACCGCGCCGTACGAATTGCACACCGGTAGCTCGCCGGCCGTTGAAAATGACTTTAGTTACCTCCGCGCAAAGCAGCACGTGCAGGTTGGGGCGCTCCATCGCTGGCCGGAGATAGGTAGCCGCCATCGACACGCGCTCGTTGCCGTCGCGGACCAGCAGATTGGGCAGGCCGCAGCCGCCATCGCCCTCCATGGCTTCGGCGTTGATATCGTTGACATGTGGAATGCCCAATGCGTCTGTGGCTTGAATCAGCGCCTGCACCAGTGGGATCGGGTCCTGTGGCAGATGTACGCTCAGGAGCCCGTTTTGACCTCGCCTTGCAGTGTCCGGGGGCCCATGCCAGTCTTCCATGTCGCGATAGATTGACAATACTTCGTCATAGCGCCAGCCCGGGTCGCCGCTGATACGGGCCCATTCATCAAAGTCGTGGCGGTGACCGCGTGCCCAGATCGAGCCATTGATGCTTGAGCCGCCTCCCAGGACCTTGCCCATCGGCAGCGGTGCGGCGCGTCCCGCCAGGTGGGGCGAGGGCTGAGCGTGATAACACCAGTCGCGTTCCGACCCGATATTGGACATCCATAGCGTGGTGTCCAGCACGGCCGGCACCCGGTCGCTGCCGCCTGCCTCGAGGAGTAAGACACTGACATCGGGGTTGTCGGACAGTCGGCGCGCGATGACGCAGCCGGCCGTACCCCCGCCGCAGATGACGAAGTCATAGTGCGACAGAATCTCATCGCGTACACGTTCATGGTCGCTGGTGATTGTCATGACGGTTGCGCTCAACTCGTCGCCAGGGCCGACTTGGGCAACATGCAGTGCACGCCTTTGTTCAGATCGACCATCTGTGTGACGCGCAGATCGGCGGCGATGCTGCACAAAGTGTAGGCGTCCACAGCTGGCAAGCCGGTGATTTCGGTAATCCAGGCAATCATCTTGCGCAAAGCCTGTCGGGCTGCATCATCCAGGTCTTCATTCATGCCCATGGCAACCAGATGGGTCGGCGTCTCGGCGCGAGGAAAATCCAGCTTCAGATCCTTGCGCACGATGAACTCGAAGTCGCCTTGCAGGCTGGTTTCAATAGCGGTCAGGCAAACCTCGCCGTCGCCTTGTACGGCGTGGCCGTCACCGGCAGAGAACAAAGCGCCGCGATTGAAAACCGGAAAGTACACCGTGCAACCTTCGGTCAGTGCACGGTTATCCATGTTGCCACCATGTTCACGAGGAACAATGGACGTGATGCGCCCGTACTGCGGTGGCGGCGCGACGCCGAAGTTGCCGAAAAACGGATCCAGCGGCAGGGTCAGACCCCATGGCAACCTGGCTGTGCGCTTTTCACGGTCGATCGGGATGTGAAGCCGCCGCTGCAGCGGGAAGTCTTCGGGCAAGGTGCCCAGCAAGGGCTCGATGATGTTCCAGCCCCAGTCCTGACGCAACTCGATTCGCTTGACGCGAACCTCCAGTACATCGCCGACCTCGGCGCCTTCGACCCAGACCGGCCCTGTTAGCAGATGCGGGCCCGATCCGCGTCTGGCCCCCTCGAGCACCGAGCGGTGCTCAGGAAGCAGGAGCGATTCGTCGGCAGGCAGATCTTCGGGCTCGCCCGAGAGCGTGTCGATCGTGACGGTGTCGCCAGAGGCAACACGCAGCACGGGTTCACGCGCCGAATCCCAATGACCCCAGGCTACGGTTTCAGGGGTCGATGCCAGATAATGATGTGTCATTGAAGTCAGCCTTTGACGGCGCCCATCGTCAAACCCCGGACGATGTGCTTTTGCAAAAAGAATACGGCCAGCAGTACCGGTAGCAAGGCCACGACGCCGACAATCGCCATTTCGCCCCAGCGTACGCCTTGGGCAGTGATCAACAGCGGAATCGCGACGGGCAGGGTCTTGACGTTTTGCCCACCCAACATGAACGCGAACAGGAATTCATTCCAGGCAAAGATGAAACACAGTGTGGCAGTGGAGACGATGCCTGAGCGCAGCAAGGGCAGGACTACGCGCAGAAACACCTGAAAGCGCGACCAACCCTCGACCATGGCTGCTTCTTCCAACTGTACGGGCAAGTCTCGACAGAAGCTGCGCAGTACCCAGATGTAGAACGACAGATTGAACGTCATGTAGGCCAGGGTAAGACCGGCAAAGGTATCGAGCAGATCAAGCCGGATGAAAATCAGATAGAACGGAATCACCAGGCAGATCGGCGGCGCCATGCGCGTACCGAGGATGAACAGAAACAGATCGTCCCGGCCGCGTAGTTCGAAGCGTGCGAAGGCGTAGGCGGCAGGCGTGCCGATCAAGACGACCAATGCCGTGCTTACAATGCCCAGCGCTACCGAAGTCAACAGGTAGCGAACGAAGCCTGAGTCAATGACATAAACGAAATGGTCCAGCGTTGGCGTGAAAGCCCATTGGGTCGGGCGTGCAAACATCACGTCGTCAGGCTTGAACGCCATCGCCGCCAACCACAGCACCGGCATCAGGACAAACAGGGTCAACGCAATGGTCAGCAGCGTCCAGCCGAGTGCAAAGCGCGCCTTCGGAGCAGCCGGTGTTGTAGCGTCAGAAGGCATTGAGTCGTTTCCTTGCGAGGTGGTAGAACACGCTGCAAAACGCGAAAAAGGCAACCCAGACCAGCACGGCAAGCGCTGCTGATTCACCAATCCGCCATTGCTCGAAAGTCATTTTGTACGCCAGGATGCTGGGCGACTCCGTGGATACACCCGGTCCGCCGGCGGTCAGAATGAAGATGGTGTCGAAAATCTTGAACGCGTCGATGAATCGCAGCATGCCAATCACCACAAGCAATGGTGTCAGCAGTGGCAGCGTCAGACGAAAGAAGGTCTGAAAGCCATTGGCTCCGTCGACGGCAGCGGCACGATAGGGGCTTTCGGGCAGCGCCTGTCGGCCAGCGAAAAATGCCAACATCATGAACGGCGTCCACTGCCAGACGTCTACCAGTGCAAGTGCAATCAGGGCGTGGTCCGATGAGGCAAACACAGAACTGCCTGCCAACCACCCAAAACGCTCAATCAGATTGACGGAAAGCAATCCCCATGAACCGGCCAGCATGATCTTCCAGAGCAGACCCACAACAATCGGCGCCATCATGCTGGGGATGAACAGCAGTGGCAGCCACACGCTGCGGCCCCAGATCTTCTGATTCAAGACCAAAGCGCCGCCCAGGCCGAGCACAAATTCCAGTGGCACGGCAATCAGCATGAATATCGCGGCTACGCGCAAACTGTTCCAGAACCGGTCGTTGCCGAGCAACTCGGCATAATTGGCCCACCCGTTGAAGGCGCCGACCTGACCGTATTCGACGCTGTGTACGCTGAGCCAGACCGCATAGCAGAAGGGCACCAGACTTACCAGGATCAGCACCAGCAGCGCCGGCAGAATCAGCGCATACGGGTAAAAGGCCGAGTCACTGAACCGTCGCCGGGCAACCGGGGCCGACAAGCCCGTTGCAGATCCCGGTTGGTTGGCGAGGGCGCTGGTATTCACAACAGACAGGCTTTGCAGATGGCCAGCATTGCGGCCTGGCCTTCCTTGGCGCCTTCAGCCGGGGTCAGCTTGCCTTGTCCTACTTGCTGCACGATCGGCCCCAATGCGTCGTAGATCTGGAAGATTTTTGGCGCCTTGGGTTTGGCCACGGCCACCGCCAGAGTGCTCTTCATCGCGTCGTAATAGGCTGCTTTGTCGCCCCCGAGCTGGGGCATCGAGAAGCTGGATGTGCGAATCGGCACGCCGCCCTTGCCGGCGGTGATCAGCTTGGTCTGGGTTTCCTTGTCGATCATCCATTGCATGAACAGAAAGGTGGCTTCCTTTTGCTTGGAGGCCTGGTTGATGACGATGCCCGATGGCTCCGAGCCTGCACTGCGCGGACCCTTGAAGTCCGCGCTGACCGGAATGCCGGCGTAGGTGAACTGACCTGTCAACGGTGAGCCGCCCGGCTTGTCAATGCCAAGCACGAAGTCGCTGTAAGCGATGGCCTGGGCGGCGATGCCGTTGCCCATGACGGTGGGCACGTCAACCAGCGAATATTCTGCCTGACCGGGTGGGGAGTATTGCCACATGCGGGCCCAGGTTGTCAGTGCCTGCACGGTCTCGGGCGTATCGAAGGAGGGCGCGCCCTTGGCATCGAAGAGGTCGCCGCCATAGTTCTTCATCAGGTTTTCCCATACCGAAACCATCGTGGCGCCGCCGGTGATTCCTTCGTGCAGGATGCCGTAAAAATCACTCTCCAGAGGCTTGCCCGCCATTGTTTCGCCGGCCTTACGGGTGAAGAATTCGCCGATGTCAAGAAACTGTGCAAAGGTCTTGGCCGGCGCCAACTCGTAGCCGTACCTGGCTTTGAATGCGGCTTGCTCGGCCGCATTGCTCAACAGGTCATTGCGCGCCCAATAGACCATGTTGTAGTTCCAGTTCAGAAATCCGTAGGTCTTTTCCTTGAAGACGCCGAAGCTGCTGTTGGCCGGCTCGATCAAGTCGTCCAGGCCCAGCGCCGGATTCATCAGTGCCTCGTCCTGCATGAAGCCATCGATGGGTTCGATCGCCTTGGCGGCCAGCATCTGACCCATCTGAACGCCATGGAGCATCACGGCGTCGTAGTAGCCACGGCGCGACAACATGTCGGCCTGCCCCTAGTTGATCACGTCGAAGTGATTGAGCAACTCGTAGTCGACCTGAATGCCGGTCTCGGCCACGAAATCGGGCACGAGTGTCTTCATGGTCTCCTGCAACGGTGTGATCTCATCGAGCACGCGGATCTGCGTGCCAACATAGGGCTTGGCAGCCTCTTTATAGGACCATGTCTGAGCTTGGGCCGTTGTGCCGACAAGCGTGAGAACGGCAAAGGCGACAGCAGCATGGCGGCGAACGAACGTGGCAGAAGATGTCATCGGGAGATTCTCTTGAAGGAGGTTGTAAAGAGGCAGTGGTTCAGATGCACAGCGTTTCGGAGTCCGCGGCAAACGATAAGGCGCGTGCGGCGTCAAAGCCCACGCCGATCGGCATGCCGGTTGACCAGGCCGGATTCCCAGGCACTTTGGCGCGCAGACGCTGGCCGCCAAGGTCAAGTGAAACAATCGTGTTTTTGCCCAGCGGCTCGACGGCGTAGACGGTGCCAACGAATTGATCGGTTACACCCATAAGCTGAACCGATGCATCCACAGGGGCCAGTTGCATTTCGGTCGGCCGCAGGCCGAGCACGCCGCGCCCATTCGATGCATGGAGTTGATGGCGGCTGATCAGCGTTGGCGACGCTTGCACCGGGTCGGCGTCGCCGGCACGCAGGTGATCGTTGTCCACCCACGTGATCGGCAATACGTTCATGGCCGGGTCGCCAATCAGCCTGGCAACCTGAATATTGGCCGGATGCGAAAAAATCCGTTCCGGGGTGTCAATCTGCTGGATGCGTCCGCCGATCAATACAACCATGCGATCGGCGACGGCCATCGCCTCCAGGCCGTCCGGGGTCAACCAGAGTGTGCCGGGCCGCAGCAGGCGCTGGCGGCGCCGGATATCGCCGCGCAGGCGGTGTCGCAACTTGGCATCGAGGTGGCCGATGGGCTCGTCCAGCACGTAAACGGATGGGTCTTGCACCAGCGCACGGCACAGGGCGACACGTTGCTTCTGACCACCGGACAGTTGTGAGGGCAGTCGGTCGCGCAGTGGGGTCATTTCTGTCAATGCCAGCACTTCGTCGATACGCTGCGCCATCTGCGCAGCATTCCATCGACCACGATTGGCTGGTGCGGTCAACGGCGAAGCCACATTTTCCTGAACCGTGCGCGTCGGGTAGAGCGCAAATGATTCGAACATGTGGGCCACACGCCGGCCCTGCGGCGGACAGCCCGCCATGTCGGCGCCACCAATGTAGACCTGGCCCCCAGTGGGTGTTTCGAGACCGCTGAGCAGGCGCGCGAGGGTTGATTTGCCTGCGCCGGAGGGACCGGTAACCGAGATGATTTCGCCTTCCGCCAGCGCCAGGCTCACATTCTCAAGCGCCGCAATGTTGCCAAAGTGTTTGGACAAGGCTTCAAGCCGGACTGAGCTCGTGTCGTTCTGTTGCTGCACACGGGTCGGGCTCAGCATAGGGCCCCCAGCGCGCGGCCGTCGATCGGATCGAAGTAGTGCAGGTCGGCCAGCGGCAGATGCAGAGTGACGGTGTCGCCGACGTGTTGCACCGCTGGCGCCGCAACCTCCGCATGCAGCGTTGCTGTACCGGTAGTCAGGCGCAACACATCGCGGTCACCGCCGCATTCCCGGTCGAGTAACTTGCCGCTCAGGCTCAGTGCCGGTTCGGCCGGGGAGATTGCTTGCAACATGATGTCTTCGGGGCGAATACCCAGCACCAGCGGGCCTTCGCCGCGCTCCAGGTCACGTAGCGGGCGCAGCGGTGCAGTCTGCCCGCCGGGCAGAATGATGCGTCCGTCCAGGTCGAGGGCAGCATCGAGAAAATTCATCGGTGTCTCACCGATGAAGCCGGCTACAAAGCGGTTGCTGGGACGCACGTAAAGATCCTGCGGCGATCCAACCTGT
>CAXBNM010000113.1:0-12924 GCA_963976885.1 uncultured Burkholderiaceae bacterium
GAAGGGGCCGGCGACTGGACCAGCCTGGCCGATCGTCTGCATGCACAAGTGGCGCTGATTCGCGATCTGCTCGCCGCCCAGCAGGAAGACCTGCTGCGCTGGATGGGCAACCCGGCCAATCTGAGTCAGACCAGTTACAGCGTTGCCAAGCTTGAGGATCGCTTTGCCGATCTGCAGGCCTGGCTCGATGGCTATCCCGCCACCATCGACGAAGATCGTGAAGGGCTCAGTCTGTTCGATGTTCGCCGTATTGCGCTGAAAAAAGGCGGCAGCGATGAGCGCAAGCAATTTTCTGTGCTGGCGGCCATCGCCGGCCTGAACGACTTGCGGCTTGAACGTGCTGCGTTGGTTGCGCAAATCGGTGCGATGATTCGCGCCGAGGTCGAGCAAAGCGTTGAGCAGCGTAAACGGCTTGCGCAGCAGATCAGCTTTGATGATCTGCTCAATCGCACCCGTGATGCGTTGGTTGATGATGCGCAGGGCGAGCATCTGGCCGGCGCGCTGGCGCGGCGCTTTCCGATGGCGCTTATTGATGAGTTTCAGGATACCGATCCGGCGCAATGGACGATATTCAGCCAGATCTATGAGCCCGGCCAAAGCGGCGCCGGCAGCACGCGCGAGCGCACCGCACTGGTGTTGGTGGGCGACCCCAAACAGGCGATTTACTCGTTTCGCAATGCCGATGTTCAAACCTATCTGGCCGCGCGTGAAGCCGGCGCACGGGTGCACCGGCTTGGTCAGAATCAGCGCTCCAGCCGACTGCTGGTCGAGGCCGTCAACCGTTTGCATGAGCATCCCAATCCGTTTGGCATCGCCGCCATTACCTTTACACCGGCCGACGTCGGTTCGCGCGCGGATAACCCGGACCGTTTACCACCGGCCGATGATCAGGACGCACTGACCTTTGTTCAGCTTTCGGGGGTTGGCGCAGGCTCCGAACCGTCGACCATGGGGATGCTGACCGCGCGCGCGGCGCAGGTCTGCGCGCACCAGATCGAACTGCTGCTGACCGGCGACCCGGCCAGTGGTCGGGCGCCCGAGCAACCCGCCGACATTGCCGTACTGACTCGTACCCTGGCGCAGGCTGGGCTGGTCAAGGGTGCGCTTGCCGAACGCGGCATCAATGCCGTTGAAATCAGTCGCGACAGCGTATTGCTGAGCGCCGAGGCTGATGATCTGGCACGCATTCTGGCGGCGGTTGCCAGTCCGCGCGACGACCGGCTCGTGCGCAGCGCGCTGGCCACGACCTTGCTCGGTTTTGATCTGACCGATCTGCAGAACATGGACGCGGCACCCGCACTATGGGATCGCCATTTCGGCGCCTTCGATCTGTGTCAGAGCGGCTGGTTGCGGCAAGGCCCCGAGGCCAGCTTGCGCGACCTGTTGTTCGGCTATTTTGATCGCGCCGCGGCGCTGGTTGCCATGAGCGAGGGCGAGCGGCGCATGACCAACGTTCTGCATCTGTTCGATGTGCTTGGCCGTGATGAGCATGCCGGTCAGAGCGCGGCGCTTGCCGGTGCTGCGCTGACCCGGCTGCGCCAGCAGGCGCAAGAGCAGAGCGGTGCCGATGAAGCCTCGGAAGTGCGTCTCGAAAGCGATGATGCGCTGGTCCGGATCCTGACCATCCACAGCAGCAAGGGGCTGGAATTTCCGATCGTTTTTCTGCCCTTCCTCTGGACCGGAAATCCGTCGCGTTCTTCGTCTTTTGCCATGAGCCAGATGCCTGATGCGGCCGGCACAATGCGGCGCTGGATCAACTATTCCTCGGGCCTGAGCATCGTCAAGAATCCGCAATGGGGGATCGCGCCCGATTTCCCGCACAGCGTCACCAATCTGACCGCGCAAGCCGATCAACACGATCTGGAAGAGGGCTTGCGTCTCTGTTATGTCGCCCTGACCCGGGCCAGCCGCCGCTGCGTGGTGTTCTGGGGTTACAAGCAGGAAGCCAGTCGGGCCAGAGCGGCCGGCGCCGGCGCGCTGGCCAAACCGTCGCCGCGGGTCGGCGGGCTTGGCTATCTGCTCGATCAGAAGGTTGACCTGACCGGGCAACCAGCCGTTGACCGAGTGGGCGAGCGCATCACTGAACTGGCTGCAAAGCAGCCCGGCGTGACCTCTTTTGCCTGGCATGCGTTACTGGCATTGCCGGTGCCGACGCGCCCGGCCGACGTTAATGTTGCGCGTCGCGATGGCTGGCCGGTGGCCGCGGACTTGCAACTCAAGCAACCGGTGCCGCAATCGCCTCCGGCCTGGTTTACCACCAGTTTTACCGGTCTGATGAATGCCGGCAGCCAGAACCACGAGATCGGCCATGCCAGCGCGCCGGTGCGACCCGATCATGATGAGATGCTCAGCGACACGATGCTCGCCGATCCGGCGGTGCCCAGTCGGGACATCCGCACCCGGTTTGATCGCGGTTCCAGTGCGGGTAGTTGTCTGCACGAAATGCTCGAGCATCTGGATTTTCGGGTGCCGGTCGAGCCGGCCGGTGTGGCGCAAGTCATGGCCCGATACGGTATCGAACAACCCGCGCCCGAGGTGGCCGGCTGGCTGGACGAGGTGTTGGCGGCGCCGCTGACCATGCCTGACCAGGAGCGCGGCTTCCGGCTGGCCGATATTGCGCCCGAGGACATGATCAGCGAACTCGACTATCTGTTGCCGGTGCGTCAGGCGCGTGCTGCGCATATTGCCCGGCGGGTCGCGCAGAGCTATCCCCTGGGGGCCACGCTGGATGAACGCGCCATCGACGGTTTCATGACCGGCTTTATCGATCTGATCGTGCGTCGCGACGGACGTTACTACCTGCTCGACTGGAAAAGCAATTGGCTCGACGCCGATGCCGGCGCCTATGGCCCGGCCTTGATGGAGCAATCCATCGCCGAGCATGGTTATGCGTTGCAGTTCTGTCTGTATGCGCTCGCCTTGCAGCGTTGGCTGCGCCATTGTCTGCCCGACTATCGCTACGAGGAGCATTTCGGCGGCGTGCTTTATCTGTTCATACGTGGCACCGGTTTGCCGGGCGCGCCGGCCGGCAACGGCGTCTATACGGCTCGCCCGGACGCGAGCCTGCTCGATGATCTTGATGCCTTGCTCGACGCTGAACAGGAGGCGCTGTGATGAATCCCGCCGACTCGTTGCCGCCCGGTGCGGCGATGGCTGATGAATCCAGTGCCGATTCTGCCGCGCCGGAGGGTTCGGCAACGGCAGCACTACGGCCGGCGGCCAGTGCGGTGGCGCAAGCGGTGCATCGTCTGCATCGACGTCTGGGTGGCCAGCGTCAGCACGAGAGCGGGCTGGCAGCGGCAGTGCGCCAACTTTGGCATGCGATGCAAGGCGGCGATGTCTGTTTGGCGCTGGCGGCGCTCAGTGACGACTCGCAAGCCGCACTGGCCGCCAGCCCGGTCGTCTGGCAGGCCGATGCAGGCACCGCCGAGATGGCGGCTCGGCCTCTGGTGCTGTCTCATCAGCGTCTGTACAGCCGTCGTTACTGGCAGGCCGAACGGCAGCTGGCGCAGGCCCTGCTAGACCGGGCGCAGGCCGCAGCGGCGGCGCCGAACGAGCCAGCGGCAACGGATTACGATCCGTTTGCCGGTGCCACGCCGGGCGATGCCCAACGCGCGGCCGTGCAACTGGCGACGCGCAGCCGTTTGCTGATCCTGACGGGCGGTCCGGGGACCGGCAAAACCTTTACGCTGGCGGCAATCGTGCGCGCCGCCGTGCAGCGCGCGAAGCTGGCCGCGCAGGCAGAGAGCGTTCCCGACACCGTAACCGGCGCGCTACCGGTACCGCTCACCATCGCGGTGGCGGCCCCGACCGGCAAGGCAACCGCGCGTCTGGCCGGCTCGATCGGGCAGGCGCTCGCCAGTGCCGCCAACGACGATGCAAGCGGCGCGGGCCTTGTGCTCGAAGCGATGACCTTGCATCGGCTGCTGCGGGTCAATCCTGGTCGCGGGCTGAGCGGGCAGACCGATCCCTTGCCGTTCGACCTTATCGTGATTGATGAGTGTTCAATGGTCGATGCGTTGATGGCGCACAACCTGATGGTACGGTTGGCGCCCACGGCTTCCATCGTGCTCGCTGGTGATCGCGACCAGTTGGCCTCGGTCGAGGCCGGCGCGTTCTTCAGCGCCGTATGCCTGAGTACGTCGCCGCCCCTGACGGCCAGCCGCATCGTGCTCGATCAGAACTACCGGCAAAAAGAGGCGCCGGAAATTGTCGCCTGGGCGCAAGCGGTGTGCAGTGGTCAGTTGACGCCGGCAACGTTGCCGGCCACCGGCCAGCAAGTGTTTTTTGAAGCCGGCGGTGTCGCGGCGCTGATTGACCGGGCCTGCGCTCGATTGCAGACCCTGTTGTCCAAGTCATCGGGGCTTCAACCGGCGGCGCTGCGCGGCCTCTACGACGAATTTCTGGCCTGTCAGATTCTGGCTTTGTTGCGCGTGGGGCCGACCGGCGTCGAGGCCATCAATCGGGCCGTGGCCGGGCGTCTGGCGCCCGGTGCCGGATCGACGGCGCCGCGTTGGTATGCGGGCCGGCTGGTGGTGGTGCGGCGCAATGCGACGGCCCGCGACTTGTACAACGGCGACATCGGTTTGTGCGTGGGGATGGTGGGCGCGCCCGGTGCCACCGATGCCGAGCCGATGCTGGTCGTTGCGTTTCCCGATGCCAGTGCAGAGCACGGGATGCGTCTGGTCTTGCCCAGCCAGATGCCGGTTCATGACGATGCCTGGGCATTGACGGTGCATCAGGCCCAGGGTTCTGATTTTGACGAAGTCTTGCTGATGCCGGCGCCGGTCGAGCATTTGTTGGCCAGCCGCGAAGGTCTGTACACCGCGCTGACCCGCGCGCGCCAGCGTATTCGGATTTACGGCGAAGCGTCCGAACTGATTGATGCTGCGGCCAGTCCGGTCCAGCGCCAGTCGGGCTTGCTCGACACGCTCAACACGCTGCCCAGCTGAAAAGCACAGCCGGTGTGTCTGAATCATGACGCACCGGCCGTTGTCGGCCTGGCAGCGGTTTACCATTGAGCGATGCGTGAAACCGATCTCTACCCGCCGTTGAAAGCCTATCTGACCGCGCAAGGTTACGAGGTCAAGGGTGAAATCGAATCCTGCGACGTGACGGCGGTGCGCGGTGATGAAGCGCCTCTGGTGATCGAACTCAAACTCAACCTGAATATCAGTTTGCTGTTTCAGGCCACAGACCGGCTGGCCTTGACGCCCCATGTCTACATTGGTGTGCCGCTGTCGTGTCCCATGCTCACCAAAAAACGCAAGGCCGTTATCAAATTGCTGCGTATGCTCGGCCTCGGACTGATCTCGATCGATCCACTCGATCAGTCCGGCAGCAGTGCCGGCGCCACCGCCGTGTTGCTTGACCCGGCGCCTTATCAGCCGCGTGCGGCACCGGCGCGTTCGGCCCGTTTGCTCGGCGAGTTTCATAAGCGGGTGGGCGATCCGGCTGCCGGTGGCTCAGATCGACGCAAAGGACTGATGACTGCGTATCGGCAACGGGCGCTGCGCATTGCCAGTTATCTGCGCGAAAACGGCACCTGCAAGGCCTCAGTCGTGGCCAGAGATCTGGCCGAACCGCGCGCCCGCGACATTCTGTACAGCGATGTCTATGGCTGGTTCGATCGGCACGGTGGCGGCATGTATGCGATGTCACCGCGCGGCGAGCAGGAAGTGCCAGGCTGGCTCGAACAACCCGCCGACATCGGCACCGCCGCATGAACGTCGCGTTCCGGCTGGCACGCGCGCAGGACTGCGCGGCGCTGACCGAACTATCAATGCGGGCCAAGCAATCCAATGGCTACGGTGAGGAGTTCATGGCGGCCTGCCGGGCCGAGTTGACGGTGACCGCGGCCCAGCTCGGTTGCGGCGAGCACTGGGTTATCTGGCCGGATGATGCAGGCACCGCCGCCGCCTCGGGCACGCCGAAAGCACGCGCGCCCCTCGCGTACGGATGGCTGAACTGGCGAGCGGGGCAGGCCGATGGTGAGATCGAAAGTTTCTTTGTCGAGCCGTCCGGGCAGCGATCCGGGCTGGGCCGCCGACTCTGGCGACATCTCGAGACTCGCGCCCGCCGCGCCGGTTTGCAGCAGTTATGGCTGGACGCCGATCCGAACGCCACCGGGTTTTATCTGTCGATGGGCATGCGGTTGGCAGGCCAGGCGCCGTCAGCTTCGATTGCCGGTCGACGCCTGCCACGAATGCACAAACGACTCGGCGATTCGCCGTCCGGAAAAGGCTGAATTCTGCGCGGGGTGGTGTTGCGCGGCATGGTGCGGGGGTAAACTGGCTGGCACGAACGCATCCCACGAGGTGCGCCACCAGACCGGGTAGCCGGCAAACGGAGACAAATATGAGCGCATACATGACTCAGGGTTTGCATCGTGCGATGCAGCAAAACCCCGACCGATTGGCGACCATTTGCGGTGGTCGCGAACAAACCTACCGCCAATACGGCGATCGGGTGGCCCGGCTGGCAGCCGCCTTGCAATCACTTGGGATGGGGCGTGGCGATCGGGTCGGCATGATGGCGCTCAATTCGGACCGATACCTGGAGTTCTACTTCGGCGTGTGGTGGGGCGGCGGGGCGGTCAATCCGGTCAATATCCGTTGGAGTCCGGCCGAGGTTGCTTATTCGCTCGACGATTGTCAGACCCGCATTTTGCTGGTCGATGATCAGTTTGTCGGTCATGTGGCGCCGCTGCGCGAAAAATCGAAAGCCTTGCAAACCGTCATCTATGTCGGCGACGGCGAATTGCCCGAGGGCATGTTGTCGCTGCAGGCGTTGCTTGATGAGGCGGAGCCGGTGGCCGATTGCCGCTGCAGCGGCGATGAACTGGCCGGCGTGTTCTATACCGGTGGCACGACCGGTTTCCCCAAAGGGGTGATGCTCAGTCATCTGAATCTGGCGGCCAATGCGTTTACGGCGCTCACCGAAGGGCTGACCCGGGGCGATGGTCGGGCGCTGATGGTGACGCCGATGTTTCATATCGCTGCGGCCGCGTTGATGAACGGTCATGCGTTTGCCGGCGGCACCTTTGTGGTGTTGCCGATGTTCACACCGGCGGCAACGCTTGAAACCTTGCAGAATCAGAAAATCTCGCATGTGTTGCTGGTGCCCACGATGATTCAGATGGTGGTCGATCATCCCGGTGCCGATCAGTTTGATCTGAGCTCGGTAGAGATGGTCATGTACGGCGCGTCGGTCATCAGCGAGGGTGTGTTGACCCGGGCAATGAAACTGTTTTCAGGCTCCGCCTTTGCGCAGGCCTACGGCATGACCGAGCTGGCGCCGATTGCCACTATCCTGCCGGCCGATTATCACGTGCTCGATGGCCCCAAGGCGGGCAAGCTGCGTTCGGCCGGCCGGGCCACTACCATCTGCGAAGTCAGGATTGTCGATCTCGACGACTGCGAGCTGCCCCGGGGCACGGTGGGCGAAGTCGCGGTGCGCGGTCCCGGCGTCATGATTGGTTATTGGAGTCAGCCTGCGTTGACCAAAGCCGCGGTGCGCGATGGCTGGATGCACACCGGTGACATGGGGTCGATGGACGAGGACGGTTTTGTCACCATTGTCGATCGCCTCAAGGACATGATTGTCAGCGGCGGTGAAAACGTCTACAGCGCCGAAGTCGAGAACGCGCTGGCCGCGCATGCTGCGGTGGCGGCCAGCGCCGTTATCGGCATTCCGAGTGAGCAATGGGGTGAGGCGGTGCATGCGGAGGTTGTTCTCAAAGCTGGCCAGACCGTCTCCGAGCGTGAGCTGATCGAGCATTGCCATGAGCTGATTGCCAACTACAAATGTCCGCGCAGCATCAGCTTTCGCGAGGCCATGCCAGTGTCCGGGGCCGGCAAAATTCTCAAAACTGCGTTGCGTGAACCCTTCTGGGCCGGCCATGATCGTCGGGTAAGCTGAATGCGCTGACGGGTTCTGTGGGCAACACTGGCTTGCGTTGGCCTTCCGGCAAGGCGAAGATGCAAGCCACGCCCTGATTATTCGGAACCAGCATGCAAGAGATTCCCCCGTTTATTGCCTATCGTATGGACGGCACCGGTCAAGCCAGTTCGCTGGCCTTCGAAGACTCGGTGGCCGGCGCAGGCGACAAGCGGCCCGAGGCGGCAACCGACGCCTCGGCCACCGGCTTTACCTGGGTGCACTTGCAGCGCGATGATCCCCGCACCGTGCAATGGCTGGCCGCGAGTGGGTTGGACCCGTTTGTCCACGATGCCTTGATGGCCGATGAAACCCGACCGCGCTGCACCTTTCATGGCGACGGCGCCATCGTCAATCTGCGGGGGGTGAACTTGAACCCGGGCGCGCGACCCGACGATATGGTGTCAATTCGCTTCTGGGTCGAAGCCGATCAGGTGGTCAGTGTCTGGCTCCGGCCGTTGCGAGCGGTGGCCGATCAGTTTGAGGCCATCGCGCGCCAGCATGCACCGATCAGCCCCGGTGATCTGCTCGCCAAACTGGCGATCCGGCTTGCCGACCGTGCCGAACCCACGGTGGGCGACCTGGCCGACCGGATCGACGCCCTTGAAGACGCCATCCTCGATCAAGGTGCCGATTTTTCGCGCGGCGAACATGCCGCGGTCCGGCGCAGCGCCATTACCCTGCGGCGCTTCATGGGGCCGCAACGCGATGCGCTGCGGGCCCTTGAATTCGAAGAACTGGATTGGATGCGCGACAAGGATCGGAGCAGGCTGCGCGAAGCCACCGAGCG
The DNA here is from genome assembly GCA_963976885.1 of uncultured Burkholderiaceae bacterium. Taxonomy (GTDB): domain Bacteria; phylum Pseudomonadota; class Gammaproteobacteria; order Burkholderiales; family Burkholderiaceae_E; genus JAUIAI01. The sequence continues at coordinate 8,729 of CAXBNM010000113.1, forward strand.
CCTGACGCGCTTTGGTGAAGAACTGGACGCGCTGCGTGACCGGTCGAAGGTCATGCATGATCAGATTGCTGATGCGCGCGCCGAACTGCTGAACCGCAACATGATGGTGTTGTCTGCGGTCACGGCAATTTTTCTGCCGCTGGGGCTCATTACCGGCTTGCTGGGCATCAACGTTGGCGGCATTCCAGGCGCCAACAACAGCGCCGCGTTTCTGATTGTGTCGGCGTTGCTGCTGTTGCTGGCGCTCGGTCAACTCGTGCTGTTCAGGCGCTTTGGTATTTTGCGATAGGCAGGCGGCCGGTGCCGGCACCGGCGCGCTGCCATCGGGTCAGCCGTTCTCGCCGGTAAACGCAGCGCCGTCGGCGACCATCGCTGCAATCTGCTCGCTCGTATATCCGTACTGCTCGAGCACCTCGGCTGAGTGTTGACCCAGCATTGGGGCCGGGCGACGAATCTGCGTCAGATTGCCGCTCGACTTGATCGGCAAGCCAAGGGTTTTCATCAGGCCGATTTTCGGGTGCTCGATTTCGACGATCATCTCGCGCTCGATCACATGCGGGTCGGCAAGCAACTGGTCGTAGCCATAAACCGGTCCGCCCGGTACGCCGGCCGCTTCCAGCAATTCAACCCATTCGGCGGTATCCGCGTTGGCAAAGACCGCTTCGATGTCGCGCTCCAGTTCGTCGACATGTTCGAGCCGGATCGACGGATCGGCGTAGCGCGGGTCGGTGAGCCATTCCGGCCGCTTGACGACCTCGTTGCAGAAAGCACGCCACAATTTGTCGTTGCCGGCGCCGACCGTTACGTGGCCGTCGCGCGTGCGGTAGGCCTGATACGGCGTCGAGCGCCGATGGCGGGAGCCGGTGGCGGTGGGAATCTCGCCCGATCCTGCCCAGGCGCCGAACTCCCACGGTGTCCAGGCCATGCCGGCCTCAAGCAACGAGGTTTCCAGGTATTGCCCCTTGCCACTGCGCAGGCGACCGATGTAGGCGCCCAGAATGCCGTACAGCGCGGTGATGCCGCTGGCGATGTCATTCATCGCAATGCCGACCTTGGCGGGCGGTGAGTCGGGGTGGCCGGTCATTTTCATCATTCCCGACATCCCTTGCGCGATGATGTCGAAGCCACCGCGCTGGCTGTAGGGGCCAGTCTGCCCGAAGCCGGACATCGAGGCATAGACGACGCCCGGGTTGAATTTGGCAATGCTGTCGTAGTCGATGCCCAGGCGCTTGACCACGCCGGGACGGAAGTTTTCCATCACGACATCGGCGGTCTCGGCCATCTTCATCAGCGCCGCTTTGCCATCCGGATGCTTCAGGTTGAGCGCAATGCCGCGCTTGTTGCGATTGAGCACCGCAAAGCAATACGACTCTCCGTTCACCTTGGGGTCGAAGCGGCGCGATGAATCGCCGCCCGGGAAGGCCTCCACTTTGATGACGTTGGCACCAAGGTCGCCCAGCACCATGCCGCAATACGGCCCGGCGAGTACATTGGTCAGATCAAGTACCTTGACATCCTGAAGCGGCAAATCCATATCCTTCATTCCTCTATGATCGTAAGTTGCCGGGTTTCAATCTCGGCATAAATCTGTTGGCCAACTTCGAAAACTTCCTGCGGTCGGGCCGTTACGCGTAGCAATTCGTCGATGCCTGGCATCGCAATCTGGTAGTCCCAGGATTCACCCAGGTACGAACGCTGGCGCAAGGTGGCTGGCACGCTGAAGCGTTGATCGGCGGCGGCGGGTTTCTGCTCATGCAGGTGAATGCACTGCGGGCGAATCGAAACGCTGATTTTATCGGCATTTGCCGGGACATCGTCGAGGCTGCTGCGGGGCAATGAAAAGCCCTTGAAATCAAACCCGTCGCCCTGCGCCTGACCTTTGATGAAATTGGTCCGGCCGATGAAGCCGGCCACAAAGCGGGTTTTGGGGCGGGCGTACAAATCGTAGGGCTTGTCGAGTTGCTCGATACGGCCCTTGTTCATCACGGCAATGCGGTCCGAGGTGACCATGGCTTCGGCCTGATCGTGCGTGACATAGACCATGGTCATCTGAAACTCGTCGTGCAAACGGCGAATCTCGAAGCGCATCTCTTCGCGCAAATTGGCATCAAGGTTCGACAAGGGCTCATCGAGCAGCAACACCGAAGGCTTGACGACAATCGAGCGCGCCAGTGACACGCGTTGCTGCTGACCGCCACTGAGTTCGGCCGGGTAGCGATCGCGCATTGGGTACAGCTGCACGACCTTGAGAATCTCGTTGACCCTCGATTCAATTTCGGATGAAGGCAGTTTACGAATCTTCAGTCCGAACGCGACATTCTCGGCCACCGTCATATTGGGCCAGATCGCATAGCTCTGAAAGATCATCGACATATTGCGATGTTCTGGCGGCAGGCTTGACGAAGCCGAGGAAATCACCTTGTCATCGACGACAATCGTGCCGTCTGATGGCGGGATGAAGCCGGCAATCATTCTCAGGGTAGTGGTCTTGCCGCAGCCCGAGGGGCCAAGCAGGGAGACGAGTTCGCCTTCCTGCATTTCCATGCTCAGATTGTCGACCGCTTTGAAGTCGCCAAAGATGCGCGAAATATTGTTCAGTACAACTTTGCTCATTGGGTTATCCGTTCCGTGCGTTGTCGCGTCGTTGGTTGGTCTTCATCGCTCATGAGGCCGAGGGGCGGCGCAGCATGAAGTCGCGGCCGAGCAATCTGAATCCGATCAGAATCAGCAAGATGGTGATCGTCACCAGAATCAGGCCAATGGCCGCCAGCATCTCGAAGTTGCCTTCATCACTCTTGTCGAACAGCAGCACCGACAACACCTGCGTATTGATCGAGTACAGGAAGACAGCGGCACTCAGTTCGCGGGTGGCGGGGATGAACACCAGAATGAAAGCACCGGCCAGACTGCGTTTGAGCAGCGGGAAGACCACTTTGGTAATTGCGGTCAGGCGCGTGCCGCCCAGAATCCGCACCGCATCTTCAAGTTCCGGGTTGATGCTCTTGATGGCCGCATTGCTGTTGGTGAACGCAATCGGCAGAAATCGCGTGGTGAAGGCCAGAATCAGCATCCACGCCGAGCCATAAAGCGAGAAGGGCGGGTTGGCGTATGCGGCATAAAAGCCGATGGCCAGCACAATGCCCGGAATCACGAATGGCGCCATCGTCAGAAAGGACAGCACACCGGCCACTTGCTTGTTCACGAGTTGGCGGTTGACGATATAGGCAATGCATGAAGCAAGCGCAATAGCCAGTATCGATGCGCTGCCGGCATATACGAAGGTATTGATGGTCGCGTTGCGGGTCAGATCGTTCTCGAACAACGTGAAGTACAAGTTGTCGAGCGTGAAGTTGTCGATACTCAGTCCCTTACCCCAGGCTTTGGAGAAGGCCGCCTGAATGATCACGAACATCGGCATGAAGAACGACAGCGTGGTCACAAACAGGCAGAACCCGAGCATCGGCCAGCGCCAGCGGCCAAGCTTGATCGGCCGACGCTCGCCACCCTTGCCAGTCAGCGACTGATAGCCCTTGCGGGCGATGATCCGCCGCTGGGCCACGAACAACATCACCGTGATCAGCAGCAGTGGCATCGCGTAGGCCGCGGCTACGCCAACCCGCGGCGGGTACTCAAAGAACTGCCAGAGCTGCGTGGTGACGACATGAAAGCGTCCGGGCAGCGCCAGCAATGCCGGTGAGCCGAACAAGGCGATCGACTCGAGAAACACCAGAATGAAGGCGCCGATGATTGCCGGCAACACCAGCGGCAACGTAATGCTCAGGGTCGTGCGCAGATTGCCGGCACCCAGAATATTGGCCGCATCTTCCATCTCCGACGACACCAGATCGAGGGCGGATTTGGTAAAGACAAAGACATACGGAAAGCTGTAGCAGGCCACGACCAGCACCAGCCCTTCCATGCTGTAAATATTGAACGGGCCCTTGTCGACGCCAGTAAGCGCCACAACTATCTGGTTCAGCCAGCCGGCGTTGGGGCCGGCAAGCAGAATCCAGCCGACCGCGCCCAGATAGGGCGGAATGACGAAGGTGCCCAGAATGCAGATCCAGACCAGGCCTTTGGCGGGCATGTCGGAGCGTGACAAGGCCCAGGCCATCGGTACCCCGAAGGCCAGGCACAGACTCGCGGCCGACAAGCCGAGAGTCAGTGAGTTGAACAATGCATCCAGATGCCGGGCT
>CAXBNM010000114.1:0-12907 GCA_963976885.1 uncultured Burkholderiaceae bacterium
AATCGGCAAACCCCTTACCAATGACACGGAAAAACGACTGAAACGTTCGAGCAGTGCGCGCTGATGAGCCCGACTCAGCGAATCGGCTTCGTTGGTCAGGTAAGTGAACACCCCGCCGGGGCGCAGAAGATCACGGGCGTGGTCAAAGAAGTGCTCAGCAAAAGTCACGCTTTGCACGACTTGTCGGACAAACTCTTCATTGTTGGTCGGATAGGTATGAAACAACAGGCCGTCATAGCTCGTCATCTGATCGAGCGCATCCTGCCAGCGACTTGGAAGCAGGCGAATATCACGCCCGGGGAAGCGCTGCTTCCATTGCTCAAACCCGGCGATGACGCCCGGGTTGCATTCAACCAGCGTGTGGGAACGGGGTTGAAATGCCTGGACAAATTCGGCAGCAACCCCGCGCCCCATGCCTATCTCCAGCACATCGCCACCATTGCGGGTTACCGCCTTCGCCATGACGCGCATGATCGGCACCTGCCAATCCTCCATGATTTCATGATCCTGGAGGTCTGCCTCTGCCCGGTCGTGGGCGACGGCGGCCGGCTGACCCGCAACAAACTGGCCAGCCAACCGGTGCGCGTGCTCAAGTTCGTCGCTGGCCTCCTTCATCAATCGGTTCAACAACCACTGACGCTGATCTGCCCGAGGCGTGGACATGAAGGAGTCCTGACGCACTTCCAGAGCCAGTTCGTAGGCCTTGGTACGTTTGACTTTACGCGTCATGCTCCATCCCATTCAACAGTACCTGGATTTCCGAATCGGACATCTGCTCGACTTCGTTCAGTAACGCACTGGCCGTTGCGGGCGCCAGCTCGCGCAATCGTGCCAGCAGCGCCTGTTCACTGGCGTCACGATCGGTTTGCTCACGGGTAAGCGCTGATGCGCGTGCCACCACAACCGCTTCGGTGACATCAGGCAATTCCTCAATGGCCGCCTCGATCTCGCCAGGCTCAATCCGGTAGCCGCGAATCTTCAACTGTCGGTCTTTGCGACCGGTGAAAATCAACTGACCATCGGCCCGCCAATACCCGAGGTCGCCTGTTTTGTAGAGCATCGGATAATCAGATGGTCCGTGCGGATTGACAATGAAGCGCTGCGCGGTCAGCACCGGATCATTCAGATAGCCTTGCGCAATGCCGGGTCCGCCAATATGAATCTCACCCTCGACGCCGAGCGGGCATGGCTGCAGGCGCTCGTCAAGCACAGGCACCCAACTGGTGCCAATTGCCTGGCCGATCGGCACCAGTTCAAGCTGCGCATCGGTGAGTGCATGGACGGTAGACCAGACACATGCTTCAGTCGGACCGTACTCATTGAAAAGCCCGCACGCGGGCAGCAGCCGGTAATGCTGACGGACCAGATTCGGGTTGCAGGCCTCCCCGGCAACAATTGACACCTGCAGAGACGCCAGTTGCTGCGGCTCGCCGAATCGGAGTAACAGGCCATAAAGCGATGGCAACGCCAGGGTGTGGGTAACCTCATAGCGTGCGACCAGCGCCGCCAGCGCAGCAATGTCCTTCTCCTGATCGGGCTCAGGCAGCACCAGATGACCACCGCTGCACAAGGTCCAGTAAAGACCGGCCACCGAACTGTCAAAGGAAATCGATGACAACATCAGAAAACATGGCGGGGACTTGCCATAGTAGTCGAGTCGGGCGGCGGTCGAGTACAGCAGTTGACGATGGCTCGTCGGCACACCCTTCGACGCGCCGGCGGAACCCGAGGTATAAACAACGTAGGCGAGATCGCCCTGCGGACGATTGACAGTTCGCATGGCGCGCGGGCTGAACGGTGCCTCCATATCAATGACGCTTGCGCCCGCAGACTCCGCCATGGCCAGATGTACCAACCTCGTCAAAACCACTTTCACGCCGGACGACGCGAGAATGGTTTGGATACGCTCTGCCGGGTAAGCCGGATCGAGAGGCAGATACGCCGCGCCAGTCTTCAAGATGCCGAGCAAGCACACGATCTGATCGATGCCGCGGTCTTCCATTACGCCGACAATAGCAGGGATGGCTTCAAGCCGATCGTCGAGCAGGGCAGCGATGCGATCGGAGCGATCGGCAAGTTCCCGATAAGTGACCGAAACACCGGCACAACTGACGGCAAGGGCGTCCGGGCTGTTGTGAACGACCTCATCGATGCATTGATGAATCGTCGCTGCCGACAAACTGACCGTCTGTTGGCCGGTACTGATGCGTCTGAGCATCGCGGGCTCGGCAACGATGTCTCGCCACTGGGCCAATGAACCGTCCCCGGACATCGGTATTGCCTCAAGCAGCCGCATCATTGCCCGCGCCAGGGCCTCGATATCGTGTGAGGCAAACAAGGTGTCATCGTAGACCAGCACCACCTCCAGGCTTGCACCCGGCATCGCAAGAACCGCCAACGGATAATTGCTGTAAGTGCGATAGTTCAGATCAGACAGTTCAATCGTTTCATCGGCATCCCGAAAGGTAATATCGGCAGCATGCCCTTCAATAACAACAATAGATTCGAACAGCGCCTGGCTGCTGGCGCCGGCAGCCAGCCTCTGCATCTCAGGCAAGGCAAGCGCATCGTGCTCAGCGTGGGTTTGCAGCAATCGTTGCAATGCACCCAGCCAGTCAGGCAACGACTGTTGTGCCGACATATCGATGGCTACCGGCAAGGTGCTCAGGTACATGCCGACCGCCCGCTCGATACCAACCAACGGTGCGCCACGTCCGGCCGAGGTCGAGCCGAACACGACCTGGTCTGACCCCGCAAAATGTTGCAACACCAACGCCCACGCCCCGTGGATGATGGTGCCAAGCGTCAGACGCGATGACTGACAGAACGTCGTCAGACGTCGGGTGTGTTCAGCGCTCAGGCGATGCCGGATATCGGGCGGACGGCTGATCGGGACGGGTGCGCTGTCGATGCGGCTCGGGCGGCTGAATCTGAGTGGTGACGGGACCGCTTGCGCCAGATGGCTGCGCCAGTAGTCTCGTGCCAAGGTGCGGTCTCTGGACTGCAGCCACGCAACATAGCTGGCGAACCGAAGTTCGGGGGGTTGTTTGCTGAGCGCATCGGCATTCGCATACGCGTCCATCACGGCGCCAATGATCAAGGGTGTCGACCAGCCATCGGCCAACAGATGGTGCACCGTCCAGACGAGCGTCGCCTCTTGTGCATCGGTATGAATCAGCGCAAACCGGCTCAACGGACCATTGGCCAGATCGAATGTCAGCTGACGTTGCTGCGCCATGAATCGTTCGAAGCGCGTGTCACGCTCAACCAGAGACAGTGCCGTCCAGTCGTGTTGCTCCCATACCAGATCGCAACGCGACTGAATCAGTTGCAATGGCTCATCGAGCCCATCCCAGACGAAACTCGCGCGCAACGATTCATAGTGACGATAGACCGCATCCCACGCAGTTTGCAGACGCGAAACATCAAGTGCGCCACGCAAGGTCATCGTCACATACGTCACATAAACATCGCTATCAGGCGACGCCAACGCATGGAACAGCATTCCCTGCTGCACCGGCGACAGAGGGTAGGCGTCGTCGATATCTTCAAAGCTCATTGCATCTCGTCATCATTGCGGGCGGCGAATGGACATCCGGGGAATCTTTCAATGCGGTGGCGAACTCCCGGAATTTGATGTAGTTTGCCTTGAATTGGTGTCAAGTGTGGTGCCAAATTTGGCGACAACAGCCAATCCTGTTTGTCGTGGATCGCAATAACTCAGGCGTCGCTGTGAAATCGATCACCGGATTCCGTCTCATTCCGCCATATATGAATCGTCAGCGCCAGGGAAGGCTTTGATGGAATTGCTTCCCGAGATGCTTGACGAGGCTGCGCGTGAATATCCGCAGCGCCTGGCATTTCAATGCGAGGCGCAAAGCCTTACTTATGCCGAGCTCCGCTGTGCCGCCAATCAACTCGCTCAATGCCTGCTGGCCAATGGCATCCGGCCGGGCGACCGTGTCGCCATTTACATGCCACGCTGCGTCGAAACCGCCATTGCGGTGTACGGGGTACTCAAGTGCGGCGCAGTCTTTGTGCCGATCGATGCAAATGCGCCGGCCAGCGGCGTTGCCGGCGTGCTCAAGCATTGTCAGATCTCCACGATCGTGACCCATCCCGCGATGACCCGATTGGTACGCCGGTTGATTGGCGCAACTGAAACAGCGCTGTCTGTCATCGGCCTTGACAGCGATTTGCCCGGTCTTGCCAAGCGGCTGAGCTGGCACGATGCGGGCCAGGCTTCGGACGCCGACCCTGGCGAGCGCGTCAGTCCAACGGACCCTGCGTACATCATCCATACCTCTGGCTCGACCGGGGCCCCCAAAGGCATTGTGCACTCGCACAATAGTGGCCTGGCTTATGCGCGCCTCAGCGCGCAGACCTACAACATAACCGCGCGCGATGTCATTGGCAGTCATGCTCCTTTACACACGGATATGTCGACCTTGGGTTATCTGACCGCGCCTTATGTTGGCGCGGGTACGGTAATCGTGCCCGAATCACACACCAGGCTGCCGGCCAGCCTGTGCGCGATGCTCGCCACGCATGCCATCACCATCTGGTATTCGGTGCCACTGGCGCTGGTGCAAATGCTCAGTTCGGGCCTCCTTGCAACGACGGATACGAGCCGGTTGCGATGGATACTTTATGGCGGTGAAGCATTCTCACTGAGCCACTTGCGTCAACTGGCCGCCGAACTGCCCAGTACACGCATCAGCAATGTCTACGGGCCGGCCGAGGTCAATCAATGTACTTATTATCACCTGCCGCCGGAACTGCTGGCCGCACAGACACCCACCACGGCTGACTCGGTGCCGATTGGACAGGTCTGGCCAGAAACACACGCATTGGTGGTTGATGAATCGGATCAACCCGTAGCGGCCGGCCAAACAGGTGAGCTCTTGATCGCGTCGACCACCAGGATGACAGGCTACTGGCGGCGCCCGGATCTCAATGAGAAGGCCTTTTTCATTGACGAGTCAGAATCATCGCCGCGCACCTACTACCGTACCGGCGATCTGGTGCGGCTGCGCGAAGACGGGCTCTACATGCTGGTGGGCCGCAAGGATCGACAAGTCAAGATACGCGGCTTTCGCATCGAACTTGATAGTGTCGAACAGGCTATGGCCGAACACGATGGCGTCAGCGAGGTCGGTGTATGTACGGTCTATCTGGAGCGGGAGAACACCAGCGTTCTTGCTGCCGCCGTCATTGCCAGTGATCCTGGACTTACCGCAGAACATCTGTACGAGCACGCTCGCGCGGCCTTACCGGCCGCCGCCGTGCCTGGCAGTATCGTTCTTGTGAAGGAGCTGCCCAGAACGACAAGTGGCAAGATCGACCGCCGCCAATTGCAACAACACTTCGAATCAAACATGGGACACCTTGCGCAATGAAAGAAGCTCTATGCCGGTACATCAGCAACACCTTGATGTCGGCCGAACCCGATGACGCAGTCCAGGCGGACGACGAACTGCTGACTGTCGGCATGCTCGATTCGCTGCAACTGATGCGCCTGGTGCAATTCATTGAAGATCAATTCGATCGCAAGATTCCACCTGGCGATCTGATCCTGGAGAACTTCCAAACCGTCAACGCCATTGTCAGCTACCTTGAGCAAGGCAAAACGGCATGACTGCGGCGGCGATCCCAGAAGGCTTGCCGCTGTCAGAGTTGCAACTGCAGATATGGGCTGGTCAACAGCGCGACCCCGATCAACCGCTGTACAACATGGCGATCGCATCGACCATTAACGGTGTGCTCGACCCCATTCGAATCGCGCACGCCTGGGCGCAAGTCGTCCAGCAGTTTCCCGATCTGACCAGCATCGTGCGCCAGTGCGATGGCGAGATACGGCGTTTCGTCACCGGGCAAGCCATTGCACTGCAAACGGTGGATCTGTCGACGCATGCCGACCCGGAAGCCGCCACCAACCGGCTGATCAACGAGCAATGTCAGGAGATGTTCGATGTCGGACAGTCGCTGTGCCGGGTGATGCTGATTCGCCAGTCCGAATATTCGAGCACATGGTTTTGCTGTATCCATCATCTGATCTCCGACGCCGGCTCATTCGCTATTCTCTGGCAGGCGCTGGTTGATGCCTACGAGAGCGCCGGCGTCGAGCCGGTTGTGCCGCGACTGAATGCTGAACTCGCGGCCCTCGCACAATCCTCGATCGCCCCCCAGAGCGATGAGGCAGCCCGACATTGGCAGGAGCGGGCCAACCCGTCAGTCGTCGATATCTATGGCTCGTCAACGGCACCGGCCCGCACGGCCTCGCGGCGGATCAATGTGCCTCTCGATCAGCGCAGACTTGATGGGTTGGTCAGCGCGGCGCAAACGACGGCGGCCAGAACATTCAGCCCCGAGTTGTCGCAAAGCATAGTGCTGGCGGCGATACAAGTTGCCTTTCTGTATCGAATCACCGAGCAATCAGAGATCTCGATCGGCCTGCTCGTGTCCAACCGCCAGCTAAGCAGCGCTCGCGACCTGCCCGGACTTCATATCGAGATCATCCCGCTGAGAATCATGATTGAGCGGAATGACAGTTTTTCGGTGTTGCTCAACAAAATGCGCGCGGAGATGCTCAGCGCTTTGCGTTTTACCGTGCCGGGCGTTTCGGCGCGCATCGCTCAGAACAATCTGGCGGTCGTGCTCAACGTCGTGCCGACGGTTCTGGGTCACTTCGGCTCATTGTCGACCACGCACGAATGGTTGCACCCCGGCCACTCCGACCGTCAGCATGTCATACGCTTGCACGCCAACCGCTGGAACGCACGCGACGAACTGACGCTGGCTTTCGATTTCAATCAGTCGCGTTTGCCCGGCACTCTCAGCACATCGGCGCTTGCTCACTGGCTCGCCTGCCTGGATGACATGCTTGCTCAACCGACCAAACCGATTGGCCGGATCTGCATTACCACCCCAGACCTGCCAGCCGTCGCTGCACCGCCTACGGCGGCCGTTGGTACGACAGGCTGCGTATTGGGTTCCATTGTTGAGACGGCGCGTCGACACCCGGAACAGACAGCACTGGCCCAGGGTGACGAACGCCTGACTTACGAGCAACTGCTGCACTACTCGGCCCGAATGAGCTTGTCACTCCGGGCGTTGTCTGCAGGCCCTGAGCAACGAGTCGGAGTTTTCCTGCCGCGCTGCCTTGAACTGATGCCGGCAATTCTTGCCGTGCTCGGCAGCGGCGCCACCTATGTCCCCATCGACGCCACGCAGCCCGCGGAACGCTTGAAGTTCATCATCGACAACAGTCAGCTCTGCGGGGTGATTACCAACCACGCATTGAGTACGAAGCTGCCGACCGGCACGCAGACTGTGCTGGTCGAAACCGTCTGGGCAGAGCAATGTGCGCGCATGGAGCCAGACACGGCAGCCGGCTTGCTGCTCACGGCCAATCCGCCAGCCGACAGTCCGGCCTATGTGCTCTACACCTCAGGCTCCACTGGTCAGCCCAAGGGCGTCGTGGTTTCGCGTGCAGCCTTCTACAACTATTGCCGATGGGCTGCTGACTTCTATGATCGAAACCGGGCTTTGACCTTTCCTCTGTTCACGTCGATCGGCTTTGACCTGACGGTAACCTCGATGTTCGTACCGCTGATGACAGGCGGCAGCATTCGGGTTTATCCGGAAAGCGACGCAGCGGCAGAGCTGGCCCTGCTTGACGTCATGGCCGACGATGCCGTCGATATCGTCAAGTTGACACCGGCCCACCTGGCTTTGCTGCAAGGCCAGGACTTCTCGCACTCACGCGTCGGCCAATTCGTGGTCGGTGGCGAAGATTTCAAACGAGAACTGGCACGCAACATTCATCAGTCCTTCGCCGGCAAGGTCTGCATGCATAACGAGTACGGTCCAACCGAAGCCACGGTGGGTTGTATCGTGCACACCTACGACGAGAAGGTCGACATCGGCCAGTCAGTTCTGATCGGCAAACCTGTTGCCGGCATGTCTGCCTACCTGCTGAACTCGCATCAGCAAGCCCAGCCGCAAGGCGTGGTAGGTGAACTCTATCTCGCCGGTCCGTCACTTGCCGATGGCTATTGGCAACGCACCGACCTCAGTGTCGAAAAGTTCATCGACGATCCCTTCGTCGCAGGACGCAAGATGTACCGAACCGGCGATCTGGCCCGCGCCGACGCGAATGGCAATCTTGTCTACCTGGGGCGTACCGACGATCAGGTCAAAATAAAGGGCGTTCGCATCGAACTGGGCGAGATCGAAGCCGCCGCACTGACTCATCCGGCGTTGAATCAGTGCGTGGCTGGCACGGCCGACATTCAGCGAAACAAAGTACTTGCGCCCGAGCGGCTCTGCATTCGCTGTGGCGTCTCGTCGCGCAGTCCCGAAACCAAGTTGGATGAAACCGGTTTGTGCAATTTGTGCACAGGCTTCGACAAGTATCAAGCGCGAGCCCACGGCTACTTCAAGCAAATGGCCGATCTGGAAAAATTGGCTGATCAGATCAAACAACTGCAATCGCCTCATTACGACTGCATGATGCTGCTGAGTGGCGGCAAAGACAGCACGTATGCGCTGGCGCGTCTGGTCGATCTTGGGCTCAAGGTACTGGCTTTCACACTGGATAATGGCTACATCTCGGTCTCAGCCAAACGAAATATCCATCAGGTCTGCGCGACGCTTGGCGTTGATCATCGGTTCGGATCAACCGAGGCGATGAATGAGATCTTCGTGGACAGCCTGAATCGTTACGCCAATGTCTGCAACGGTTGCTTCAAGACGATTTACACGTTGAGCATGAAACTGGCCGACGAGATGAGCATTCCATTCATCGTCACCGGTCTGTCGCGGGGCCAGTTCTTTGAAACCCGCCTGACCGCAGAACTGTTTACCGCTGACGATGTCGACATCGAAGCGATTGACGATACGGTGCTCAGCGCACGCAAAGCCTATCACCGCGTCGATGATGCACCGGCACGTCTGCTCGGAGCCGAGGCTTTTCGTAGCGACGCCATTTTTGAGAAAGTCCGCTTCATCGATTTCTATCGCTACTGCCCGGTAACCTTGCAGGAGATGCTTGACTACCTCGATGTGCATCTGCCATGGGTGCGCCCGACGGACACCGGTCGCTCTACCAATTGCCTGATCAACGATGTCGGCATTCATGTCCACAAGGCCGAACGTGGCTATCACAACTACTCACTGCCTTATAGCTGGGACGTGCGGCTGGGCCATAAGCAGCGCGACGCAGCACTCGACGAGCTCAATGACGATATTGACGAGTCATACGTGCACGGCGTGCTCAACGACCTCGGCTATACCCCGAAGGTCAATAACGGCAATCGTGAAGAACGTCTTGTGCTCTATTACACCAGCACCGACGACCTCGCGCCCGATACATTACGTGCATGGCTGAAGGATCGTCTGCCGCCGGGCATGATGCCGGCCTACCTGATCCCATTGGCGAGCCTGCCGCTCAGTGCCAATGGCAAAGTGCTTCGCTCGGCGCTGCCTGCGCCCGAACAAGCCGAGCATGCGCCAAGGTCATTCAGCCCGCCCGAAACCGACATTGAGCGCACGATGGCCGCATTGTGGTGCCAGTTGCTGGATATCCGCGAAGTCGGCAGAGACGACAACTTCTTTGAACTCGGCGGCGATTCATTACTGGCCATACGGTTTGTGGCGCGGTTGAACCAGGCCGGTGTGCTGTTGAAAGCTGCCGATATATTTGAACACCAGACGATTCGGGCCCTGGCCCCACTCGCACAGGATCGGCCGGTCCCGATCTCGGCGTTGACGCCAGCCGAGACCGCACGCTTTGCGTCAATCAGCGATACGCAGCGTGATCGTCTGAGCGCGTTACTGGCGAAAAAGCGCCGCTGAACCTGTCGCTCTTTCCGCCTCGTGTTTTCAGGCGCTCAATACGCCGCTGCGCTCAAGCACCCAGAGAGAGGCGAGAAGAATGGCCGCCACCGACAGCGGATACACCAGCGCCTTGCGGTAAAACGATTTATTGCGCAACCAGTAAAGCAGGGGAAAGGCCACCGCGACAATCGCCAATTGCCCGAGTTCAACGCCGATATTGAAGCGCAGCAGAATCTTGTGAATGAGGACAGTTCGGAACTGCAGATCGGCCATCGCCGACGCGAAACCAATACCGTGGAACAAGCCAAAGACGAATATCAGCATCCAGGTGTGGGCGGCATATCTGGGAAAGATGTTGTTCAGTGCGACGGCAATGATTGAGGCCGCAATGATGGTTTCGATCAGAACAGTATTGACTGAAATGAAGCCCAGCACGGTCAATGCAAACGTGATCGAATGCGCGACCGTGAACACAGTGACAATGACCAGCATATTCCAGGCTGCCGGGGCCAGACGGTTGACTGGCACCCATCGGCCATTCTCGTTGCGAAGCACCGCGGTCAGCAACAACACGAGCAGAAACAAGACGTGGTCAATACCGGCCCAGATATGCAAAGCCCCCTGCCAGATGAAGTCCTTGTAACTCAGGATCGTCGATGGGTTGTCCAGATCAATGTCGCGACTCTTCTGATCGGGCGTAAACACCAGAGCGACGGTTTCGCCACCGAATTCCTCGTTGGTCTTCTTGTTGTAAGCAACGATCAGCATACTGCGATGCAGCCGATCGTCCTTCATCAGATCAGGAGTCAGAAAGACGCTGCTTTCAACCGTTACCTTGGACGTTGTGGGGAGCGTCTCGGTCCGGAACGGGTACTGGACAAAGTCTTCATTGCCTTCGAACAATCCGGGCGCCTGAAATTGAACAGGCATTGGCACGCCGTTGTCGAGAATGGCGAAATGCTTGCTCAGATAAGCCTGAACAGTGGCGGCGCTCTGTTGCACGCCGGTCAGTCTGTCCGGCCCCGCAGCATCCAGATCGATCTTGAGCTTGCTCTTGATGTCCCGGGCATTGATTTCAAAGCGACCACTGAGATGATCCTGCTCGACATTGACCCATACGTAGTTTTCCCGCGGTGCATGGGCATTGGCTGTTTGCCAACCGACGACGGATGGCACCAGCATCAGCAAGACGAATTGCAATATCCCGAAGAACACAGCGCGAAAATTGGTACGATGAGTTTGAACAACAGAGCGAGCCATGTTTTCTCGACGTGGTTTTCTTCAGACAGCGCCAACTCGCGGCGCTGTTCACGCCGGCCGACAGTGGGAATGAAACGCAAGAATAGCAATCGAAATGACTGATTGACATGAATTGCGTCGCATTGTGTGCAACCTGAACTAGGATAAAAGACATCTGCTCAAATGGCGACCTTGCGTATGGATTTCTCATTCACCTCTGAACAAGAAGCTCTCCGGAGCCGAATGATTGAATTCGCCCGTAATCGGCTCAATGCACCGGACACCGCCAGCGACTCTCACAACGGCTTCGATCGAAGCCTGTGGGAGCTCTGCGGCCAGGAGGGCTTGCTCGGCCTGATGACCGAACAAGCGGTCACCGGCCGGCCACCCGTTGACCCATTGACCGCTCTGATCGCCATGGAAGGGCTCGGTTATGGTTGCACTGACAACGGACTGCCCTTTGCCATCAATGCCAACATCTGGACAATTCAGATGCCATTGCAGCAACTCGGATCGGCGAGCCAGAAGCAGCGGTATCTTCCGCGGTTATGCAGTGGTGAGTGGATTGGTTGTCATGCGATGACCGAACCCGACGCCGGCTCCGATGCATTTGCAATGCAGACCACCGCCACGCCATGCGAAGGCGGCTACCGGCTCAACGGATCCAAATGCATGATCAGTCTGGCGCCGGCCGCCGATCTGATGGTGTTGTTCGCAACGGTCGCCCCCGACAAAGGCCGCTGGGGCGTGACGACGTTCCTGATTCCGACCAGTGCGCCCGGGGTTACGATCTCTGAGCCCACTGCCAAGATGGGGCTCGAATCGGTACCGATGGGCACCATCACGCTGACCGATTGCTTCGTTCCCGACGCAGACCGCCTGGGCCCTGAGGGCGCGGGCGCCAGCATTGCTCAGCATGGCCTTGAATTCGAACGCTGCGGAATTTTCTCAAGCATGCTGGGCCGCATGCAGCGACAACTGGAAAACTGCGTCACGCAGGCGCAGACGCGCAAGCAGTACGGCAAACCCATCGGTGCCAATCAATCGGTATCCAATCGCATCGCCGATATGCAGGTGCGGCTCGAAACCGCCCGACTTCTGGCCTACAAGCTGGCCTGGCTGTTGTCGCAAGGCAAACCGGCAACGATGGAATCAGCCATGCTCAAACTAGTGCTCAGCGAGAATTTTCTGGCCTCCGGCATTGACGCGATGCGTATCTTTGGCGGTCACGGCTACCTGGTCGACAACGGCCTGGAGCGCGACGTACGCGACGCGCTGGGTGGCGTGCTCTATGCGGGCACCTCCGATATTCAGCGCAATATCATTGCCGGCATGATGGGCGTCAGATAGTTTCGCGGCTGGTGTGCACCCGGGCGAGTTCAGCGGCCAGACGAGCCGCCAGTTGCCCCACGTTCGGGTCTTGCAGCAAGCTGACATGCGAACCCGGAATTTCATGAGCCGTAAGCGGGCCGGTGATCAGACGCTGCCAACCAGCCCCCGGATCGTCGGCCACACCGGGAGGACGCTCATGGGCACGAAAGTACAACACCTCGCCGTCATACGCTTTGAGCTCTGCGTAAAGCCGATCGAAACTGATCTTGGCCGCCTGCAGCGCATAACCGTGCAGCATCGGGTCGGCAGGCTTGTCGCCTACTCTTGGTTGCCGCAGGACTCCCTGCATGAAACTGACCCACGCCACGGGCTCGGCATGCATCGTCAGTTTGATCAGCGCAGCCGCCGTCAGGTTGGCAATCCTTTGGCCAATCGGCAGCCCGGTTGTCAGCGCATGAACAATTGACAGGGCCCGTTCGGCGCGACCTGGCGGCGC
>CAXBNM010000115.1:0-12863 GCA_963976885.1 uncultured Burkholderiaceae bacterium
ACCAGTTCGACCTGGCGCGCGTAGACATCGCGACGCTTGTCGTCCAGAGGGATTACCGAGCCATTGATGCGATTTTCCTGCAAGGCATCGGTCTGGACATCGGCAATGACGATTTGTTCAATATTGGGCGTGCCCTCGGCGGCAATGCCGTCGCGGGCAAAGGCAAAGTCGGAGGGCGTCAGAATGCTGGCCTGTCCGTAGTGCAAACCCAGTCCTTCAACAGGCAGGTTGCCCACGGTGCTGGTCATTGCGACATACACCTGATTTTCGATGGCGCGCGCGTGGCAGCAATAACGCACGCGCAGATAGCCTTGCTTGTCATCGGTGCAGGACGGCACAAACAGAATGTCGGCACCCGCTTCGCAAACGCTGCGCGCCAGTTCGGGAAATTCGATGTCATAGCAGATCAGGATGGCGATCTTGCCGTAGGGGGTATCGAACACGCGCAGTTGGTCGCCTGCTTCGGTATCCCATTTTTCCTTTTCCCAGCGGGTGCGGTGAATCTTGTCCTGGGTGTGAACTTCGCCCGTTGGCGTGAACAGATAAGCGGTGTTGAGCAAGCGGCCTTGTTCGTTCAGGTGCGGATGGCTGCCGCCGATGATGGTGACGCCCCAGTGGGCGGCCAGTTCGCGGAACAAGGCGATATAGCGGTCGGTGTATTCGTCGAGTTGCCGCACGGCCCCGAGCAGGGCGTCGGTATCCATGAAGGACAGCAACTGGGTGGTAAAAATTTCGGGCAGCAGGATGAACTGCGGCTTGTAGTCGCCAGCGGCCTTGATGACGAAGCGGACCTGGTTCTCAAACCCGGACCAGTCGTCGATCTGACGAAGCAGGTATTGAACAGCGGCAATGCGGACTTTCATGCGGATTTTGACCAGTTGGCGGCGGCCAGCGAGGGCGGCCTTATCGGGATGATGTCCGTTAATAGTATTAGTAAACCCCGCGTTTTGGCAGAAACCCGCGAGCTGTCTGTTTTCAGCCGCACCGGGCCGGGCCGAAGCCCGGTGCGCCTCTTTGACCTGGCCCGCTGGCGGTCTCAGTCTGCCGGCGGTACGGTGCTGCTGAAGGCTTCGTCGCCCATCATCCGTTCGACCAGCGCATCAAGCCTGGGGGCGGAGATCTTGTCTTGCAGCTTCTTGTTGCCCATGCCCAGTGCCTGCCAGCCTACGGCGGTTGTGATGTCCGCCTGACTGAGCTTGTCGCCCAGCATGTACGGGCCTTGGCACTGATCGTTCAACCAGCTGAAACCGGCTCGAACCTGCTCTTCGCAGCGTTCAACCCAGGGGGCATGGCGCTTTTCTTCGGGGCGAAACCGTACTTCGTACGAGCAGGCTACGAATTTGTCCATCGTTCCAGTGCCCACGCCCACCAGATTCAACGCATGGTTGCGGGCTTTGCCGGCCACCGGCAGCAAGGCCTTGTCGGCCCCGGCTTCGCGGTCCAGATAGTCGATGATCGCGCCGCTTTCAACCAGCACCTGGTCGTCGTCCAGCACCAGCGCCGGGATCCGGCCGATCGGGTTGATCGCACGCAAGGCGGGGATGTCGTCGCCGGTGTGCTGCAGCGGCCGGCTCTCGAATGGCATGCCGTAGTAGTTCATGGTGGCCGCTACGCGGCGAACAAAGGGGGAACGGAAGCGTCCGATCAGAATCATCACAGTCTCTATAGTGAGTTGCAGGCAAACGTGGCCGGGTTGACCGCGTTAATGTTGCCGTCGATTCTATCCATGTCGGGCGATACGCCCCGTCGGGTCAGTCGACCATCGCGTTATAGCGGCGTTGCATCTCCTCGGGCGTGAGCTTTTCGATCTCATGGCCGATCAGCCAGGTGTGTCCGAAAGGGTCTTTGAGCTTGCCGCTGCGCTCACCGTAGAACTGGTCGGCGGCGGCCATCAGAATCGTCGCGCCAGCCGCGGCTGCGCGGGCCAGCACCGCATCGGCATCATCAACATGCAGATGCACCGCACAGCCGGTCTGCGCGCCAGGACCATGGATACCGTATTCCGGAAAAGGATCGCTCAACATAAGAATGGCCGGGCCGAGCTGCATTTCGGCGTGTCCGATTCGCCCGCCTGGTTCGGTCAGGCGGAATTTCTCCACCGCGCCGAAGGCCTGGGCGTAAAACTGCATTGCCGCTACGGTATCGCTCACGCGCAGGTAGGCAAACACGTCGTGAATCCGATTGCTGGCCGTATCGCTGTTCATCGCTGTCTCCCATGTTGAATGCTGTTGCCAATGCTAGTGGAATTAATGCGGTGCCGGCCGGTGTTTTCCACCGTTGCCGCTGATTGGCCAGCGTCAGCGTGTATTGACGGTGGGTCGGGGAATAGGTAGCTTCACAGAACGCTCTGCTCAGGAAGGCAGCAATGCCATCGAATGCCGTGCATCTGCATTGTGTGTTGCAGGCCGCTCCTGACAAAGGCTACAAAGCCTTTCTCGACGCCGACGCCTTGTGTCGTTGGCCGGCGCTCACATTCCATCAACAACATCGATAACATCAACGGAGAGGCAAATGGCAAACAAGCATGGTGATTTCGTCTGGTATGAATTACTGACCAGCGACCCTGACGCCGCTCAGGCGTTCTACGGACCGATTCTTGGCTGGACTTTTGCCGACAGCGGCATGCCCGACCAGGACTATCGCATCATCAGCATGGGCGATATCGGCGTTGGCGGCCTGATGAAGGTACCCGAGGGCGCGCCCATGCCGCCTTGCTGGATGGGCTATATCGATGTCACTGATGTCGATGCCAGTGTCGCGGCCATCAAGAAGGCTGGTGGTTCCGTCTACATGGAGCCGCAGGACATTCCGAATGTCGGGCGTCTGGCATTAATGGCCGACCCTCAGGGGGCCGCGTTCTACATCATTGCCGGTGCCAGTGCCGAGGCCAGTCAGGCCTTTGCCGCCGACGAGCCCCGGCGCGGTCATTGCGCCTGGAACGAACTGCTCACCACCGACCAGGCCGGCGCGCAGGCGTTTTACACTGAGCAATTCGGCTGGACCAAAGACGATGAAATGGACATGGGCGAAATGGGCAAGTACGACCTCATGCGCCATGGCCATATGATCGGCGGCATCATGACCAAGCCAGCGGAAATGCCGGTGCCTGCCTGGATTTACTATTTTCGAGTGGCCGGCATCGATGCGGCAATCGCCGCCATCAATGCCACCGGTGGCCAGGTCTTGCACGGGCCGCAGGAAATTCCCGGCGGCGAATTTGTCGTGAACGCGCTCGATCCGCAAGGCGCCGTCTTTGCGCTCGTCGGTCCGCGTTCGTAGCGTCGGGTCGGGCCGGGTCGGGCCGCACCCCCGCCAGGGTGACGGCCGGCCCGGCTTTTCGGGCCGGGCGCTGCCGCTCAGTCGACGCGGGCAAACAAACGGTCGGCCATGACGCCAGCGCGTTGCTCAATGGCTTCGCAGGCATCAAGAATCAGGTCTTCGCGAAAGCGCTGCCCCACAATCTGCACGCCAACCGGCAAGCCATCGTTGTAGCTGGGGGCAATATTGCCGGCCGGCAAACCCATGAAGTTCATCGTATAGCTGTAGATGCCCTTGGCCAGTAATTCCTTCGTGCCTTCCAGGCCTTGCTCGTCGCGGTCCCAGGCATAAGTGGGCATCGGCAGAAACGGCGTCAGAATCAATGGATACTCCTGCAACTTCAGTGTCCAGGCCCGCACATAGCGCGAGCGCCGACCCATCGCCAGCAGCAATTCCTTGCCTTCATACGGCGTGAAGGCTTCGAAGTAGTTGTCGAAGATGCTGTTGATTGTCGTGCTGCCGTATTTGCGGACATCATCGGCCATCAGCGCCTGCACCTCACCGAACAGACACCCCATGCCGTCCCTGGCCAGCTCGCGCAGCAATGGCGGTTCGATTTCTTCGACCTGATAGCCGGCTTCAGTGAGCATCGCGCGCGCATCATCGAGCGCCGCGTTGACGGCCGGGTCCAGCGAGAAGTCGAGCATTTCTTTCGTAAAGCCAACCTTGATCGGGCCGTCAACGCGTGGCCCCTCAAAAGGCATTGGCACCATCCACGGATCGTGCGCGTCGTAGTTGATCAGCGACTGCATGCCGAGCCGCACGTCGCGCACCTCACGGGCTATGACGCCTTGTACCGACATCAGTTGAGCCATCAAGCCGCGCTCGGCCGACGCCGAGGGGTTGTAGGCCGGCACCCGCCCCAGGCCAGGCTTGACGGTGGCACTGCCGGTGGCCGCCGCCGGATAGCGCAGCGAGCCGGCAATGTCGTTGCCATGGGCGAGCGCCCCCATCCCGGCCATTACTGCCGTTGATGCGCCGCCCGATGAGCCACCCGAGGACGCCCAGTCATTCCAGGGGTTGAAGGTGCGTCCGAACAACTCATTCGAGGTGGTGGCGCGAAAGGAAAATTCCGGCGTGTTGGTGCGCCCGATGATGATAGCGCCGGCCTTTTGCAGGTTGTTGACCACCGGTGAGTCTGCTGATGCGATCAGGTCTTTGAACGCCACGACCCCGTTGCTGGTCGCGCAGTCTTGTTGATCGATGTTGATCTTGACCGTTACCGGCACCCCGTGCAGCGGACCGATTGGTCCGTGTTTGCTGAAGGCTTTGTCATGCTCGGCCGCCTGGGCCAGCGCTTTGTCGCTCAGGTCATCGACCACAGCGTTGAGCTTGCCATTGGTCTGGCGCATGCGCTCAAGGCTGGCGCTGACTGCCGCAGTGGCGCTCACTTGCCCGGTGGTAGTCCGGGCGGCAAGGTCGGTGGCGCTGAGTTGCCAGAGGGGGCGTTCAGAAGCATTGCTCATCGGGGGTTCCTGTCTTGGATGGATGGGTTCAGGACTTGCCTGGGTGTGCTGCGTTCAACGTCTGCAGTAACGCGGTATTGAAGGTGGGCGCCGCTTCGTACTGGGCCCAGTGACCGGTGGCTGGCAACATTTGCAGGCCACGAAAGTCGGCGGCCTGGGCCAGCGCCGGCTCGATCACGGCGACCCGGTTGCGGTACACCGCGTCTTCGGCGCCCCAGATGCCATGCACCGGGCAGGTGACCTGCCTGAGCGTGCGCACCACAATGTCGGTCCAGGCCAGCCGCCGTTTGCGCAGCCGGTCACGCACGAGGTTGTCGGCATGCAGGCGTACGGCAAAATCGTCGATGGATTCGGGGCGGGCCAGCATCAGGGCGGCCAGGTTGTGACGATGGATGGCATCGCGTTCGGGGCCGGCCGGCAGGTGATCCCAGGCACGCAGATCGAGCATCGAGCGCGGTGCCGGCTCCAGCGCCGGGGCGCCGATCAGCACCAGATTGCTGACCCGTTGCGGACAGGCGGCGGTCAGCAGGGTGCCGACCATGGCGCCGAACGAGAAGCCAACTAGGTGACAAGGCGTGGCGCCAAGAATTTGTTGCAGGCCTGTTTCGAGCCAGCGCGGCATCACGTCGGCGTCGTTGCCGTCCGGGGCTTTGGCGGAGTCGCCAAAGCCGGGCAGATCAGGGGCCAGTACCTGATAACCGGCCTGCACAAGCGCGCCGATGTTGCGTACCCAATGCGTCCAGCTACCCGAGCCGCCGTGCAGCAACACGACGGGTTCGCCCGCGCCCCACTGGTGCCAGACGATATTGCCGTCGCCGCAAGGGGAGTGATGCTGGACGGCGGCGGCCTGAATCTGGCTGACGGCGGCGGCGTCATGCACCTCGGTGGGAATGGTTGTCGGGGAATCCATCTGTGAAGCCATCGGTAAAGCCATCGGTAAAGCCATCTGCAAAAACTTGGTGAGTGACAGGACGGCAGCCGGCGCGGTGCCGGCTGCGTGGAGCTGGGTTGCTCAGTGTTGCGCGAAGGCGCGCAACACCTCGGGGTCGGGGTCCATGCCCAGGCCCGGGCCGGTCGGCAGCGTAATCATCGCCTGCGCGTCGGGCAACTCGGCGCCACCAAAAATGGGGCGCTCGAGAGTCATTGCAAAAACCTCAAGCCAGCGAATCTGCGGAAACACCGCGGCCATCTGCAAGCTGGCCAGATAGCCGGGGCCGAAGTACGGTGAGTGCGGCGCCAATTGTTTGCCGCGCAACTTGGCCAGGTGGGCAACCTCGACAAAAGCCGATATCCCCCCAACCTTGGTGACGCTGGGCTGCAGATACGTCATGCCCGGGGCATCCACAAGCGCATTGAAGCTCATCGGGTTGGCGACGTTTTCACCGGCAGCCAAGTCAATGCTTTCCCGGGCCAGGAGGTT
The DNA here is from genome assembly GCA_963976885.1 of uncultured Burkholderiaceae bacterium. Lineage (GTDB taxonomy): Bacteria > Pseudomonadota > Gammaproteobacteria > Burkholderiales > Burkholderiaceae_E > JAUIAI01. Next base: position 6,205 of record CAXBNM010000115.1, read on the forward strand.
CATGCCTTGCATGTCTTCGGGCGGCCAGATCGGCTCTTCAAGCCAGGTCAGTTGCGCCGGCTGTAATGCACGCGCTGCCTCGCGGGCCGCTTGGGCGTCCCAGGCGCAATTGACGTCAAGCATCAGATCGATGTCGGGGCCAAGCGCTTCGCGGGCGGCGACCGCCAGTGCCGGGATGTTCTCGTGCAGTTTAACGGCTCGAAAGCCCTCGCCCAGCACGCTTTCGCAAACCTCGCGCAACAGCTTGGGGTCGCCGATGCGCAGCAAACTCGTATAGGCGGGCACTTGCGTGCGGCCGCTGGTGCCGAGCAACTGCGCAACCGACATGCCGGCACGTTTGCCAGCCATGTCCCATAGTGCGATATCAAGACCGCTCAGCGCGTATTGCACCGGGCCGCTGCGACCGAACAAGTGCAGCGGCCGCTCCAACTCGCCCATCACGCCGGCGATGGCGTTGCAGGACTTGCCGATGGCCATCGGGGCGACGATATCTTCGAGCACCTTGCGGGTTGCCGGAATTACGTTGTAGCCAAAGGCCTCACCCCAACCGACCACGCCGTCCGAGGCCGTGACGCGCACCAGCAGAAAGTTCGCATGCGTCCAGACCGTGCCGCCGAAGCCCGTGGGCGGACCCTGATGCGTAAACGGGATGGATACCGGAATTGCTTCGATGCGTTCGATGGTTGGGGTCATGCGCGCTCTCCTGGTGGCCAGGTCCAATCATCACATACTTCGCGCGATGCGATACTGTGGCTCACCTAACCTCAGGAGACACGCCGTGAGTAGTGAATGGATTCCCAGTCAGCGCTATCCCGACCCTGCGGTCGTGGCCGTCGATGAACGTTTTCGCGCGCTGACACTGCCGTTGGCCAAAGTGGAACGCCTGGCCACCGGCATGCGCTGGAGCGAAGGGCCGGTATGGTTCGGCGACACCCGCTCGTTGATCTGGAGCGATGTACCTGGCAACACCATGTACCGCTGGGATGAATCCTCGGGGCAGACCAGTGTGTTCCGGCAGCCGTCCAATAACGGCAACGGCAACTTCCGCGATCGCGCCGGGCGTCTGCTCACCTGTGAACACCTCACCCGCCGCGTCACGCGCACCGAGTACGACGGCAGCATTACGGTTCTGGCCGACAGCTTCGACGGCAAGCGGTTGAACTCGCCGAACGATGTCGTCTGCAAGTCGGACGGTTCGGTCTGGTTCACCGATCCGGTGTTCGGCATTCTGGGCAACTATGAAGGCGAAGTGGCGCCCGCCGAGATTGCGCCCAATGTGTACCGGCTCGACGCCGACGGCACGCTCAGTATTGTGGCCGAAGGGATCAATCAGCCCAACGGGCTGGCCTTTTCGCCCGATGAATCGATTCTTTATGTGGTCGAGTCGCGCAGTCAGCCGCGCAACATTCTCGCCTTCGATGTCGTCGATGGTTGCAAGCTGAGCAATCAGCGCGTGCTGATCGATGCCGGTCCCAAAGGCACTCCCGACGGCTTTCGGGTTGATGTGCATGGCAACCTCTGGTGCGGCTGGGGCATGGGCGAGGCCGGACTGGACGGCGTGCATGTGTTCGACCCGACCGGCAAACTGATCGGCCGGATTGATCTGCCCGAGCGTTGTGCCAATCTGTGTTTTGGCGGCCGGCATCGCAATCGCTTGTTCATGGCGGCCAGTACCTCGCTGTATTCGCTGTATGTGAATACGCAAGGCGTGGTGTAACGATGAACCCCAAGCCCCGCGCCGGCCCTGACCAGCACGGCGGGCCGGCACCGAACCCGGTCTGGCCCAGCGCTGATTTCTCGCGTGTGCCTTATCGGGTCTTTACCGATCCGGCCGTCTACAAACGCGAGATGGCACGAATCTTCGGTGGCGACTGCTGGCACTATCTTGGCCTGGCCGCCGAAGTGCCGGCCGCCGGTGATTACCTGACCACTTACGTCGGCGAAACCCAGGTCGTGCTGACCCGCGACCGGGATGGCGCGCTGCATGCGATGGAAAATTCATGCGCGCACCGCGGCGCGCAGCTGGTGACGCGCAATCGCGGCAACAGCATGCGTATTACCTGTCCGTACCATCTGTGGACGTATTCGCTCGCTGGTGATCTGGTCGGGGTGCCGCTTGAAAAAGGCATGAAAGGCAAGGGCGGCATGGCTGCGGGCTTTGACAAGAAATGTCATGGCCTGCGCAAGCTGCAACTTGCCGAGTATGGCGGTCTGGTGTTCGGCAGTTTCGGTGCGCCGGCGCAAGACATTGCCACTTATCTCGGCCCCACCGCTTGCGCACAGATTGACCGATTGCTCGGTCAGCGCGAGCCCCGGGTGCTCGGTTACTTTCGCCAGCGCATACCCGGCAACTGGAAGCTTTACAACGAGAATGTGCGTGATCCCTATCATGCGCCGCTGCTGCATTTGTTTCAGGTGACGTTCGGCATTCAGACGCCGGCCATGAAGGGCGGCATCGTGATGGATGCCGAGGGCAAGAACACCTGGAATCATTCCATCGTCACCGAGGACGATCACAACGATGAGGCCGCGCTCGAAAAAGCCTATGAGGGCACCGACAAGTTTCAACCGCGCATGCGCATGGCTGACCCTTCCATCGTGCAGGTGCCGCTTGATCTGAATGACAACATCCGCACGACGATTCTGTCGATCTTTCCCTCGCTCATTGTTGCGCAGGTAGACAACACCTACACGATCCGGCACCTGCGCCCGAAAGGGCCCGATACCGTTGAGTTGCACATGACGTATCTTGGCTTTGCCGATGATGATGAAGCGCGCACCCGCGACAAACTGCGCTGCGCGAACATGATTGGCGCCGCTGGCTACATCTCGATGGAAGACGGCGAGGTGTTGCGGCTGGTGCAGGAAGGCATCAGACAACGTGCGGCCGAACACGAGGTTCTGGAGATGGGCGGCGTTGGAGCGATTGAAGATACCGATTATCTGGCGCAGGAAATCTCCATTCGTGGCTTCTGGCGACACTACCACCGGGTGATGGGTTTTCCGGCGGGCTGGCAACAAGGAGGTGGTGATGCCTGATTCCGAGCACGCCGATTACGCCGCAACAGCAGCGCAAGAGTACTGGCATGCGCGGGCCCGCGATTTCTTCAGCGACTACGCCGACTGCCTCGACCAGACGCGGTTTGATGAATGGCCGACGTTTTTTCGGGCAGCCGATTGTCGCTACGAAATTCGCTCGCGTGAGAACGAAGATCTCGGCCTGCCGGCGGCCATCATGTATTGCGATACGCACGGCATGATCATTGATCGGGTCACCATGTTGCGCAAGGCGCTGACTTACCGGCACATGATTCAGCGGCGTTTCATCAGCAACGTGCGTGTGCTTGTGCATGGCGCCGGGCAATGCACGGTGCGAGCCAACTTTCAGCTCATGCAGACCGATAATGATGGCGTGACGTCATTGTTCGGCGTGGGCCAGTACCGTGCCACGCTGGTTCGTGCCGACACCCGCATCGAGGCGGCCGAGCTGATTGTGGTGCTCGATACCTTCGGGGTCGATAACCTGCTGGCCGTGCCGATCTGACATCAGTCGTTGGCCGGCCAGCCGGTGCTCTGCCGTTAAGGAACGAGTTCGCCCAGCAATTGCAGCGCCGCATCGCTGAAGGCCCACATGTTGCCTTCGCGGTCATCGCTGCCGGTATTGACCGTGATGGCCCGGCTGACCGGCCCGTCCACCGCAATTACGCTGAGGCCGGCCGCATGGCCGTAGCGCGCCGGGCCCGGACCGGCCACGCCGAGTTCGGCAATCGCCCAGGTGGTGTTCATCTGTGCGCGAGCCACCTGGGCAAAGCGCAAGGCCATCGCTTCGGTCAACGGTTCCAGGCCTTCAAAGTCCTCGCTGCGAATCTGCATCAGCACCTTGCGTGAGCGCATCGAGTAGACCACGGCACCGGCAACAAAGTAGGCCGAGGCGCCGGGCACGGCCAGCAATGAGGCTGAAATCAGGCCGCCGGTTGACGATTCTGCAACGCAGACGGTTTGGTCGGCCGCTTTGAGGCGGGCGCCGACAGGGGCGGTAAGAGTAGTCAGTGGCTTCATGGTGTTTCCGGTTGGGCAGAAGAGGGGCGCAGCGCCCGGGCCTGCGGCAGGATCGGGCCATCGGGCTGGCGGACTTCGAAGACGATGCGCACTGGATCACCAATGGCAATGGCATCGGGCTGCGCGTCGAGAATGTTCATCATCAGCCGCACGCCTTCATCCAGGTCGATCAGCGCGAGCATATAGGGTTCACGAAAGGCCGCACTCGGTCCGCGCTCCACCCAGGTGAAGCTGGCGACCCGGCCGCGGCCGCTGGCTTGTATCCAGCCCAGCGTGGCGCGGTGGCAGCGTGCGCAATGGGCGCGCGGGATTGATTGCATGGCGCCGCAATGCTGGCATTGCTGCAGGCGCAATTGGCCGGCGGCCGCGGCTTCCCAGTAGGGCGCGCTGTCGGCATTCGGTGTCGGGTTCGGTGCATTCATGATCAACTCCCGAGAACAACGCTGCAATGCGCCGACAGAACACCACCGTCGCCATGGACAAAGCCCAGTGCGGGGGCGCCAACTTGCCGGCTGCCTGCTTCGCCGCGCAGCTGAAGCACGGCTTCGACAATATGAAAGGCGCCGCCGGCCGCGCCGGAATGACCGTAGCTGAGCAGCCCACCGTGGGTATTGCAAGGCAGGCGCCCGCCAGGTGACAGCGCGCCGTCAAGCACCGCCTGACCCGCTTCGCCCTTGGCGAAGAAGCCAATCGATTCCAGTTCGACCAGCAGGGTAATCGTGAAGCTGTCGTAAATTTGCGCGATGTCGATATCGGCAGCGGTTACACCGGCTTGCGCAAACGCCTGTTGCGACGATTGCCGGCAACCGAATTCCAGCAGACTTGGCGCGGCCATGATGTGTTCATGCGTGTGGCCCTGGCCGGTGCCGAGGATGCGCACCGGTTTACGGGTGTCGGCGCCAGCATCGGCCGCGCTGACAATGAAGGCCGCACCGCCGTCCGAGATCAGGCAGCAATCGAGCATGCGCAGCGGGGAGGCAATAGGGCGGCTGGCGGCAACATCGGCCAGCGTGATCGGTGTGCGCTTGTGCGCCTTGGGGTGGGCGGCCGCGTATTGTCTGGCGACGACGGCAAACGCCGACAAGGCGTCGCGACTGACGCCGTATTCATGCATGTAGGCTTGCGCTACAAGCGCATAGGCCGCCGGGATTGACATGCCATAGGGTTGTTCGAATTGCGGATGACCAAAGCCGGCCAGCGCTGCAACCGCACCATCACGAGTCATGCCGGTGGCGCGGTTGTCGCCCGTCACGCACAACACATGGCGGCACATGCCCGAGTTCACCAGGGCCACCGCATTGGCCAGCATGATGGTGGCGGTAGCACCACCGGCTTGCAGCGCGGTGTTGAACGCGGGTTGCAAACCCATCGCTTCGCAAAAAACTGAACTGAGCATCGGTACCGGCGCACTCATCGTATAGGCACACAACACGCCGTCGATATCAGCGGCGCTCAGGCCTGCGTCGAGCAGGGCGGCCCACGCCGCTTCGGTATGCAGGCCGAGTGCCGTGCTGCCGGGCAGTTCACCGACGGCCGTGTCGGCTACACCGGTGATGGCGGCCGCTGGCGGTTTGCTTGCGCGTTGCACAGCGCTTTGAGGGTTGGCAGTGGTGGAGATGTTCATCACAGTGAGAGCGGTTCAGGGATACCGGTTCGACCCTGGTCCGGTTCGAGCCTATGCCGCGAGTATGAGCCATCTGCGCATATCGCCGGTTTGCGGTCACGGGCCTGCCGTTGATGGTGTTGGCACTAGCACTCGTACTGTGCGGCTGCCAAGGGTGTGCGTCGTCCGCTCGCGTGTGTTGTCGTTAGTCACATGGATACGACGTTTGTCAGTATTGCATCGGCCGGTCGTCAGACTGCTTGCGCGTCGTATTCGCCCTTTGCTAGGCTAAAGATGCGTTCTTTCTCTCTGGAGTGTGTGTGATGAACATTCTGCGCTGGATTAATGAACAAGTTGCGGCGGTCGATACGCCGTTGTTTGCGGTGTCCATGACTGTGGTGCCTCGGTCCGATACGCCGTTGCTGCTGTTTTTGCACTGGCATGGTTTTCACCGCTCCACTCCACTGACCATTCCGGGCGTCCAACCGGCGTTGCGCTCCATGCCTGGCTCGGCGCTGCAGATCAACGAGCGCTGGCAACGACTGGAAGAAATCGAATGCGCGGCCCTCGATGCCGCCTGGCAACTCGGTGCCTGGGATCTCGAACGTTCCATCCGGCGCGGTTGCAATGAACTGGCGGCCGCAACGATCGAAGCCGAGGAATGTCGTCGTGCATTTGGTGACTATGAATATTGCGGCGATCCGAAAGAAGACCATCTGCTTGATGACGGCGCGCCGGATCGCACCGAACTGATGGCGCTGGCGGCACGCGCCGGTTATGTGCGCTGGATTTTCCGACCGGTGTCGGGCGGGCTGTGGGCCAATATTGCCGATGACATCACGCTGGAGGAAGATGGTCGGCGCCGGCCGCCGTGTCCGATCACGCCGGCCGACCCTCGCGTGTCGACACGGGTGTTACGGCGGCGCGAGGGCTCGCGCACCATGTACCGGCTCGGGCGCGGCGGCGGAGGACCGCTTCGCCGCGCTCGTGGGACGCT
>CAXBNM010000116.1:0-12845 GCA_963976885.1 uncultured Burkholderiaceae bacterium
ACCTGTTGCAACGCACCGCTATCAGCAATGAGTTGCTCATACAACGCGTTCAGGCACGCGCCCGGCTGTATGCCAAGCTCGTTCTTCAAGGCTGCCGCACAACAACGGTAGGCATGCAAGGCGGCAACTCGGTCATCGCGCGCGAGATGACAATGCATCAGGTGCAGATACGCTGACTCGCACAGATCGTCAGCACGCAACACGGTCTCGGCCAGCGCGATGGCGCGACCATGATCGCCATCGGCCAACATTGCCTGTCCAAGCTCATTCAAGGTACGAATGACCCGGTCGTGCAAACGTCGGCGCCGCTCCAGCACCCAATCATCCTGCAAGGACGGCAACAATTGCCAGTCGTCAAACGACAGCAAACCTTCACATAGGCTTTGCCGATCTTCAGCGCGAGAGGCTTTCGGCACCGCGTCGAGCATGCTCGACAGGGTCAGGTAGTCGCATTGAAACCGGGCCGGATTCGACCAGGCCAATGATTGCTGGTCAACGCAAAGCGCCGCATCGATGCGGGTATGAGTATGGCGCAGCTTGTGCAGATTGGTGCGGGCCTGAGTGGCGCTGGAGTCGGGCCACAACAGGCTGGCAAGTTGCTGGCGGCCAACTGCTTGCTCAGCCGAGAGCAACAAGGTTGCCAATAAGGCTTGTTGGCGCGCCGCAGACAAGCCTGGCACTGATTGCCCATCGACAGAAATTCTGAATCCGCCCAACAGCTGCACTGCGATCATGGTGCACCTCGCCCTGTTCGAAAGTATTCTGCACGACTCAGCAAGCACTCGATTGCACTCTACTCCGTTCAGGTCCGCGGAAGAATTTGGCGTAAATGAATTGTTTTTACGCGGTGTCGCGGCGAGATATGAACAGCAACTTTCACAGGGCTGACCTTTTCAGCCACGCTTTCAAACAAGCAATTTCACACTTCGTACAAAGCCTGCAACACCCACATAACGTGTGTGCCAATTGCGCCCAGTTTCCAGCCACTTGTCGTGTTGGAACTCGCGCAGATGCAGCGCCGCGCAATCATGAATATCGTTATTCCCTCTCTGAGATGTACATACGATGAACACATTACAACGCGGCACAATCTCTCTCACCCTTTTAGCCGCCTTAGCCGGCTGTGGAAGCTTCTTTGGTGATGATGATGACGGATCGGCCGCCAACGAGACACACACCACGAACCCGGGCGCAGCAGGAGCCTTGAACGAAGACGCTGCAACAACGCCCGACGCACCCACGGTCGTCAGCCCGGCCATGACGATGCAGGCGCCGAAGACGCTGCACTTCACCTGGGAAGATACCAAAAATGCAACGTGGTATCGCTTGCTCGAAAACCCGGACGGCACCTCTGGCTTTACGCAAGTGGGCGACGACGTCGGACCCGGCATTGAGTCGATTGAATTGCCAATACCGCTGTTTGCACGGGTCAATGCTCGCTACATCCTGCAGAGTTGTAATAGTGGCGGTTGCACCGACTCGGCCACGCTGACCGTTCCAGCAACGTTGAATGACGCAGTCGGCGTCCTCAGGGCCGACACTCCGGAGATGCTTGAAAAATTCGGCGCCGGCGTGAGCTTCTCGGACGACGGCAACACCCTCGCCATCGGCACTCGGGCGAATTCCGCGGATGGCGATGCGATTCTCTACGACGCCGGATCCGTCTATATTTTCACCAAGGAAGCCGACGGCTCCTGGCTGCAACGCGCAACTTTCGAATCGAGCCAGCCCGTCGCGGCCGGTCTCTTCGGTGAAACGCTGAGCCTGGACGCTGATGGCGACACGCTTGTGGTGGGAGCCCAGTCCGAAAGCGCCGGCGCTCATACAGCAGGTGCCGTCTATGTATACAGCCGACAGCCGGATAACACCTGGACCGAGCAGCAGCGAATCGTGCCTGAATCACCTGAGTCCGGTGCTGGATTTGGCATCTCAGTCGCGGTGGCAGACGATGGCAACACCATCGCCATTGGTTCGAACCAGAAAGATGTTCAGGGCAAAGCCGGCGAAGCCTTCGTTTTCACCCGGGACACTGGCGGCACCTGGACCCAGCAGGCCTATATCAAATCCAGCAAGACTGGCTCACCGGATCGCTTCGGCCGCTACGTAAGCCTGGATAGCGATGGCGACACTCTGGCCGTTGGCGCGCCGCAGGAGTCGAGCGACAATGCAGGCATCAACCCCATTGACGACAGCGACAACGGCTACAGATCCGGCGCCGCCTATGTCTTCAAACGAAGCGCGGATGGCACCTGGACTCAGCAAGTGATGCTGAAGTCACTCAACCCCGAGAGCCCCAACTTTCCCTCTGGCGCTACGTCAGTTACTGCAGGTTTTGGTGGCAGCCTGAGTCTGACCGCCGACGGAGCCTCGCTGGCCATTGGTGCCACTGGCGAGTCACCCGATTCGCTTGGTGACGACTTCTCTGCCGGCACGGTCTATCTTTTCTGATTGATTGTTGATCATTGATCGCCGAACGGGTCCATCTTTCAGATGGGCCCGTTCCGCCTTCGCATCGGGGCAATGGGTCTCATAACGGCAATGTCGTGTTACGTTACCGGCCACTATCCGGAGATAACAATGCCCCAGACAGAATCCGTACGCATTGAATTTTGCCAGGTTTGAAACTACGAACCGCAAGCGCTCCGTGTGAGTGCTCAGTTCATCAGCGCCGGCTTTACTGATATCGATCTCGTGCCTTCAGGCGGCGGCGTGTTCGAGATATCAGTCAATGGCGAACTGCGTTTTTCCAAAAAGGCGCTGGGTCGCTTTCCAAGTGATGGCGAAGTGGCTGCACTTACGCAGAAACCGCCAACCTGAGCCTTTCTCATTCTGGCAGCCCCGCCGCCCGGGCCACCAGGCCCTCCGGCAACGCCGCTACCACCCGCGCCCTTGCCGGCCGCGCCAACCTGACCCACGACCAGGCTCTTGCTTTATCATATCCCCCAATTTGGTTGGGTCGGTTCCCGCGACCTTAGCGCAGCTATGAGCCCCCCCTCGACGCCATGAATATCTTGATTCGAAATAATGTCAAAACGGCTGGCAAAGGATCTCAGCCAATGCTGTTCGCGCATGGATATGGCTGTGATCAGAACATGTGGCGGCTGGTTACGCCGCAATTCGAGGATAAATACCAGGTCGTTACGTACGATCACGTGGGTGCCGGCCAGTCGGATTGGGGCGCTTATCGAAAGGAGAAGTACGGCTCCCTTGACGGATATGCCGCCGACACGCTGGAAATCGTCTCAGCTCTTGACCTCCGGAATGTCATCTTCGTCGGCCATTCTGTCAGTTCGATGATCGGCCTGCTCGCCGCCGTCCAGGAGCCGGAGCGGTTCGCCGCGCTGGTGATGATCGGCCCATCGCCCTGCTATATCAACGATGGTGATTACGTTGGCGGCTTCGACCGAGCCGACATCGAGGGCCTGATCGAATCGCTGGACGCCAATTATCTTGGCTGGTCGCGATCAATGGCGCCGGTCATCATGGGCAATCCCGACCGGCCGGAGCTTGGCAATGAGCTGGCCAACAGCTTTTGTCAGGCCGACCCCGAGATCGCCAAGCATTTTGCTCGGGTTACGTTCTTGTCAGACAACCGGGCCGATGTCCCGCTGCTGCAGATCCCCACCCAGATTCTGCAATGCTCTGACGATGTCATCGCGCCGATGGCGGTCGGGAAATACATGCACCGACATCTGCCCCGCGCCGAACTGACCCTCCTTGAGGCGACCGGTCATTGCCCGCATCTGAGCGCGCCGCAGGAAACGGTGGCTGCCATTCAAGGATTTCTTTCGCGTCTCGAATCTTGACTTCGTCTGCCGGTCCGAGTCCTGATATTCAGGCGCTGCTTGCTCAGGATGCTGAAACATTCTATGACGAAGCGCCAACGGGCTACGCCACAATTTTGCCCTCTGGAGAAATCGTTCGGGCAAATCTGACACTCGCGAACTGGCTCGGCAATGTGCGCGACGAACTGATTGGCCGGCGCATTCAGTCTCTGTTTACCGTTGGCGGACAGGTTTACTACGAAACCCATTGCGCCCCTTTGCTTGCAATGCAGGGCTTTCTGCGAGAGATTGCCATCGACCTGAAGGCTGGCGATGGCAGTGTACGGCCGGTACTTATCGCCGCCCGTGCGCAGCACGCGCCGGACGGAGCCGTCAGAATCGTACGAGTAGCGGTATTTGATGCCAGCGAGCGGCGGCGCTACGAAACTGAACTGCTGGCCGAGCGTAAACGCGCGGAAGAAAATCTTCGCGTCAAGAGTGAGCTGATCCGCATGCTCAGCCACGACGTTCGCGCGCCGTTGTCGACAATTCAGAATATCGCGTTGTTGCTTCACAAGGCAGCAACTCCTGAAACCAGGCAGCGACAACTGGAAATCCTGCAGCGGGCATCCGCAGGAATTGTCGCACTGGTGGACCAGATACTCGAATACGAGCGCACCGACAAACACCTGATGCCGCTGCAGACCGAGCCGGTTGATCTAAGACAGCATCTGAGCGCCACTGTTGAGCAGTTTGAAACCGAGGCCGCCAACAAGGCGATTGCGCTGACGCTGCGAATTGACCCGCAGGTGCCGGATCAGATCAATGCCGACCCCGTCAAGCTCGGACAGATCTTGCGCAACCTGATCGGCAACGCCATCAAGTTCACCGCCAAGGGAACGGTTTGGGTCAGCGCGGGCATGACCAGCGCCACCAGTGGCGGCACACGCCTGGAGTTGACGGTACAGGATTCCGGCATCGGCATTGATCCGGATCGACTTTCAGTTATTTTCGAAGCCTTTCGACAAGCCGATCCGTGCATCCGGCGTGATTACGGAGGTAGCGGACTCGGACTATCAATCTGTAAACGGTTGGTTGAACTGCACGATGGCGAGCTTCGCGTCGAGAGCGAACCCGGCGTTGGCTCAAGGTTTGTAGTCACGTTGCCAATCGACTGATCAGCCCGATCGACTTTCAATCATTTCGATTCAGCCCGGTTTTCGCTTGCAGACCTGCCGACCCGGTCACCACCGTCTCAAGAAAATCCGCCACTGCCCGTACCCGTGCCGATCCCGCCAGATCTTCGTTGATGACCAGCCAGATATCCTGCCCCACCTCGGCTATCGGTTCGCCGATCCGGACCAGCCGTTGATCGGCATCACCCATGAAACACGGCAGGATCGCATTGGCCACGCCGCTGGCCGCGCCAGCCTGATGCACGACAAGACTGTTGGCACGGTATGCGATGGGCAGATGCTGGCTGGCGATGTACCTGGCGGCGGGCAGATTGGAGTTGTCGGCTGGCCAGGTGACAAAAGGCCGACCTTTCCTGCTGCTCCTGCCGTAAACCGCACAGGCCATATGCCCCAGGCGTCGAATGCGCACCCGGCCTTTTTGCGGTCGAGTCAGGCGCAGCGCAACGTCGGCTTCAAAGCGCCCCATGTCGACACGGCGCACTTCGGTAATCAACTCCAGGGTGAGGTTCGGGTATTGCTTCCGAAACTGCGGCAGTGCCGGCGCGATAAGGTGAACAGCCAGATTCTCGGCGGTGGCCAGCCGCACTTCGCCGCTGGCTCCGCGCAGCGCATTTGCCCCGCCGGCCACGTGCAGGCTGGCAGCCTCCACCGCCTCGGCCTTCGGTAACAAACGGGCGCCTTCGTCGGTCAGGTGATAACCCCCCGGCAAACGCACGAACAAGCGGGTCTTGATGGCGGCTTCCAGCGCATCAATGCGCCGCGACGCCGTCGAGGCCGTTGTCTCCAAAGCCTCGGCGGCGCCACTCAGACTGCCGGCGCGGGCGACGGCCAGAAAATACTTCAGGTCATTCCAGTTCATGGAGGCGGCTCCGGCCAGTTCATTGCATCTGGGCAATGATAGGCGGCCGGACGCTAATCGTGCCCGTTAGGCCGCAGACCGGAATCGGCCGGGCAGGTAACGACCAGCGCAACGGCCTCATCGTCCAGAGCCCGCCCGCGATGCGGCAGGCGGGCATCGAAATGGATGCAGTCACCGGCCTCCAGCGTATGCTTCTCGTGACTGATCTGCCATTCCACCCGGCCGGACAGAATGAACATGAACTCCTCTCCTTCGTGTTCAAAGAACACGAATTTGTCGACCTCTTTAGGAAAGGTAAAAATGAGCGGCTGCAACTGCGGGGATCCGTGCGCCGCCCGGCTCAGGCTCACATAGTCGTAGCCAAAGGCACTTGCTCCAGTGACCACCCGAGCCCGGTCAGCTTTGCGCACGATACTGAAAAAGGGGCTGCTATCAGACGATACCTCGGAGGGCTGCTGATTGAGCATTTTGCTGACCGTCGTGCCGAGGGCCACTGCAATCCGGGCCAGCGACCCGAGCGGCGGCGTCTTGCGACCGTTCTCGATGCGCGACAGATAACCCTTCGAGAACCCGGTCCGTTCAGATAAGACCTCCAGCGTTATGGCCCGACTGATGCGCAACTCACGCAGTTGCGAACCGAGCGCGACGAGATCGGCGCTGGCGGTCGGGTTGTCAGAACTATTCACGAAATGCGGTCGATCAGTCATCAATCGGCAGTGGTCTCGACAACCACGGGAAGCCGGGACTGGTTCGCAGACCTGGCGGCGGAGTACTCAAGGATTCTAGCAATCGCGCCGGCCTTGTCCGTGCCGAACCGACGCTCAATCAGATGCAGCATCGCATCAATACACAACGACACCCCACCACCGGTGAGCACCTGCCCCTGATCTACCAGCAACGCGTGATGCACCTTGATAGCCGGGTAACGTGCCGCCATCAACGCCAGCGGCGACTCTTCCGGCTCGATGACTTCACGTTTGGTGGTTGCCGACCGGCCGTCCAGACAGCCGGCAGCCGCCAGAATCATGCCGCCGGTACAGACGGAAACTTTCAGGCAACTTTCAGGCAACTTTTGCACGAAGGCAAGCAATGCCGCGTCCTTCGCCGCCAGCTGCCAGCCCGGGCCGCCGGGCACGACAAGCACGTCAACGGCCGTATCCACGGCTTCGTTCAGGGCGAGATCGGGCAAGACACGCAAGCCATTGGCCAGGCGAACCGGGGCGGTCGTAGCCGCTACCGTCACATAGCTCAGTTCCGGAATAACCCGCTTTCCCATGGATATAACGCCGATGGTGGCGAGGTCGATGGGTTCGACATCGGGGTATAGCAACAAGGCGACTTTCATTTCGTAACGCACTCCTTCGGACAATGGGTAGCCCCGAAAAGGGGCGCGATGGGCAGCTTTGGTGCCGGCACCTGCGACGCAGCGCCGGCGCTTGCTCCGTCAGATCACATTTTGCCTGATGTTTCCCATCAGGCAACTCTGGCACGCATTTCGCATGGTCTCAGAACATCCCATTTGGAGCAAGACATGGAACGCAACGACCTTGACCACGCACAATCAGGTTCGGCCCTGACCCCTGAAGCCCCTATCACCACACCTGCGCGCCGCCAGTTCATCGCGCGGGGCTCATTGGGTGTCGCCGCGCTGGCGGCGCCGGCCATCGTGAGCGCCAAAGACACCTACAAATGGCGCTTTCAAAGCACCTGGCCGGTGAAATTCCTCTATCACGAGTTCGCGGTCGACTGGACCCGGATCGTGCAGGATCTGTCGGGCGGGCGCATTCAGATTCAGATGCTGCCGGCCAACTCGATCGTGCCGGGCCTGCAAGTCATCGACGCGGTTCACAAAGGCGTTCTCGATGGTGCCCATGCGATCCCCGGTTTCTGGTTCGGCAAGAACACGGCCTTCGGTCTGTATGGGGCCGGGCCTGACTTTGCCATGGGCCCCAATCAGATGCTCGGCTGGATTGAGCAAGGTGGCGGCAAAGAATTGTTTGCACAGATCCAGGCTGCAGCCGGTCTGAACCTGCACAGTTTCCTGTTTGGCCCCGTGCCGTGCGAGCCCCTGGGTTGGTTCAGCAAGGAGATTCGTACCCCGGAGGACCTCAAAGGCTTGAAGTTCCGCACGGCGGGCCTGGCCGTGGACATGTTCAAGAAACTCGGGGTGTCAGCCGTGCAGATGGCGCCGGCCGACATCGTGCCGTCCATCGACCGCGGCGTGCTCGATGGCGCGGAGTTCGCCAGCGCATCAGACGACCGGATCATGGGCTTTCCGGATGTTGCCAGGTTCTATCTGCAAAAGAGCTACCACCAGGCCAACAACTTCTGCGAAATCATGCTCAACAAGGATACGTATCAGGAGTTGCCCGACGACTTGAAGGCAATCCTGAATTACGCCTCGCATGCTGCCAGTGCCGCCATGGCCTGGAAAGCCATGGACCGAATGTCGACCGACTACCTGTACCTGGAGTCGGAAGCCAAGGTCAATACCTATGAAACGCCCGAGCCGATTCTGAAGGCGCAACTTGAGGCCTGGGATGCCGTCGTCGAGCAGCGATCAACCGAAAACCCGTTGTTTGCAAAGGTGATCGAATCCCAGCGCAAATGGGCTGAGCGCGTCATGTACTGGGAAAACGCGGTGACGGTGAGCTCACCGATGGCCTATGACCACTACTTCGGCAAGGGCCCGTCCAAGTCATGATGACCCACGAAGCGATTCCCGCGAATCGATGGCTTCAAGGGCATCGCCTCGTGCAGACCATTGACGCAATCAGTGTGTGGGTCGGCCGCGCGGGTGCTGTATTGGTCGCTGTGCTGACCGCCATTGTCTGCTACGAGGTGTTCTCACGCTATGTCTTGAACAGCCCGCATGACTGGGCCTTCGATGCAAGCTACATGCTCTTTGGGACCTCGTTCATGCTGGCCGGCGCTTACGCGCTGGCCAAATCCGCCCACGTGCGCGGCGATCTCATCTATGCAGGCCTGTCCGCGCGCACCCAGGCAGCGCTCGACCTGGTGCTCTATGTGTTGTTCTTCATTCCAGGCGTGCTGGCACTGGTGATCGGTGGTTATTCGTTTGCCATCGACTCCTGGGCCATTGGCGAAGGCTCGCCCTACTCGCTGGATGGAGTGCCGGTCTATCCGTTCAAGGCAGTGATCCCGATTGCCGGCGCGGTGCTGTTGTTGCAGGCAGTGGCTGAAATTCTGCGGTGTGTTCTGTGCCTGCGTGAAGGCGAGTGGCCTGAACGAGCGTCTGACGTGAACGAAGTCGATCTGGACAAGATACAAGCTACGCTGAACGCCACCGAGGACGCCACGCGATGAAAGCAGAAACTCTCTTTGGCTTCGGTTTCATCGCCATCGTCATAGGCCTGGCCGCCATCCTGATGCCTCCGCTTGCCGATATCACCGATCAGCATCTCGGTCTGCTGATGCTGGCACTCGTGATTGTCGCGATCATGCTGGGCTTCCCGGCGGCATTCACGCTGATGGGTGTGGGTGTGATGTTCTCGCTCTACGCGTTCGGCGGTGAACTCGGGCTGACCCTCAATCTGATCGTGCAGCGTGCGTTCGCAACGATGAGCAACGATGTGCTGGTGGCGGTGCCGCTGTTCATTTTCATGGGCTACATCGTCGAGCGCGCAGCCCTGGTCGAGCGGCTGTTCAAGGCACTGCATCTGGCGTTGGCCTGGATGCCAGGCGCCCTGGCCGTCGCCACACTGGCAACGTGCGCCCTCTTTGCCACCGCCACTGGCATTGTGGGTGCAGTCGTGACGGTAATGGGATTGCTCGCTCTGCCAGTGATGCTCAGAGCCGGGTACTCGGCACAGCTCGCCACCGGTGCCATCGCTGCCGGCGGATGTCTGGGCATTCTGATTCCGCCGTCCATTCTCCTGATCGTCTATGGCGCCACCGCCGGCGTTTCGGTGGTCCAACTCTATGCCGGCGCGCTGTTTCCGGGCCTGATGCTTGCCGGGCTGTACATTACTTATGTCGTGGTACTGGCCAAACTTCGGCCCAGCTGCGCGCCGCCGTTGTCGGTCAGTCAGCGTGCAGCCGCGCTTGAGCAACTCGTCCCGTCAGCCCCCGTTGCAAGCACCGCCAACCCGGCACCGACGCGCGCCACGCGTCGTCGGTTCGGACTGACCAAGCTGCTCATCACTTCTTTTCTGCCGCTGGCGGTGCTGATCGCAGCGGTACTTGGTTCAATTCTGTTTGGCCTGGCGACGCCGACCGAAGCAGCGGCCATCGGCGCCGCCGGCGGCCTGCTTCTGGCTGCCTTGTACCGAGGACTGAGCTGGAGCGGATTCAAGGAGTCCATGTTTCTGACCGGCAAGACGACGGCAATGGTCGGCTGGTTGTTTGTGGGCTCAAGCATCTTCTCCGCCGCCTTCGCGCTACTGGGCGGCCAGGAGCTCATTGAAAGCTGGGTGTTGTCGCTGGACCTGTCGGCGGTGCAATTCATGTTGCTTGCCCAGGCCATCATCTTTCTGCTCGGCTGGCCACTCGACTGGGCCGAAATCATTGTGATCTTCGTGCCGATCTTTCTTCCGCTGCTTGATCACTTTGGCATAGACCCCTTGTTCTTCGGTCTGTTGATTGCCCTGAACCTGCAAACATCTTATCTGTCGCCCCCGGTAGCCATGGCGGCCTTCTATCTGAAAGCAGTCGCCCCCGCAACGGTGAGTCTGCGCATGATCTTCACGGGCATGTTGCCGTTCATAGGTCTGCAGATAATCGCCATTGCTCTGCTTTACATCTTTCCCGCCATCGGCTTGTGGCTGCCCGCGCAGCTCTACCGCTGACCCTTGATTGACATCCTGAGGAGCTTACCTTGTCAAACGCAACCGAAAATCTCGCCCGCCTGGGCATCAACCTGCCCGCTGCCGCTGCCCCGGTGGGTAACTATGTTGGTTACACCGTCGACGGTGATACCGTCTACATCTCAGGCCAGCTGCCTCTGCAAGACGGCGCCATGGCCATTACCGGTAAAGTCGGTGCGGAGGTAACCGTCGAGCAAGGCTATCAGGCCGGGCGAATCTGCGCGATCAACCTGATGTCCCAACTGCAGGAGGCCTGCGGCGGTGATCTGGGCCGCGTAACCCAGGTGCTCAAGCTGGGCGGATTCGTCAATGCGGCGCCCGAGTTCTGTGATGCGCCCAAATGTATCAACGGAGCGTCTGATCTCTTTGTGGAGGTTTTTGGCGACGCAGGGAAACATGCCCGCTTTGCCCTTGGCGTGGCCTCGTTACCTGCCAATGCGTCTGTTGAAGTAGACGGCATTTTCAAAATCACTCCACAACCCTGAAAGCTCAACGAGAGACAACTCATGACAACCACGATTGAATACTTCGGCTGGTCAGCAATTGCGCTCGATACGCCAGCAGGAAAACTGTACTTTGACCCATTCTATCGGCCCTATTGCGGTGCCCACTGGTTTGACCAGGAAGACTTCTCCGATGCCAGGTTCATCTGCGTCACGCACGGTCATGAAGAGCACTTTCTGGATGTTCCGGTGCTCGCCAAGGCAACTGGCGCGACCGTCATCGCGCCGGCGTCGGTGACCAGATTTCTGCACCGCAGACGTGGCATAGAACCGCAGCACCTCTCAGTGCTCAACCCGGGCGATTCGGCAAAATTCCCCGGCTTTGAGATCGCCGCCTTCGACTGGAAGCATCGCGACATCAACCTGGTGAAAGCGTTGTCAAAGGCCGTCCTGCACGGCAATGCCACACAACTGTCGTGGGCCTGGTCGAGTGCCACCAACGCGCCGTTCTATGCCCCCTACACCGGATACCACCTTACCTTGCCAGATGGCCTGACGGTGCTCAACTACAACGAAGGCTTCAATTCAAAAATGACCGACGCTGAAATTGCTGCGCTCGGCAAGAAGTTCAAAACCGATGTACTGCTGGCCGGCATGCAGCTCGATTTCACCGATGACATCGCCCGGGGCGTGGCAGCCATCGATCCGAAAGTTGTCATTCTGTTTCCCCCGCATGACAAGTTTCACGAGATGATGGAAGTGACCTCCCGGCCCTGGGCCGAGTTCGAGGCAGCGGCCCGCAAGGCGGCGCCCAACGCAACAGTCATCTGCGTCGAACCGGGTGACCGTGTCAACGCCACGACCGGTGAAAAGCTCACATCCCGAGCGATCAGAGCCCAGGCCGCCTGATCGGCTGATCGGCTGATGCGGACAGAAGCTTGTGGTCTCCGCTTTGCATTTTTGCAAAAGGAAATATCGTTTGCGCTATTTCCTTCTTCATTTCGCACACCCAGAATGCTCTGTTCGTTAATCCGGCCTACTGAATGGAGCTTTCAATGCAACTGACCTTTCTCGGCCATACCGGCCTGCGTGTTTCGGAGTTCTGCCTGGGCACGATGACTTTTGGCACCGACTGGGGCTGGGGTGCCGACGAGGCAACCAGCCGGGCGGTGTTCGATCGTTACGTGGCGGCGGGCGGCAACTTCTTTGACACGGCCAATGCCTACACCAACGGTTCCAGCGAAGCGATGCTGGGCAAGTTTCTGCACGGCCAGCGCGACCGCCATGTCGTGGCCACCAAGTACACCATCTCATCGGACAAGAGCAATCCGAACGCCGGCGGCAATCAGCGCAAGAGCCTGCGCCAGTCACTCGAGGCCAGCCTGCAACGCCTGAACACCGACTACATCGACCTGTACTGGGTACATATGTGGGACGGCTTCACGCCGGTAGAGGAAACACTGCGGGCGCTCGACGACGCGGTACGGGCCGGCAAGATTCTGCATATCGGCTTGTCGGACTTTCCGGCCTGGGTCGTCGCCGGTGCCGACACCACGGCGCGATTGAGTGGCCTCACCCGCCCGGCGGCCATTCAGGTCGAATACAACCTCGGCTACCGGCAAGCCGAACACGAGTTGATCCCGATGGCGCAGGCCCATGGCCTGAGTGTGCTCGACTGGTCACCGCTGGGCGGCGGGGCACTCACCGGCAAGATGCTGCAACCGGCAAGCAAAGCCGCTCAAGACAGCCGAGTGGGG
>CAXBNM010000117.1:0-12835 GCA_963976885.1 uncultured Burkholderiaceae bacterium
GGTAGCCGATGCCGTCGAATCGGCCTTTGCCCAGTTGGGCTCGACCAGCCTGCATTGTGCGCGGGCCGACAATCGCCGCCAGGTCATCGAGCATCTCGACTATCAGGCCTGTCAGCTCGTCATGATCGAAAAGGTGTTGGCCGAAGGTTCCGGCTTTCGTCTGGCGCGCGAGTTGCACCGCCGTTTTCCGGAGGTGGTGGTCGTGATGCTTGCCGACCGCTTCTCGCTGCTTGACGGGCTGCGCGGCCGGCTGGCCGGTTGTGCCAGTTTGCTGGCCCGGCCGATCGAACCCGCGCGCCTGCGGGCGGCAGTGCGGAGCCCGTTGCGGCGTGCCCGCGAGCAGCAAACCATGTGGGCGGTGGCCCAGGCGGGTGACTCTTCCGTATGGGGTCAGACCGCCTGGCTTGATACCGGTATTGGCCGATGAGAACGCCGGCACCGTTGCAATCCCGACTTGCGTTGGTGGTCGACGACCTGCCGGCTGATCGTGATCGGCTCAGCGGCATACTGATCAAGGCCGGCTGGCGCGTCACCCATGCGGGCGATGGCATGCAAGCCGTGGCTCGCGCCAAGGCCGGTCGGCCCGCGATCATCTTCATGGACATCATGATGCCGGAGATGGACGGTTTCCACGCCTGCCGGCAACTGCTGGCCGATCAGGACACGCACGCCATTCCTGTCGTGTTCGTGTCAGCCAAGAATCAACGCGCCGATCAGGTCTGGGTGCGCGCCAATGGCGGCCGCGAACTGATCGCCAAACCCTACGCCAGCGCCGATGTGCTGGCGGCCTTGAAATTTGCGCCGGAATAACGCTTATGGCCCAGGAACAGTCCGAGTTGGATGCTGTGCAAAGCAACGATGCTGTGATGCGCTTCGATGTTGAAATCGGTGGTGTGCGCCTGTTGCTGCCAGAGGGCGTGCCTTGCGAGTATTTTCCGCAGGCGGTTGTTTATCCGATTCCGCGTGCCCCGCGTCGTTTGCTTGGCATGATGCATTTGCGCGGCCATCCGGTGCCGGTGTTCGATACCCAGGTCCAGACGACCGACTTGTTGCCTATTGTGCAGAGCTGCGAATTTGTCGTGTTACGCGACTCGCACGATGCGGTCGGTCTGATCTGTGATCGCCCGCCCGGAAGCGTAAGCTTGCTGGGCGAAATCAGCGAACCCGTCAGGCCTGAGTCACCGTTCGCCGCTGCGTTGCGGCAAGCCTATCGTGTCACCGACGAGGAAGTCGGGCACGGCGGCGCCGGGCTGGGCCTGGTGTGGTCTTTCGATCTGGCGGCGCTGATCGACGCGTGCCTGGCGCAATCAGAACCAACCGAGGAAGTCACCCAACATGGCTGAACCCACACCCGGCTCTGCGTCGCAGGAGGCGGCCATTGCCGATGACACGTCCGTGACGAGCCGCGCCGATGCAAAGCCCGCGAATGCAGTGGCTGCGCCAAAACCCCCTCAGGCCGGCCGCGCCGCGGCGGCCGATCGGCATCGTGCAGCGGCGGGCGGCAAAGGCAGTGCCGGTAGCCGCCTGGCCCGAATGGCCTGGGTCTTGCTGGCAATTGTCGCCACGGTAGCCCTTTGCGCCTGGATTGCCCTGAATCTGTTTGAGCGCCAGGCGCGGTTTGCCGATGCGCAGCGGCTTGGCGTATACCGTGATCTGCAGGCCAACCGGGTTATTGAATACCTGGGCCATCAGTCTGATGCCATGCGCTATCTGGCTCGGCAGCCGCTGGCCGACACCGGCGTGGCGGCACCGGCAGCCCCCGCCGCAGCACTCGTTGCTGTCGCGCCGCCTGCGCTCGGTGAGCAAGCTGCCCCGGTGGCAACGATTGCTGCCAACGCGGCCGTGATTGCCGATGCCGCGCTGAGCACCGGCTTGTCCGATCTGTTGCTGGTCGAGGCCGCGAGCCAACGTATTCGGTTTGCCCGTGGGCCGGGCTTTGCCAATCGGATCGACGCCACGCTGAACGAATCGGTGCCGGGCGATAAAGCCATCATCGAAGCGCTGGCGGCGACCGGCAGTTCAACCGAAGGCATTGCCGATCCGGGGCGGCCGAACAGTGACTTCGTTGCCTTGCATCCGTTTTCCCGGGTCGGGGACGAGGCTGGCGCGTCGATGGCCGCCTGGTATTCGGTACCGCTGCAAAACAGCGGTGGCGAGTTGGTGCTGTTGGGGCGTACCGAGTTCGCCAGCCTGCTCGGGCATTTGAATGAAACCGCAGTCGATCCGTCGCCGTTTCTGAATGAAACGCCGCAGACCCGCCTGCTGATCGGTACCGATTACGAAGGCCTGGACGAGGCTTTGCTGCGCGAATCCTTGCGCACGCCGGTGCGCATCATGGCGGTCAGCGGCGAGCAGGGGCGCCCGACGATGGCGGCCTTGCGCCGGCTTGAGGTGGCGGGCAATCCGATGACGCTGGCCATTGTGCAGAGTCGTCCGACGGTTGCGGGGCTGCTGAACGCAATCTGGTTACCACTGGCGGTCGGTCTGGCCCTGATAGCCATTGCGTTCGGCACCCTGGCGGTGCGCACCGGGGGCGCGGCAGCCAGTTTGCCGCCGCGGCTGACGCAAACGGTCAGAGCCTTGCGGCAAGGCGATTTCTCGGCGCGTACGGGTCTGCGCGGCGCGCAGGATTACGTCGGCCTTGGCGAAACCATCGATCTGGTTCTCGAAGAGCGCGCCGCGGCCATCAACAAGGCCTCGCGCGAGAACGCTGAACTCAATGCCTCGGTGGTCCGCATCATGGAAACTGTCGGCACCATCGCCGCAACTCGCGACCTGACGATGCGGGTGCCGGTCACTGAGGACGTTACCGGCGCCATCTCCGATGCGTTGAATATGCTGACCGAAGAAACCGGGCGCGCGCTCAGCCAGGTGAATGAAGTTGCCCAGGAGGTTGCGCGGGCGTCGTTGGCGGTCAAGCAGATGGGCGACCAGGCCGAACAGAACGTGCGCCATGAGCGCGAAGAGGTGCGCCTGGCGGTGGACGAAGTGGCGCAGGCCGCGACCGCCATCGGGCAGGCTGCTCAGGAGGCAAGCGCCGCCGAAGCCGGCGAGCGCCGCGCCGATTCGTCCAGTACCGAAGCCTCACACAAGGTACGGGCAACCGCCAATGGCGTGCTGAAGGCTCGCGAACTGATTCGCCAGACCGAAAAGCGGGTCAAGCGCCTGGGTGAGCATTCGCAGGAAATCGGTCAGGTGGTCGGCATCATCGAATCAATCTCCGAGCGCACCGGTATTCTGGCGCTCAATACCTCGTTGCAGGCGGCGGCCGCTGGTGAATCGGGGCGGCAATTTGCCGGGCTGGCCGACGAGGTCAAACGCCTGTCCAAGTCGGCGGGTCAGGCGACTGCACAGATCGGCCGCATGGTGTCGGCCATTCAATCTGAAACGGCCGAGACCGTTGGCGCGGTCAGCAGCGCGATCATGCAAGTCGTCGAGATCAGTACCCATGTGGCGCAGGCCGATGAAGCGATGGGCACGACACGCTCGGAGATCGAGGCGGTGGTAGAGCGAATAGCCGCGCTGTCGGCCTCGGTTGCCGAACAGGCCGACCTGAGCCGTCAGCTCCAGGATCGCGCCAATCAGATCACTTCAGCCAATGTCCAGACGCTGGCCGAACTGGAGAGTCAGTCGGCCGAGACCAGTCGACTGGTCGATTGCGCACGCTCGCTGATCAAAGCGGTGGGTGAATTCAAGACCGGGCCGGCCTCATGAGCGACGCTTCAACCGGCGCCGATTCGCTCGTGCTCACCGCGGCGCAACTGGACCGCCTCAATACCGCTGCGGTGGCAATGCTCGACCCGCTGGCGGCGCAGCCGTCATCGCCACCAGGCCATGCGGTGCAACTGGCGGGCATGCAGGAGAAGATCCGAGGCTGCGCGGCGACGGCCACCGAACTGGCGCTGCCCGGCTTCGCCGAACTGGCCAACCGGGTCGCCGCCCATACGCCCGCAGAAGTCGATGCGACGCTGGCCGCCGCGTTCGAGGCCTGGGTTGAGTTGGCGGTTGCGTTTTGCACCTGTCAGCTAGGGGCCGAGCAGGTCGGTTCACTTCTTGAGCAGTCACTGGCTCTTGCGGCGCCGGGCGAGGGTGAGCCCGATCGGGACGCACTGCTTGCCGGTCTGGCCAGTGAAGCGGGCCGCTTGCAACACGCCGGCGAACAGCTGGCTGTCGAGGTTGCCGAACAAGGGCCCGAGGTTGGCAGCGACGAGCTCGACATGCTGGCGCAGGCCTGCACGGAGTTGGCCGCCGAAATGGTCCGGCTCGAACATGCCGCACCGCATCAGGTCTATTCGCTGATTTCCGAGCGGGCTGGCTACTTTGCCAACGCGATGCGTTACATGGGGTTGGAGCCGCTGGCCAATCTTTTCGAGCATCTTATTGGCCGCTTGCATCAACAGGTCGAATCAGGGGCGGTGCTTGATGAGGCTCATCACGAGGCGTTGCTGGCGTGGCCGCAGCGATGGGCAGATTGGTTCGCCCGCCGCCGCCCGGGCCAGTTGACGCATGCGCTCGCCTTGCATGAACTGCCGCTCTGGCATGCGCCACAGTTGCTGGCGCTGGCACGCGCGAGCGTCATGCGTTTGCAACTGGTTGGCAGCCGCCGCATCGAACGCGCGCCCGACGATGTCGAGGCCGACGAGTTGTCGCTCGAGATTGCGCAGGATGCCGACCATGAGGTGGTCGATAATCTGTTGCGTGAACTGCCCGCGCTGACGATCGAATTCACTGATGCCGTTACCGAAGTGGCAACCGGCAATGGGGCGCAGATGGGCAACGCGCGGCGGGTTGCGCACACCATCAAGGGCGCAGCCAACACGGTCGACGTCATTGGCGTGGCCAATCTGACCCACGCCCTCGAAGACTTGCTGCAATTGCTCGAGCAGGCCGGGGCCGCGCCCGACAAATCCGCCGTCGACATCTTGTGTGAAGCCTCGGACTGCCTCGCCGAAATGGTCGAATCGCTCATTGGCATGAGCCCGGCGCCGACGAATTCGCTGGATATCTATCGCCGGGTGCTGGCCGAGGTGAATCGCTTTGCCGATGAGCTGGAAGCCCGTTTCCAGGACCAGCTTGCTCAGGCCGATATCGAGCCCGCGGCACCAGCCGAGCCTGCCGTCGATGATGATGAGCTGGGCCCGTTGCCGCCCGAGGTACAAACCCAGGGCGGTGCTGATAACGAATTGGCAACGATGAGTCTGGCTGATTTTGACCTGCCAGCGCTCGATTTCGGCAATGAACCGGATGACACCGGAACCACCAACCCCGACAACGTAGATCTGTTGTTTGATGTCCCGGTGCTGGGTTCGGGTAATGATTCAACGGCCAACTGGATGGACTGGGAGGCGGGTCGGCATGATCGGTCCGCGCGCAAGCGGATGGGGCGCGACGAACCCTTCGGCGCGGCCAGCGAAGAGCCCGATGAGGCCGATCCGGCTGACGAGGGGCGTCAGCCGGTGCCGATGCTACGCGTGTTTGCGCCGGTCATGGAGCGCTTGCTGCAGGCTGCTGACGAGGCGGTGGTGGCGGTTTCGGAGTTGCGCGATGTTCTCAACGATATCAACTGCTCGCACCGCTCGATGCGCGATGGCAGCGATCGGATCGACACCTTGTCGGTGGAGCTTGATCGGCTGATCGATGCTGCACCGATGCTCACGCCGCAGGCCGATAGCACCCAACCGGGTGAACTCGATCCGCTCGAATTGGAGCGCTACACTGAAATTCATACCGTCTCGCGACGTATTACCGAAGTGGCGGCCGACAGCAAGCTGATCGAACAACAGATCGAGCAGCAGATTGACCGCGCCAATGGGCTGGTCGACAAACTGGATCGGGTGCAATCGGTGGTGCGCGACGGGGCGTTGCGGGCGCGGATGGTCGATGCCGGCAGTATTGCGTCCCGGTTGCAGCGTGCCGCACGGCAGGCGGCGCGGGCCTGCGACAAACAGATTCAGCTCACGGTCCACGGTGGCGAAACTGCGGTCGATGGCGAAACGCTGCAACGGGTGGTCGATTCGCTCGCCCATCTGGTGCGCAATGCGGTCGACCACGGCATCGAGGCGCCGAGCGCGCGCCGACAGGCGGGCAAGCCCACGCAGGGCGAGATCACCGTGACCTTCGAGCGCGAAGTGTCGGCGGTGACGATCATTGTTGAAGACGATGGCGCCGGTCTTGATCTGACCGCCATTGAAAGGCGCGCGCGCAGCTTGGGGCTGCTGCCCGATGGCGCGCCGCTCGATAGTCGAACCGCGGGTCAACTCATTCTGGCGCCAGGCTTTACCACGCGCACCATCCCGACCCAGCTCAGCGGGCGCGGGATTGGCCTGGATGTCGTCAACCAGACCGTGCGAGGCCTGCGTGGCGTACTGACTCTGTACGCTGAGCCGGGAGCCGGCACGCGGTTCGAGTTGAAACTGCCGCTGCAATTGACCTCGTTGTCGGCGTTTCTGATGCGCTCCGAAACGCATGTGTTGGCGTTGTCGGTACGCGGTATTGAAAAAATTCTCGCCAATCTCGATGCCATCGAGCATCTCGACGATGGCATGCGCATGGCCTGGGCGGGGCGCCGCCTCGAAGTGCGGCGTCTGGACGAAGTGCTGGGCTTGCCGGCCGGGATGCTGGGCGGCGAGCGCGGCAAGCCCGAACCCGGAGAAGTCGTGCTGGTGGTGCGTCTGCCGGCCGGCGAACCCGTCGCGGTGCTTGTCCCCGAGCCGGGCCAGGCGCGGGAGGTAGTCGTGCGCTCACTGCCCGATTACATGCCGCGCATTGCCGGGACCGATGGGGTGGCGGTGCTTGGAGACGGTGCGGTGGCGCCGGTCATCGATCTGCCCGAGATGCTGGCAGCTACCGCTGGTGCGCGGCCTGATCCGCGCCGACTCGGGCGCGTCGTGCAGCCGATGCCCGTCTGTCTGGTGGTGGACGACTCGGTCAGCGTGCGCCGCGCGATGGCGCATTTCATGCTCGATCTGGGTCTGTATTGCGACGCCGCGGGCGATGGCCGCCAGGCCTTGCAGATGGTGGCCCGGCGGGTCCCCGATCTGATCGTCATCGATCTGGAAATGCCCCGCATGAACGGCATCGAGCTGGCGCAGGCGCTGCGTCGCGAGCCGGCGACCCGGGATGTGCCGATCGTGATGATTACATCGCGCCACTCGGAAAAACACCGTACGATGGCCATGGCAGCAGGGGTCAATGTGTTCATGACAAAACCGTATACCGAAGACGAATTGGCCAGCGTTGTCGGGTCCTGTCTGGCCGGTTCAACACACAAGTAGATACAAGTCAGTCGGGACGGGCCCAACGTCCGCGCCAGCAATGCCTTGTCGAGGGGCTTGTCGGTCGGTAGTATCCTCGTTACATGGCTGGCTGCAAGGAGATGGATATGAAGGTCAAGGAAGTTCTCACCGTCAAGGGCAATACCTTGTATACCGTCAGCCCGCAAACCCCGCTTTCCGAAGGCGTGGTGATCATGGCTGACCACGATATTGGCTCGCTCGTTGTCATGGACAAAGGCGCGCTCGCCGGTATGCTCACATTTCGGGAGGTGATCCGTATCCTCGCCAAACGCCAGGCTGAGGATCGTTCCGGCCCGACCCCGCCGGTCGCCGAATTCACCATTGGCGAAATCATGAACACCGACCCCTTTGTGGTGAGTCCGGACATGGAGGTCGACGATTTGCGTGCAGCCATGATCGAAAACCGCCAGCGATACCTGCCCGTCATGGATGAGAGCACGCTGATGGGTGTCATTTCGTTTCATGATGTCGCCCGGGCGGTTTTGAGCGAGCAAGACTTCGAAAACAAGATGCTCAAGGCGTATATTCGGGACTGGCCGGCCGAAGGCTGATCGGGTACGCGTGCCCGGCAGAGGGCTCATGGGGCGGCTTGCCCGCTTCCAGGCTCGCTGGCAACACTTTTATCTCGCACCGGCACAGCTTTTCTGTCCGATGTAACCGACACGGGCCACCGTCGACGCGGGGGCTCCGATAAACTGCGGCAATGCATATTCTTCTCAGTAATGACGACGGTTATTTTTCACCGGGGATCGCCGCGCTCGCCCGGGTGCTCGGTGAGCTCGGAACGGTTACCGTGGTTGCCCCTGAGCGGGACCGCAGTGGTGCGTCCAACTCCCTGACCCTTGATCGCCCGCTTTCGGTGCGCAAGGCCGACAGTGGCTTTTTCTATATCAATGGCACGCCAACCGACTGCGTTCACGTCGCGATGACCGGCTTGCTCGATGAGCGCCCGGATATTGTCGTCTCGGGCATCAATGACGGCGCCAATATGGGCGACGACACGATTTATTCCGGCACCGTGGCGGCCGCTACCGAAGGTCATCTGCTGGGCGTGCCCGCCATTGCCTTTTCGCTGGTGCAGCGTGGCTACGCCCATCTGGACACCGCGGCTGACATTGCCCGCGATATCGTGGCCCGGTTCCTGGCCGAGCCGTTGCCTGATTCCGCGCTGCTCAATGTCAATATCCCGGCCTTGCCGCGGGCGCAGATTCGCGGCATTCAGGTAACCCGCCTGGGCAAGCGTCACCATGCCGAGCCGGTCATCGAATCGACCAATCCGCGCGGCGAGCCGATTTACTGGATCGGGCCGGCGGGTGGGGCACGTGAGGCCGGTCCGGGGACCGATTTCCATGCCACTGAAGCCGGATATGTCTCCATCACGCCGCTCCGCATGGACCTGACTCATGAGCGCAAGCTCGAGGCCGTGGCCACCTGGGCGGAGGGTCTGCAGTGAGTGCGGTGATGCGAAGCGAAGAATCGGCAAGGTCGCGTTATTTGCCAGCAGGTCTGGGGCTGGACTCCGAATCGGCGCGCTGGAAAATGGCTGAAGCACTGGAGCGGCGCGGTATCCGCGACGCCAGCGTGCTCGATGCGATGGCGACCATTGCGCGGCATCTGTTCGTCGATCCGGCGCTGGCCAGCCGTGCTTATCAAGACGAAGCCTTGCCCATCGGACTGGAGCAGACCATCTCCAAGCCGAGCATCGTGTCCCGCATGATCGAACTGGCCGCGCAGCCGATACCGTTCAATGAGCGGCGTCATGCGCGGGTGCTCGAAATCGGCAGCGGCTGCGGTTATCAGGCCGCCGTGCTGGGCCATGTCTTTGGCTCGGTGGTATCGATTGAGCGCTTGCAACCGCTGCACGATCTGGCCCGGCGTAATCTGCGGCGCATCGGCAACCGCAATGTGCGTCTGGTTTATGGCGACGGCCATCTCGGGCTGGCCAACAGCCCGCCGTTTCACGCGATTGTCATCGCCGCCGCCCTCGACGGCGAAATTCCGGAAGTGTTATTGCATCAGATTCGTATTGGTGGCCGCCTGGTGGCGCCCGTCAGCCAGGCGGGTTGTCAGCGACTTCATCTGGTCGAGCGTTTATCCTTCACCGATTGGCACCTGTCCGAGCTGGATGCAGTTCGTTTTGTGCCCATGGTCGGTGGTACCCGATAATTCCGCAATAATTTAGCCTCCCGTCCCGCGACAACCTCTATGCGTCAGAAATTTTCCTTTGCCTTTCGTCTGCGCCGCCTCGTGCCCTTGCTGGCCGTGTTGGCTGTGGCCGGCTGCTCCTCCACCGGAGCGCCCGCGCCCGTCGTCAACCGCTCGCTCGAAGCCTCGCATGCCAAGGCGCCAGTCTTTGATCGCGCCAATCGCCAGGCAGCCGGCCGCACGGTCGCGGCGAGCAAACCCGCCGCGCCGGCGCAGCCACCGCTGGTGGGCGCGCAAGCGCCCGCACCGGTCGCTGCGCAAAGCCCGACCACGACCGCTGGTGGCATCGAATCGATGCCGGTGCGCAGTGGCCGTATTGAATCAAGCCCGATCGCCGGTGATCGCGGCGCCGGTGATGCGCCCGTCATTACAATGACACCGGCCGGCACCAATGAACCCCCGCAAGTGGCCGCGGCACCGGCGCCAGCCGCTGACGCCGTGGGCATGCCGCCGGCCGCCGATACCAGTCAGGCACCGCCGGTAGCACCAGTGGCCAGTCGCAGCCCGAGTACCGAGGCCGCGCCGGCTGCCGCCAGGTCGTCACGGCCATTCACCTGGCCGGCGCAAGGGGCTGTCACCAAAAGCTTCACCGATCCCAAGAGCATGGGTATTGCCATTGCTGGCAAACTCGGCGATCCGGTCACGGCTGCCGCCGATGGCGAAGTCATTTTCAGTGGTCTGGGGCCGCGCGGCTACGGCAAATTGCTGATCGTCCGCCACGACGCCGATCTGCTGTCGGTCTATGCGAACAACCGTGTGCTGCTGGCCAAAGAAGGGCAGGCCGTGCGCCAGGGCGACAAAATTGCCGAACTTGGCGATTCGGGTACCGACCAGCCCCGGCTGCACTTCGAAGTGCGGCGTCAGGGCAAGCCGGTCGATCCGATCGGCTATCTGCCGCCTGCCGCCCAGTAAACGGGCTGCAGCCGGGCCGCTGAAGGCGTAGCATGCGCGGCGCGGGTGCTTTGCCGGTACCCCGCTAGCGCATCCCTTGTTAACCAGCGCCAGTCTGTGGCGCCATCCGGGTCTGTCGAGTGACTCCTGTCCTGTGCTTTGATATCGAGACCGTGCCTGACGTCAGTGGTCTGCGTCGGCTGATTGATCGCGACCTCTACCCGAACGTCGCGCAAATGAGCGACGCCGAAGTGGCCGAGGTCTTCATGGCGGCGCGCCGGGAAAAAACCGGCCATGACTTTCTGCCGTTGCATCAGCACCGCATCGTGGCCATCGCCTGCCTGTTGCGGGCCGAAGACGGGATATTGGTGCGTTGTCTGGGTCAACCCGGCGATGACGAGGCCAAGCTGCTGGCGCTGTTCTATCGCCAGATCGAGCGCTATACCCCGCAAATCGTCTCCTGGAACGGTAGTGGTTTCGATCTGCCGGTGATGAATTATCGTTGTCTGGTGCACGGCATCAACGCGGCCCGATACTGGGATCTCGGCGACACTGATCGCGACTTCAAGTGGAACAACTACATCAGTCGCTACCACACCCGGCACCTCGATCTGATGGATCTGCTGGCCTTGTATTCGCCGCGAGCCAATGCGCCGCTCGACGAACTGGTGCGCCTGTGCGGCTTTCCCGGCAAGCTCGGCATGGACGGCAGCCAGGTCTGGGCGGGCTATCAGGCTGGCAAAATCGATGAAATTCGCGATTACTGCGAAACCGACGTGGCCAACACGTATCTGATGTATTGCCGCTTTCAACTCATCCGGGGGCAATGGGATCCGGCGCGCTACGAGCAGGAAATTGCGCTAGTGCGCGACACGCTTGCCGCTGCCGATCAAACTCACTGGCGCCAGTTTCTGGCCGCCTGGTCCGACCCGGATTCCTGAATGACGGATTTGCTCCAGTTATGCCCAGATTCGCTCGATCTGAGCGCCAATGCCGTCGCCCGCCACGACGGCAAGATCGTGTTCGTGCGTGATGCCTTGCATGGCGAGTTGGTCAATGCCCGCATCGTGCGGCGCAAGCCGCGCTTTGATGTGGCGCAAACCGAATCGATCCTGCGCGAGAGCAATCAGCGGGTGCAGCCCCCGTGTCCGCATTTCGGGGTCTGCGGTGGCTGCTCGATGCAGCATCTGGCACCTGCCGCCCAGTTGGCAATCAAGCAGCGCGTGCTGGAAGATCAACTCAAGCATCTGGGCAACGTCCGGCCGGAAACCGTGCTGCGACCGCTCGCCGGGCCGACCTCGGGCTACCGCTACCGGGCCCGGTTGTCGGCGCGTTTCGTGTTCAAGAAGGGCACCGCGCTGATCGGCTTTCGCGAGAAGGGCGCAAGCTATGTGGCCGATATGACGAGTTGCCACGTATTGCCCAAGGCTGCGTCCGATCTGTTGCTGCCCCTGCGTGAACTCCTGAACGGGATGATTCTCAAGCAGCGCATCCCGCAGATAGAGCTGGCCATCGGTGAGGCGGGCCCGCAAGGTCGGGATATCCGGATTGCGCTGGTTTTTCGCCATATGGAGCCGCTGCCGCCGACCGATATCGAGGCCATTCGCCAATTTGCCGCCGAGCATCACGTGCAGGCCTGGTTGCAGCCCAAGGGCCCGGAAACCATCACGCCGCTGGATCCGGCCGATGCGCAGCTCAGTTACCGGCTGCCCGAGTACAACCTGACGATGCCGTTCTTGCCGGCTGACTTCACTCAGGTCAACATGGCAATGAACCGGGCCATGATCCATCAGGCGCTGACCTTGCTGGAGCCGCAGGCCGGCGAGACCATTGCCGATCTGTTCTGTGGGCTGGGCAATTTCAGTCTGCCGATTGCCCGGTCTGGCGCGCATGTCACCGGCATCGAACTGAGTGAGACGCTGGTGCAGCGGGCCGGCGAGGGCGCACGCAATAACAATTTGGCCGAAAACACCAGTTTTATAGCAAGAAACCTGTTCAAGATCGATGGCGACGACTGGGCCGGCTTCGGCCGCTTCGACAAACTGCTGATCGACCCGCCCCGTGAGGGCGCGATGGAGGTCTGCACCGCCATCGCCCAGGGCCCGAAAGAGGCGCGTCCGGCCCGGATTGTCTATGTCTCCTGCAATCCGGCGACGCTGGCCCGCGATGCCGGTTTGCTCGTGCATGAAGGGGGCTATCGGCTCCGCGAGGCCGGTATCGTCAACATGTTTCCGCACACCTCACATGTCGAATCCATGGCCCGTTTCGAGCGCGTCTGAGCCCTTAAAATCGCTCATAAAACAGACGCTTAGGTAATTTGCCTATGCTAAAATGAAAGGTTGCCAAGGCTGGTTTTTGGCGTTTTCATATAAATGCGGCGAATTTCAGCAATGGCGGGCTGCGTCAGTGGCGGTATTATCGGTATTAGCGGTATTAGCGGCAAT
>CAXBNM010000118.1:0-12678 GCA_963976885.1 uncultured Burkholderiaceae bacterium
GGCTCCCCCGGCCGCCGCTCCGGCAGCATCCGCGCCGACCCCGGCTGCGCCAGCGCCTGCCGCCGCTGCGCCGGCTGGTGGCGGTGATGTCACGGTTGTGGTGCCCGACATCGGCGACTTCGACGGCGTTGAAGTCATCGAAATTCTCGTCAACGTAGGTGATGAGGTTGGCGTCGAGCAAAGCCTGATCACCGTCGAAAGTGACAAGGCGTCAATGGAGATTCCTTCCTCCAGCGCCGGTACTGTGGCCGAAATTCTTGTCAAGATCGGCGATACCGTGGCCAAGGATTCTCCCGTCGTGCGGCTCGGAGCCGCGGCGGGGGCAGCGGCTGCGCCGGCTCCCGCCGCGCCCGCACCGGCTGCCCAGCCGCAACCGGCCGCCGCGCCGGCGCCGGCAGCATCGGCCAGTCCTGCCGCCGCATCGCCCGCGCCAGCGGCCGAGTCGCGCTCGCATCCGGTGCCACACAATCCGACCGATGTGTCGCGTATCGTCAAGCCGCACGCCTCGCCGTCGGTGCGTGGCTTTGCCCGCGAACTGGGCGTCGATCTGAGCCTGGTCAAAGGCAGCGGGCCCAAGCAGCGCATTCTGCGTGAAGACGTCGCCGGCTTTGTCAAAGGCGTGATGGCCGGTTCGGGCGCGCCGGCCAGCGCTGCGGCCGCCGGTGGCAGCGCCGATGGCGCTGCACTCGGCCTGATTCCGTGGCCGAAAGTCGACTTCGCCAAGTACGGTGAAATCGAGCGCAAGAAGATGTCGCGCATCAAGAAAATTGCGGCCGCCAATCTGCATCGCAACTGGGTGATGATTCCGCATGTCACCAATCACGATGACGCCGATATCACCGACCTTGAATCGTTCCGCAAGCTGCTCAACAAGGAAAACGAGAAGAGCGGCACCAAGGTGACGATGCTGGCTTTCCTGGTCAAGGCTTGCGTGGCGGCTCTCAAGAAGTTTCCCGAGTTCAATGCCTCGCTTGACGGCGAGGAAATGGTGTTCAAGAACTACTATCACATCGGCGTAGCTGCCGACACGCCCAATGGGCTGGTGGTGCCGGTGATCAAGGATGCCGACAAGAAAGGCGTGCTGGAAATTGCCCGTGAAATGACCGAGTTGGCCGGCAAGGCCCGCGAGGGCAAGCTGGCCCCGGCGGAAATGCAGGGCGGCACTTTCTCGATTTCCAGCCTGGGTGGTATTGGCGGTACCTACTTCACGCCAATCATCAACGCCCCCGAAGTCGCCATTCTCGGCGTGTGTCGCGCGGCGACCCGTCCGATCTGGGACGGCAAGCAATTTGAGCCGCGGCTGATTCTGCCGCTGTCGCTGTCCTGGGATCACCGGATTATCGACGGTGCCGCCGCGGCGCGCTTTAACGCCTACCTCGGTCAGGTGTTGGCCGATTTCCGTCGCACGATGCTTTGAACCGGGCTGCGCCTGAACCAAACGGGATGATTCATGAGTGATTCAGTAGAAGTGAAAGTACCCGACATCGGCGATTTTGCCGAAGTCGAGGTCATCGAAGTGCTGGTGCAGCCCGGTGACACGATTGCCGCCGAGCAAAGTCTCATTACGGTCGAGAGTGACAAGGCATCGATGGAAATACCGGCGCCGGCCGCCGGCAAGGTGCTCGAGTTGCGGGTCAATGTG
The DNA here is from genome assembly GCA_963976885.1 of uncultured Burkholderiaceae bacterium. Classification (GTDB taxonomy): domain Bacteria; phylum Pseudomonadota; class Gammaproteobacteria; order Burkholderiales; family Burkholderiaceae_E; genus JAUIAI01. Next base: position 1,643 of record CAXBNM010000118.1, read on the forward strand.
GGCGACAAGGTGGCCGAAGGTTCGGTCATCCTGATGCTGGAGGCTGCCGACGGCGCCGCTGCCGCTCCTGCGCCCGCCAGCGCCCCGCCAGCGGCTGCGCCGGCCCCAACACCTGCCAGCGCCCCAACCAATGCGCCGGCACCGGCCACGGCGCCTGCTGCGGCCCGTATCGACAGCTCGGTGAAGGTTGATCTCGAGTGTGAGATGCTGGTGCTCGGTTCTGGCCCGGGGGGCTATTCGGCCGCGTTTCGCAGCGCCGATCTCGGCATGGATACCGTGCTGATCGAGCGCTATGCCACGCTTGGCGGGGTTTGCCTGAACGTGGGTTGTATTCCGTCCAAGGCCTTGCTGCATCTGGCCTCCGTCATGGACGAAGCGCGCTCGTTTGCCGCCCACGGCATCGAATTTGGCGAACCGAGCGTCGATCTCGACAAGGTTCGTGCGCACAAGGAAAAGGTCGTCGGCAAGCTGACCGGTGGCCTGAGCGGCATGGCCAAAATGCGGAAGGTGCGCACGGTGCGCGGCGTCGGGCGGTTTCTCGATGCCAACCATCTCGAAGTGGCACTGACCGATGGACCGGGTCAGGAGCTTACCGGTGACAAGCAAGTCATTCGTTTTGCCAAGGCCATCATCGCGGCGGGTTCGCAGTCGGTGAAGCTGCCGTTCCTGCCGGATGATCCTCGCGTTGTCGACTCGACCGGCGCCTTGCAGCTGGCCGATCGTCCCAAGCGCATGCTTGTCATTGGTGGCGGCATCATCGGGCTTGAGATGGGCACTGTTTACTCGACGCTGGGCGCGCGCCTGGATGTCGTCGAGATGCTCGACGGCTTGATGCCTGGTGCCGATCGTGATCTGGTCAAGGTCTGGCAGAAATTCAATGCCGACCGCTTCGACAATCTGATGCTCAAGACCAAAACCGTCAAAGCCGAAGCGACGCCTGAAGGCATCAAGGTCTGGTTTGAGGGCGAGAACGCACCGGCCGAGCCCCAGGTCTACGATCTGGTGTTGTCGGCAGTTGGCCGGGCGCCCAATGGCAATCGGATCGATGCCGACAAGGCCGGCGTTACGGTCGGCGAGCGTGGCTTCATTCCGGTCGACAATCAGATGCGTACCAACCAGCCGCATATCTTCGCCATTGGCGACATCGTTGGGCAGCCCATGCTCGCGCACAAGGCGGTTCATGAGGCCCACGTGGCGGCCGAGGCTGCGCATGGACAGAAGCGCTTCTTCGACGCCAAGGTCATTCCCTCTGTTGCCTACACCGACCCCGAAATTGCCTGGGTTGGTGTCACCGAAGAGCAGGCCAAGGCACAAGGCATGAAGATCGGCAAATCCGTTTTCCCGTGGTCGGCATCGGGCCGGGCAATTGCCAATGGTCGCACCGAGGGCTTCACCAAATTGTTGTTCGATGACGAGACGCACCGAATTGTGGGTGGCGCCATCGTTGGTACGCATGCGGGCGACATGATTGGTGAACTTTGTCTGGCCATCGAAATGGGCTCAGATCCAGCCGATATCGGGCGCACGATTCATGCGCACCCGACGCTGGGCGAATCGATCGGCATGGCTGCCGAGTTGTTCGAAGGTGTCTGCACCGATATGCCGCCGGTCAAAAAGCGCTAGCAACAGACGGACCGGGCAGCCTGCTTGGTTGCCCGCAAAAAAAGCCTCCGCCAGCAAGCACTGACGGAGGCTTTTTTGCGGACTCCGTACCGGGAATGCCGTTGAACAGGGGCGGCTACATCAGCCTTTCCGAGGGCCTCGGACGAGCCGCCCCTTGCGGGTAACGCTGCCTCAGAAGCTCAGCGATACATCGCGGTGACCGGCGCTGCAACTGGCCAGGAACAAGGCCTGCTCACGAGTCAGCTTGTTTTGCTGTCGTGCGCCGATGGTCTCCTTGATGGCGTCGTTGTAAGCCTGCAGTCCTGGCACGAGCTTGCTGGCCGCTTCCTGGCGCCAGGCGAGCTCTTCGTCGTACTCCTGGATCGACTGCCTGACCGCTTCGAGCGCGTCTTCTTTGCTCGGTGAGCGGCCTTTCAGTGCTCGCCGGGCCTTGGACAGCGTTGAGCGCGTGGCGCCTATGCCTTCCACGGAGCGCAAGTTGTTGTAGGTCGTGGTGACAAGTTCTTCCAGTGCTTCAAGGTTGTTATCGGCGGCGATCTTGTCCGGCAAGGCCTTCAGTTCTTCACCAAGAGCCGCCATTTTGTCGTTGTCGGCCAGGGTCAGTAATACCTCATTGATCGGCTCATAGGCCTTGTCGACGGTGCGCCGGTAGAGATTGCGCGCGTCCAGTTCAGCCTTGACGAGTTGTCCGAACGCAGCGCTTTCGTCTTTCCAGATGGCTGGAATCTTGGCGTTGGAGTCGGCCAGTTCTTCCTTCAGTGCTGCCAGTCTGGGCTCGAGTTCGGCTCGTGCATCGGCGTTCTCGTCACCGCGCAGCCGGCTCAGATTGGTCTCCATGACGGCAATGCGACGTTCGAGACGCAACGAGACTTTTTCGATGTCCCGGACCAGCGTATGAATCGGCCGGAAAGCCGGGGCCGCAGCGTCCACTTCGCGTTCGGCCTGGCGAGCATTTTCCAGCAAGGTCATCGCTTGGGCCGCGCCCTCGAAACTCTTGGCCGTTTCATTGGCAAGCTTCTTAGGCAGAACACTCACATCAAGCGCTTTCGCCTTGTCGATGGCCGCGGTGATTTGTGCACCGTTGGTGGCGAACTTCTCCGTGACGTATTCCTCAAGACAGTATTGCAGCTTGGGGTTGCGTGGCGGCGGTGCGGTGTCGGACAGGAACGAAACACGGTTGGGCAGGTAGTTCACGAGCGGCGGCGTATAGCCGGCAATCGCCAGAGCAATAAGCTGCAGCAAGATGAACGGAATGACGCCCTTGTAGATATCGAGTGTCTTGACGGTGGCCGGGGCCACGCCGCGCAGATAGAACAGTGCGAAACCAAACGGCGGTGTCAGGAACGAGGTCTGGATGTTCAGACCGATCATTACGCCAAGCCAGACCGCCGTGATGTTGGCGGAGGGGTCGGCCAGCAGGATCGGGGCCACGATAGGCACCACCACCACGGCAATCTCGATGAAGTCGAGAAAGAAGCCGAGCAGGAAGATCACCATCATGACAATCAGGAACTGCGACCAGAAACCACCCGGCAGCGTGTTCAGGAAGTCGCGCACGATGTCTTCACCACCAAACGCGCGGAAGGCGGCAGTCAGCATGGCCGCGCCGAGCAGGATGATGAACACCAGCGAGGTGGTCTTGGCGGTCTCGATCATGACGCCGTGCAGCGTGTTGTCGATGCGGAAGGTCCGCCAACCGCTCCAGAGCAGAGCAATGATCAGGCCGACAACAAAAATGGAGGCCAGCATTACACCGAAGGCATCTTCTTCGGTGTGAATCGCCTTGATGTTGGTGTTGTAGTGGCTCAGCACCCAGGCGATGCCGGCCATGGAAATCAACGCAATGATGGCTGGTATGAAGGCGGTTTTCTTGCCCTCATGGAGCCGGTAGCCAGCCATGATGACGGCACCGGCGGCGCCAATGGCGCCAGCCTGGTTGACGGTGGCAACCCCGGCCAGGATAGAGCCAAGGACCAGGAAGATCAGTGCCAGCGGTGGCACCAGTGTAATGATGACATTGCGGATGAAGGCAGCGTCGGTTTTGCCCTCACGCGGCACGGCCGGTGCGGCTTTGGGATTCAAGAACGCATAGACCAGAATGAACAACATGTACAAAGCGACCAGCATCAGGCCCGGGACGAGGGCGCCGAGGAACATTTCGCCCGCGCTGGTCGAGACCACGCTGAACTCGGAGGGCATTGAAATGTTGCCGGTTGCGGTCTTGTAGAGCGCCTGGCGGGTGGTGCCGGCCTGGTCGACCGCACTGGCGAGTTGGTCGGCCAGAATGATCAGCACGATTGACGGCGGAATGATCTGCCCGAGAGTGCCGGAGGCGGCAATCGTACCGGTGGCCAGCGGTACGCTGTAGTTGTTGCGCAGCATGGCCGGCAACGAAATCAGGCCCATGGCGACGACGGTTGCGCCAAGAATACCGGTGGTGGCAGCCAGCAAGGCGCCCACAAAGACCACTGAGATCCCCAGGCCACCCCGAATCGGCCCGAACAGCTTGGCCATTGTCATGAGCAGATCTTCGGCGATCTTGGAGCGTTGCAGCATGATGCCCATGAAGATGAACAGCGGAATCGCAATGAGCGTGTCGCGTTCTATCTCCCAGTACACCCCGCGCAGATTGGTCACCCCGGCGCTTAGCCACTGGCTGGCATTGCCCTGGTGGAAATAGGCGTTGGGGTCGTCGGCAAAGAAGTAACCGGCACCGGCGGCCAGGCCGATACTGAGAATGGCGGAGCCGGGCAGGGCGAAGGCGACCGGATAACCCGAAGCCAGCGCCAATGCCATCAGCACGACAAGCAGAGCAAGAAAATAGAGTTCCATACGATTAGTGTCCCGAGCTGGCGGCCAGCTCACGCCTGCCTGGTTCGTTGCGGTAGTCGGCTACCGATTCCAGCAGATAGCTGACAAATTGAATCAACATCGTGATCGCGAAAACGCCGAGAAATCCGGCCATCAGGTATTTGGTATACATGCCAAAGCCGGACTGGGAGATTTCATAGTTCAGCATCGGGCTGTTGATGATGGCGCTGCGGCTGCCCATGCCAGTGACGAGAATGACCCAGCAAACACTCATGCCAAGGATGATGCTGCCCCAGGCATTGATAAAGCCTTTGGTCTTGTCGGCGAAGCCGGCATAAAAGACGTCCACGCGTACATGGCCTTCTTCCTGCAAGGTGTAGGCACTGGCAAAAAGAAACAGCGCCGCATACCAGAAGCGCACCAGATCGCCCATGAAGGCCTGTTCGTAGGAGAAGATGAAACGGGTGAATACGATGGTCAGTTCAGCAACCACGATAAGCAGCGCCAGCCAGGTGAAGCCGAGCGTGCGGGTAAAGGCGGCGATGATCAGACCCAGACCCATCAGGGGCAGATGAACCCACGGGCCGCGGAACTGCGCACGGCCCAGATCGCTGAGCAAACTGGCGCTGATCAGATTGTCGAACAAGCCTTCGACCCGCATGAACGAGATCACCGCGTCGACCAGGCCGACCAGCAGCACCGACCAGAAGGCGGCGCGAATAAGAAAGGCATTGAAGCGGGCAATTGCGGTACTGTCCAGACGCAACGATCGGTTGTCGGTGCGTGAGACGAACATGATTGCCAAGACGACGCCCGCCAGGTAGATCGCCCCTTGTATCCAGCTGGCCATGGTGGCCTCGCCGTTGAACAGGGGTTTCACACCCGGCCATTGCATCGCAACGGTCAGATAGTTGTTGATCAGAAAGGCCAGCAACGTCATTAGCATGGCCCAGGAAAACGAGCGGACAGCAAAAGTCGATCGCCGTGAAATCGACGGTGACTCAGATAGGGCCGTGGCCATCTGTAAAGCCTCCTGGCTTATTAAGAAACGGGATCAGGCGAGCGGCCTGATCCCGAACTTTATTCTATTAAGCCCGGCCAATCTGGTGAGCCGGTGCACTACAACTATTAAATACCAAGTACGCGGTTACGCTGATTACTGTAGGCAATTTCAGCGATCTTGGCGTAGCCAGCAATCTCCTTCAGGGCCTTCATGTAATCGTCGTTGACCTGTTTGGCCAGAGCGCTGTGTTCGCGGGTTTCTTCGAATACGGCAGCCGATGCTTCACCGAAGCTATCGTAAATTTCTTCGGAGAACTGGCGCAACTCGACCCCGTGCTCGTTGACCAACTTACTCAGGTATTCACCGTTGCGGGCGTTGCCTTCGTCGTAGGCATTGCCGTTTTCTTCGATACAGGCGGCGGTGATGAGTTCTTGCTCGATTTTGGACAGGCTGTTCCAGAACTTGAGGTTCAGGCCCAATGCCAGCGCTGAACCCGGCTCATGCATGCCCGGGTAGTAGTAATACTTGGCGGCTTCGTAGAACTTCATGAAGTAGTCGTTCCAGGGGCCAACCCACTCGGTGGCGTCAATGGCGCCCGATACCAGGTTTTCATAAATCTGGCCGCCCGGCAGTGACACCGGCGATGCACCAAGTTTGGTCATGACGTCGCCGCCCAGACCCGGAATACGCATTTTCAGGCCTTTGAGGTCTTCGGCGGTTTCGATTTCCTTGTTGAACCAACCGCCCATTTGCGTTCCTGTGGAACCGGCCAGCAGACCCTTGACGCCAAACTCGGCAGCGACGGTGTCCCAGAGCTTCTGGCCACCACCGTACTTGACCCAGGCATTGAATTCGTTGGCCGTCATGCCGAATGGAACCGACGTGAAGTAAGCAAAGGCCGGGTGCTTGCCTTTCCAGTAGTACTCGGCGCCGATGTAGGCCTGAGCGTTGCCGGAGGCGACTTCATCGAACGAATCGAAAGCGCCCACACGTTCGCCGGCGGCAAAGTATTTGGTGGTGATCTTGCCTTCGGTCAGTTCGGTAATACGGGCGGCCAGCCGCTGCGCACTGGTACCGAGACCAGGAAAGTCACGAGGCCAGGTCGAGACGATGACCATCTCTTTTTTGCCCTGAGCAATGGCCGGGGCGCCGATGACCGCAGCGGTAGCGCCGGCGCCGGTAACGGCGGCCGATTGCAAGAATTTACGTCTTTCCATGGTGAGTCTCCCGTTGGTATTGCAAAAAATGAAATGCCATTTTCTTAAAGGGTTGCAATTTTGAGATGATCATAAACTAAATGATTCCCAAAATTGCGCGCCTCGGCACTTTGCTTATTATTTCTGGGCGAGTTTAACGTCCGCTTATCACTGGACGGATTAATCGTTGCTCAGACGGGCGCGGGTGCGCGCGATGGCTTGCCGAATCTGGGCCGGGGCAGTGCCGCCGACATGGTCGCGAGCAGCGATGCATGCTTCGAGTGTCAGGTGCTCTTGCACGTCGTCGCCCACCAGTGGTGAAAAGCCACGTAATGTTTCCAGACTCAGGTCGGCCAGATCGACCCCTTGTTCGGTGGCTTGCTTGACCGCCAGCGCAACAACTTCGTGGGCTTCGCGAAACGGCAGTCCGCGGCGTACCAGATAGTCGGCCAGGTCGGTCGCGGTGGCAAAACCCTGCGCCGCGGCTTGCCGCATCCGTTCGGGGTTGGCCATGATGCCCGGCACCATCTCGCTGAAAATGCGCAGCGTTTCAAGCAAGGTGTCGGCGGTATCGAAGAGCGGCTCTTTATCTTCCTGGTTGTCTTTGTTGTAGGCGAGAGGCTGGCCCTTCATCAGTGTCAGCAGGCTGACCAAATGGCCAAAGACACGACCTGTTTTGCCGCGCGCCAGTTCAGGCACATCAGGGTTTTTCTTCTGCGGCATGATCGACGAGCCGGTGCAGTAGCGATCGGGCAATCGAATGAAGCCAACGGCAGGCGACATCCAGTTGACCAGCTCTTCGGACAGCCGGGAGACATGCATCATGATGAGGCTGCCGGCGGCGCAGAACTCGATACCGAAATCGCGGTCTGACACCGCATCCAGCGAATTCTGCGCGACGGCCTCAAAGCCCAGCGCGCGGGCCACGGCTTCGCGATCAATGGGGAAGGTGGTGCCAGCCAGTGCCGCGGCGCCCAGTGGCAGGCGATTAACCCGGCGGCGACAGTCGTGCAGGCGCTCAGCATCGCGGGCGAACATTTCGACGTACGCCATCAGATGATGGCCAAAGGTGACCGGCTGGGCGACCTGCAAATGAGTGAAGCCCGGCATGATTGTGTCGACATGTTTCTCAGCCAGGTCGGTCAGACCCGTTTGCAGGCTGGTCAGCTGTTCGAGACAGGCATCAATGGTTTCACGCATCCAGAGCCGGATGTCGGTCGCCACCTGATCATTGCGTGAGCGGCCCGTATGCAGGCGCTTGCCAGCGTCACCGGCAAGCTCGGTGAGGCGGGCTTCTATATTGAGATGGACATCTTCGAGATCGAGCGACCAGTTGAACTGGCCGGCCTCGATTTCCTGCGCGATGGTGGCCAGGCCATTCTGAATGGCGGTCAGATCGTCAGGGCCGATGATTTTCTGGGCGGCGAGCATCTCGGCATGAGCCAGAGAGCCGCGAATATCGACCAAAGCGAGGCGTTGGTCGAAGCCTACCGATGCCGTATAGCGCTTGACCAACTCGCTCATCGGTTCGGAAAAAAGACCGGACCATCCGGATGATTTGTTGGAAAGCTGATTGGACATGTAAGATCTGTCGAATAAAGACAACAAGTAGGGTGAGTTGTTCTGGTCAGCGGATTATATCGGTCGCTATCCTCGAAAGCGAAGACTCACCATCCAACCAGTCCAATAAAATGAATGATTCCGTGCAAATTGCAAGCGAGGCACCTGCACGCAGCCTCGCTGCGGGCGGCGCACCCGCTGCCGACTCCAGAGTAAGCACGGCGCGGATGGAGGCCGAACGTTTACGCCGCCAGACCGATGGCGCTGATTTCCCTGTTTTACCCGACTGTTGCAATCTGGGCACAATCGCCCGGGTGTTGAGCGTGGTGAATATCGGCCTGGTGCTGGTGGTGCTGGCCAGTTCCACCGGGCTGAAGGCGGCATTTGCCTCTTTCGTCACTGCGGCGGCTGTTGTCGAACCGGCCACACTGGCCACGCTGGCGCTGCTGTGTCCGTTGCGTAAAGCCGTCAATGGCTCGGCGCGTGCCTTGCAATGGCTGATCGGCCTGCTTGTGGCGGGTGGGGTCACGATGACGGTGGCTCTGATCGTCTCGACCGTGCTGGCGCCCGATCTGCGCGGCACCCAACTGATCGGCTGGGCCGCGGCCAAGGGATTGCTTGCCGCCGGTGTGGCGGCCGCGCTTATTGAATGGTTGTATTTGCGGACCTTGTCGTTGCAGCCGTCCCAGGCTGAGGGCCGATTACAGGCGTTGCAAGCGCGAATTCGGCCGCATTTTCTGTTTAATAGCCTCAATACGGTGCTCGGACTGATGCGAAGCGATGCCCGTCAGGCCGAGCGAACCCTCGAAAACCTTGCCGATCTGTTTCGCGTTTTCATGAAAGACAGCCGCGAACTGGTCCCGCTCGATGAAGAAGTACTGCTGTGTAAGGAGTATCTTGAGATCGAGAAACTGCGGCTTACGGACCGTTTGCGCGTGCATTGGCACGTCGAAGATATGCCCGGAGACGCGTTGCTTCCGTCTCTATTGCTTCAACCATTGGTGGAAAACGCCGTTCATCATGGGATTGAACCCAGGGCTGAACGTGGTGAAATCTCTATAACCATTGCCAAGTCAGGTGAGCGGGTCAGGGTCGACATCGTCAATCCGATCGCCGAAAGCGAGCCGACCCGTCCTGGCAACCAGATGGCCCTTTCAAACATTCGAGAGCGGCTATCGCTGACCTTCGATGTTGAGGGGCAGTTGGTGACCGCCGCCGAGGATGGATTGTTCCGAGCCACCCTGGTGTTCCCTTACAGAAAAGAGAGAAGACGCAGAGATGTCAAACCCAACCTCGATACTGATCGTAGATGATGAACCGGTAGCGCGCTCGCGATTACGAGAGCTGCTGGCTGATCTCGCCCCGGATTTTCCGCATCGCATTCTTGGCGAGGCGGCCAATGCGCCGGAGGCCTTGTCACAGATCGAGCTGAATGAGCCGCAGATCGTGCTGCTCGACATTCAGATGCCCAACATGACCGGTATCGAACTGGCACGCCATATTTCGGTGCGGGCGCAGACCGGTGAAAGCCCGAAGCCGATGCCGTTGATCATTTTCGTGACGGCTTTTGATGAATTTGCGGTCGAGGCATTTGAGGTCCGGGCGGTTGATTACCTGCTCAAGCCGGTCCGTGCCCAGCGTTTGCTGGAGGCTTTGCACCGTGCCATTGCGCGGGCGCCATCCGAGCATGCCGATGCCATCGACCAGCTTGCGCGCGCTACCAGCACCCGGCGCCGGCATCTGTCGGTGCATGAGCGAGGCCGGGTCATCCTGGTGCCGCTCGAGCAGATCGTCTACCTGAAGGCCGAGCTCAAATACATCACGGTGCGCACCAATGAGCGCGAATTCCTGATCGAAGAGTCGCTGACCGCGCTCGAAGACGAATTCAGTGATCGCTTTGTGCGGATCCATCGCAATGCGCTGGTCGCCCGCCCGGCGATTGCCGGCTTTGAGCGGGTCACGCCGTCGGGTGAAAACGAGGCCGGCGACCCGTACTGGCAAGTCGTCATGCGTGATATCGAAGAGCGGCTGCCCGTCAGTCGCCGTCAGTGGTCATCGGTCAAGAATCTGGTGAGCTGAGCACGGAGTATCTGGCCATGAGCCGGGGTGGCCGATAACCGGACGATTCGTCTGGTTTGGCCAACCCGCCGGCCGCTCCAGTACACTTCTGCCCATCATGGCAGAGTCTTCCCCCCAAACCGTACCGCATGCCGGAGTTCCTCCGCGCAAATTGATCATTGCCTCACGCGAGAGTCGCCTTGCGATGTGGCAGGCCGAGCACGTGCAGGCCCGCCTGCAGGCGCTGTATCCGGACTGCGATGTCAGCATCCTGGGCATGACGACCGAAGGCGACCGAGTGCTCGACAAGGCGCTCAATGAAATCGGTGGCAAAGGCCTGTTCATTAAAGAGCTTGAGGTGGCCTTGCAGGAGGGCCGCGCCGATCTTGCCGTGCATTCGCTCAAGGATGTGCCGATGGACATGCCGATCGGTTTCAGCCTGGCTGCCATCATGCAGCGCGAAGATCCGCGCGATGCGTTTGTGTCCAATACCTATGCCGATCTGGAAAGCCTGCCCGCCGGCGCCCGGCTCGGCACGTCGAGTCTGCGCCGGGCGGCCCAGGTGCTGGCGCGTTTTCCGCACCTGAAAATTCTGCCCCTGCGCGGCAATATCAATACCCGCATGGCCAAGCTCGACAACGGCGACTACGACGCCATCATTCTGGCTGCTGCAGGCCTTAAACGGCTTGGTCTGGCCGATCGCATTCGCGCCATTGTGCCGCCGCCGCTGAGCATGCCGGCTGCCGGGCAGGGGGCGCTGGGCATCGAAATCCGCGACGATCGGG
>CAXBNM010000119.1:0-12646 GCA_963976885.1 uncultured Burkholderiaceae bacterium
CGGTTTGGACAACACCGGTGAGTTGGCGTTGGCGAGCGGTGCATCGCTGGCGCGATCACCGGTCAGGAATAACACCGGCACTTTGCTTTCGGCCAGTTTGTCCGCAATCGGGTAAGACTTGGTGCCGCCGAGATTGACATCAAGAACCGCAATATCAACTTGCTCATGGCCCAACAATGCCATGGCCTCGGCGACAGACCCGACCGGCCCGACCACTTCCCAACCAAAATCGGCAAGTGCGTCCGCAATATCGAATGCGATCAGCATCTCATCTTCGACGACCAGCACTCTTGCCTTATTCATAATCGGCCTCCACCGGGATTCGGATAATGGCGCTTACCCCGTCGACGTTGTAATGCACAACCGTTTCACCCCCTAATGTGTACGACATCGAAGATTCGATGAGTCTGGTCCCGAAACCCTTGCGCGAAGGCGTGCGCACCGGCGGCCCGCCCAACTCCTGCCACTCGATCTGCACCCTGGCCGGAGACTCCCCGGCAAGCATGCTCCAGTCGACATGGACACTTCCCGTCTGCCCGCTGAGCGCCCCGTACTTGATGGCATTGGTGGCAAGCTCATGCAGCACCAGAACCAGCGCGTGCGCCACCGGTGCCGACAAGCGCACATCCGGCCCGTCCATCCGGACCCGGTCACTGTCAGGATGGACAAACAAGCTCAGCTGACTGGCGACCAGCTCTCTGACATCAACCCGTCCGGCCGTTGAGGCAATCAACACATCATGGGCGGCGGCTATGGCCCGCAGGCGGCCCATGAAGGCATCACGGAAAACGGTCGGGTCGGTCGTGTCGCGCAGCGTGTTCGAGGCAATGGCCTGAATGGTGGCCAGCGAATTCTTGACCCGATGATTCAGCTCGGCAAGCAGCAACTCGCGATGCGCCTCGGTATTTTTCAGTTCGGTGATTTCCTGCACCGAAACATGCATGCCCACAAATCGTCCGTGCTCATCGAGATCGGGAATCCAGTTGGCGAGCCACCAGTGCTCGCCGCCGCCACGCAGTGCGTCGGTCTCGTGCAGCTCCACGCCCAGCAAAGGTTCACCGGTTTCGAGCATGCGACGCACATGGGGTTCGATCACACTGAAGATCTTGGGATGCAACTCTGCCGTGGTGCGGCCCAGATGCGCCTCGACGGACGCGCCATTGATGGCGGCCAGCTTTTCATTGATGAAGCGATAACGCAGATCGGCGTCAAAATAGGCCAGCCCCACCGGCGCCGTGTTGTAGACCTTCTGCAAAGCAATACGGTCCGCGCGGGCCTGCGCCTCGGCCCTGCGCTGGGCGCCCATATCGACGACGAAGGCGACATGCTCGTGCGCTCTTGAATCGGTCAGTGCGGCGCTGACCAGCACCGGCACCTTGGTGCCATCGGTGCGAACCAGGGTCTTCTCGGTCGGTTCAATACGCCCCGCGCGGCTCAGCGTTTGAATGCCCAGCAGATTCGACTGCCGGTCCCGTGCCAGGGAATGCTCGTCCCAGGTAATTTCACCGCGATTCAATGATGAGCGACTGCGCTGCAACGGATTGAGCATTGCGTCATTGGCCTGCGTCATCCGCCCGCTCTGATCGCCAAAGGCAATGCCGACCTGCGCGGCCGACATCATCTGCCGCATGCGCTGCAAACTGGCGGCCAGTTCGGCTTGCGCGGCGTGACGGACCGAAATATCGACACCGGACGGGATCAGTTCGAGCACTTCGCCGGCCTCATCAAAGACCGGACTGAGCTGGAAATCGATCATCATGCGCTGGTCACCGTTGACGCGGACTTCGGTGTCATAGCGAACGGTCTTGCCGGCTGCGGCTTGTGCAACCGCTTCGCGCAAAGCCTGCTGCACCTGCGGCGAATGCGACCACCAATAGCATTCCCAGAATGGTTGCCCTACCACATCTTCCCGCCGCAGACCCGCTGCGACGATCGCGGGTTCATTGGCCTCGGTCAGGACGCCATCGGTGTTCAGCGTGCCCACGAAAGCCAGCACGTTGTCGAGGATGCGACGCAGCCGCGCTTCGTTGCGCGCGGCCATCTGCCAGCCCGCGTGCCGCTCGGAAACATCAACAATGGCCAACGCCAGACCGGTGACCCGTTGACGCGCATCGATTTCGGGTGCAAAACTGATTTGCAGATGACGACCATTCTGATCGAGATCGAGCGATTCAAGCCCAGTCTTGTCGGGCGCACCGCTCAACAGCCGCTTGATGATTGGCTCGAGCTGGCCGTAAATCGGCGCGGGGAATGCTTGATCCACCGGCTGGCCGGTGACAACAGCCGGGTCGCGGCCAATCAGTTCGCCGAATGCAGGATTAACAAATCGCAGAACCTGCTTCTTGTCCAGACGCGCCAGCATGACTGGCACCCGTTCGGTGATCCTGAGCAAGTTGTCGCGACTGCGGCGCATCGCCGTTTCGGCGCGCTTGCGCTCGGTGATATCTTGCGCCGACACCAGAACCGATAACACCTCACCGGCCTGATTGATGATCGGCACCCAGGTCTGCAGCCAGGTACGCACCAGGCCAGGTTCGCGCTGGGTTTCGCCCTTCATTTCAAACGGACCCACCGGCGCCCGCGTGCGTAAAACCCGCGCCATCAGTTCACCGGCCGACTCAGCCACGTCCGGCACGATTTCAGCGACGGTGCGGCCGATGTGTGTTTCGGCCGGCACGCCATTGATTGCCGCCAACTCATCATTGATGCGCAGATAGCGCAGCGCAGGATCAAGTTGCGCCAGACCCAGAGGCAGTTGCTGGAAGATGCTGACCAGTTCGGCCAGCGCAATATTCAGATCGTTCCGGACAGCGCTCTGCTCGGTCACGTCGACGAAACTGAGCACGGTCACGTCATGGCCATCGGCGGGCCGTTGCAGCCGGCTGATGCGCCGTAACAAGGTCCGGCCATTGGCCAGCACCACTTCGCGTTCGCTCGGGGCCGTACCGGCCGCCGCCAGTTCATCACTCGCAACCGATGGCAAGCCGGTTGCCCGCGGCTTGCAGGCATTGAGTGGCCGTCCGAGGTCGCTGGCACCGAGTTGATACAACTGCGCAGCCATTGGCGTAAAGCTGAGCACACGCCCTTCGGGATCGAGAAAGATGGCCGCAATGCAATGCGAGGCCAGTACCCCCAGCAGGTCTGAGGTGGCAGGCGCCGGGGCGGCCGCGGCGCTGGCGAGCGCCTGATTATCAGCTTCCAGTTGCCGATTGGCGGCGCGCAGCTCGTGATTGGCGGCTTCAAGGACTTGCAGGCGTTGCCACAACTCGGCGTGGCTCTGGGCGGCGTCATCGGCCGGCAAGGCCTTGTCACTCAATATCGACGCATTCGCCCGGGGCCGCCGCGCGCCGGCATCCATATTCATGCGCGGGCCCGCGTGCGTCGATCGGCATGATCAGTTCCATCAGGGTTGAGCAGGATTCGCAGAATCGGGATCATGGATTGCGAGCGCAAAGCGGGTCGTGCGGCAGCCATCAACCCAACTGACCACCGAGTGGATCGACATCTGCCGGAGTTAGGACCGTTCATCATACGTCACCATTGTCGGAGTGCGAATCGTGCTGCCAGCGCAACGCTTGCGGTGCAATCGCCACCAACATAATCAGCGCCGCACGCCAACACTGGCGCACGGCGCAACGCCCAGCGCCACTGCAGGCTAAAGCTTGGGTCGGCGCCCCATGAAGAAGAACACAGCGGCGAGCACAAGACCCACGACGAACAGGATCCAGGCGATATCCATCGACAGGCCGGCGACGCCGCCGGCTCCCAACAGCATCGCTACCAGCCCGATGACGAGAAATACAGCAGCCCAGTAAAACATCTGGCACCTCCTTGTTTGCGTAATTGCAGTCAAGCCACCCGCAACGGCCAGTCCGTCACGTTTGAGCTACCAGAGAACGGCAAATAATGTGCCCGCGTCCGTGCGCCGCCGACCAGTGGCCACAGCCACCCGGTTTATGCGAACATTGTTCAACGCGTTGCACGTCGGCCACCGCCATGCGATGCATGCCTGCCCCCCCCAAAATACAGAAGGATGCTGCCCGGCGATGAACGCTCTTGTCCGCCCAAACATTCCGGCTCTGACCGAGGCCTTTGCCAGCGTCCGCCAGCGCACTCAGGCGCTGGTCAGCCACCTGAGTGCCGAAGATTGCAACCTGCAGTCGATGGAAGATGCGAGCCCGGCCAAATGGCATCTCGCCCACACCACCTGGTTCTGGGAAACCTTCCTGCTTACCGAACAGCAACCCGACTATCAGGTCTTCGACCCAGACTTTCGGCAGTTGTTCAACTCCTACTACAACGGAGTCAGTGAACAATTCCCGCGTGGCAGGCGTGGTTTACTGACCCGCCCTGCCCTGACCGAAATACTTGCTTATCGTGCGCATGTCGACACTGCGGTCATCCAGTTGCTGCAGACCATCGACCAGGACGGCGCAGACGCCTGGCGCGGCGCTCGGGCAGTGGTCGAGCTTGGCCTCAATCACGAACAGCAACACCAGGAGCTGATCGTCACCGATCTGCAGCACTTGTTTCATCAGAACCCGCTTGGTCCGGTCTGCTTTCCGCCCGCGCTCAACCTGCTGCCCGCCAGACCCCCGGCGGCAGCAACATCCGGTCCGGCCTGGCTCGACATTGAACCGCAACTGCGCAAGGTTGGCTTTGCAGGCGACGGCTTTTGCTTTGACAACGAATTGCCGGCTCACCAAACCTATCTGAACCCCTACTCGATTGCCACCGGACTGGTCACCTGTGCCGAGTTTGCCGAATTCATCAACGACGGTGGCTACACCGAGCCAGCCTGGTGGTTGTCCGAAGGCTTCGCCTGGCTGCGCCAGCACAACATCAGTCACCCCATTTACTGGCGCGGCGACGGCCAGCAATGGTCTGAATTTACGCTGCACGGTTATCAGCCCATCCAGCCCGACGCACCGGTGGCCTACCTGAGTTACTTTGAAGCGGACGCCTACGCCCGTTACGCGGGTGCCCGCCTGCCCACCGAGTTCGAGTGGGAAGGTGCGGCGCGGCTGGCGCGCGGTCATGGTGATCATATCGATGCGAGCGGCCGGGCCGCTCTGCAACAACTGGACGATACGGTCTGGCAGTGGACCAGCAGCAGTTACGCGGCCTACCCCGGATTCAGGACTTCGGCCGATGCGATTGGAGAATACAACGGCAAGTTCATGGTGAATCAGTATGTATTGCGCGGCGGCTCGTTTCTGACACCGCCCGGCCATACCCGACTGACTTACCGCAACTTTTTCCCGGCCGGCGCACGCTGGCAGGCAACCGGCATTCGGCTGGCCCGAGATCGCGAACGCGGCTGATCTGCAACAGAACAGCTCTGCATGCGCGCACCGCGCGCATGCATCGCCGGCTCACGTCGTCCAGTGCCACCGCAACAGGCAGCGCATCATGTCGACCTCACAACAGCATGAAACCCGCATCGAGCACGATTCACTGGGCCCGGTAGAAGTCCCCGCAAACGCCTTCTGGGGTGCGCAGACGCAACGCAGCCTGGAAAATTTCGCCATCGGCATCGAGACCTTTCCGGCTGCCTTCATTCATGCACTGGGCCAGGTCAAACGCACGGCCGCTGAAGTCAATCTGCAATTCAAGTTGCTCGAACCGGCACGCGCCCAGGCCATCATCAGCGCCGCCGCCGAGGTCGCAGCTGGCAAGCTCGATGCGCATTTTCCGCTCTCGATCTGGCAGACCGGCTCGGGCACCCAGACCAACATGAATGCCAATGAGGTGATCGCCTATCGGGCCATGCAGTTGCTCGATGCGCACGAGTCGGGGCAGCCACGCATTCATCCCAACGACGAGGTCAACCGCTCGCAATCGTCCAATGACACGATTCCGACCGCGATGCATCTGGCGGTTGTCAGCGCCGTCCACGACAACTTGCTGCCCAACCTGCGCGCGTTGCAGCAAAGCCTGGCGCTTCATGCCGCAACCTGGCAATCGATCGTCAAGATCGGGCGCACGCACTTGCAAGACGCCACCCCATTGACACTCGGTCAGGAGTTTTCCGCATACGCCGCGCAACTGGATGATGCCATCGCGCGCATTGCGCGCGAGCTGACCGGTCTGTATGCGCTTGCGCAAGGCGGTACCGCGGTCGGCACAGGCCTGAATGCGCCGGCTGACTTTGGCCGCGCCTTCGCGCAACGTCTGGCCGCCACGACGGGCTTGCCCTTCGAGGCAAGCGCCAACGCATTCGCCGGCATTGCCGCGCACGACGCGCTGGTGGGCATGTCGGGGGCACTCAATACCGCTGCCGCGGGGCTGTTCAAGATTGCCCAGGACATACGCCTGCTGGCCTCCGGGCCGCGCTGTGGGCTGGGCGAATTACGTTTACCGGCCAATGAGCCAGGTTCATCGATCATGCCCGGCAAAATCAATCCCACGCAATGCGAAGCACTGACGATGATCTGTACGCAGGTCATGGGCAACCATGCCACGGTGAGCTTCGCGGGCAGTCAGGGCAATTTTGAACTCAATGCCTTCAAACCCGTCATTGTCTATAACGTCTTGCAGTCGGTGCGTTTGCTGAGCGATGGTTGTGATTCATTCCGACGCCTGTGTGTCGACGGCATCGAGCCGGACGAGGCGCGCATTGCCGAGCTGCTCCAGCAGTCGCTGATGCTTGTCACCGCGCTAGTGCCCCACATCGGGTACGACAAGGCGGCCAAGATTGCCCTGGCCGCCCAGCGTGAAGGCACCAGCCTGCGCGAACAGGCTATTGCGTCAGGCTGGGTCAGCGAAGCCGATTTTGATCGCTGGGTTGACCCGGCCACCATGGTGACGCCACGCTGACATGATGCTGCCGCACTGCGCGGCCGAATCGCTACTCGCCGCCGGCAGTAACCGGCCGCGCGACAGGAGCCTGATTCATCGAACTGAAATGCGCAAACCACGGCGCCAGATCAGTGTGGTCGCAAGCCACCTTGATTGCGACCAGCACCGGCACGGCGATCAGCGCCCCGACAATGCCCCAGATCCAGGCCCAGAACGCCACGGCCAGCAAGATCACCACCGGGTTGATATCGAAGCGGCGGCCCAGCACACTGGGTGTGATCAACTGCCCTTCGACAATGGTGCAGAACGCGTAGATGCCTGGCATCAGCAACATTGGCGTCAACTCGTTGAATTCGATGATGGAGGCAACCCCGATCAACACCACGCCAATCACCGGACCAATGTAAGGCATGAAATTCATCACGCCTGCCGTCACGCCCCACGACCACGCGTCAGGCATGCCTGCCACCATGAGCGCCGTGGCAACCACCGCGCCCAGACAGAAGTTGATCACGGTCACGCTCATCAGATAGCGTGACACATCGTTCTCGATCAGCATCACCAGTTCGAGCGCTTTCTTCTTGTCGGCCAGGCTATCGAAAGATTCAACCAGCCGCACATGAAAATGCGAGCCCGAGGCCAGCATGAAATACAGCAACACCAGCGTGGCGGCAACAGTGGTTGCCATGTATTGGGCATTCTGAGCCAGCGTGAACAACAAGCCCGGCCCGCGAACGACAACTTGCTGCGCTTTTTTGCCGTCAATGTTCTTGCCCACTTCCTCCAACGCATCGCTGGCTTTGGCCACCTCTTCCATGGGCTGGCGCAACTCGCTCAGCTTGCTGCGCAACTCGCTGGACATCTTCGGAATGTCGTCCATCCAACGCGCCACCGGTCCGCTTGCCACAAAGGCGGCGCCGCTGACCACCACGGTCAGGCCAATTACGATGAAGGCCGCCGACAAGGCGCTGGGCATGCGTCGTTTGGCGAGCCAGCGCACCCAGGGACCGAAGGTCAGCCAGACCAGCACGGCAAGGACCACCGGAATCAACAAGCCTTTGGCAAAGTACAGAGCCGCCGCGAACATGATGAAGAAAATGCCCTTGATGGCGGCGTTCCCCGTTGGCGTCAGCGCGCCGAGAGAATGCGAACCTGCTGGCGCATCAGCGGCTGGCCGGGGCTTGTCCGTGGTCACGGCGCTTATTTCCGGTCCATGCTTTTCGGGTCGGGCTTATCGACCACCTTGCCCTTGTCCTGCAACTCTTCGATCACGGCCTCGGTTTCGCGTTTGTCTTTCGCCTTGTCGAGCAACAGATTCGAACCGTCATAGCCCTGTCCCGGCAACGGCATCTCGGTGTTCTCTTCTTCTTCGGTCAGCTCGTCGACGGCGTCCTCGGCACGCTTCTCTTCGCTCTGAGGCTCCTTCGCCGCGGCAGTCTGTTCGGTCGGGGCCGCCGTAACGACGGTACATCCCAGGGCCAGCACACCCATCAGGCCCCACTGAGTCCACAAGCTTGTCTTCATCACTACCTCCGGATTGCGGCGGCGCGATGAGTCAGCCGCCGGGATAGCAGCCAATGGCAAAAGTCGTGCCCGCATGCCTGACGCGCGCATCAGACAGGCATGAAAAAACCCAGCCACCAGGGCTGGGTTTTTTTCGGGTACCGCGAAGAATCAGGCTTCCGGAGCAGCTTGATTCTCTTCTTCGGTCACGGCTTTCATCGACAGACGCAAACGGCCTTTGTCGTCGGCTTCGATAACCTTGACCCGGATAGCCTGGCCTTCGGTCACATAGTCGCTGACATTGTTGACGCGCTCGTTGGCGATCTGCGAAACATGCAGCAAACCGTCACGACCCGGCATGACCTGAACGATCGCACCAAAGTCGAGAATCTTGAGCACGGTACCGTCGTAGACACGACCGATTTCAACTTCGGCGGTCAGGTCTTCGATCATCTTCTGCGCTTTCTTGGCAGCAGCGCCATCAACCGCAGCGATGGTGATGTGGCCGTCGTCCTGAATATCAACCTGAGTACCGGTCGATTCGGTGATCTGGCGGATGGTTGCACCACCCTTGCCGATCACGTCACGAATGCGCTCGGGGTTGATCTTCATTTTGTACATGCGCGGCGCGAAGTCGGACAGCTCTTCACGAGCGCCGCCGACGGCAGCACGCATTTCGCCAAGAATGTGTACGCGAGCTTCACGAGCCTGCGCCAACGCTACCTGCATGATTTCGCGGGTAATGCCCTGGATCTTGATATCCATCTGCAGCGCGGTAATACCGTCGTCGGTACCGGCCACTTTGAAGTCCATGTCACCGAGATGATCTTCATCGCCGAGGATGTCGGTCAGCACCGCAAACTTGTTGCCTTCCTTGATCAGACCCATCGCAATACCGGCAACGTGGTTCTTGACCGGCACGCCGGCGTCCATCAGAGCCAGACAGCCGCCACAGACCGAAGCCATTGACGACGAACCATTGGACTCGGTGATTTCGGAAACCACGCGGATCGAGTAAGCAAAGTCTTCCACCGACGGCAGCAACGGAGCCAGCGCACGCTTGGCGAGGCGACCGTGACCGATTTCGCGACGCTTCGGCGTACCCATACGGCCGGTTTCACCGGTCGCAAATGGGGGCATGTTGTAGTGCATCATGAAGCGCTCGCGATACTCGCCAGCGACAGCATCAATGACTTGCTCGTCACGGCTGGTGCCCAGCGTGGCAGCCACCATGGCTTGTGTTTCGCCGCGGGTGAACAGCGCCGAGCCATGGGCCCGGGGCAGCACGCCGGTGCGAATCGCGATCGGGCGCACGGTGCGGGTGTCACGACCGTCAATGCGGGGCTCGCCCGACAGGATCTGACTGCGCACGATGCGGT
This sequence comes from uncultured Burkholderiaceae bacterium, assembly GCA_963976885.1. Classification (GTDB taxonomy): domain Bacteria; phylum Pseudomonadota; class Gammaproteobacteria; order Burkholderiales; family Burkholderiaceae_E; genus JAUIAI01. Next base: position 9,684 of record CAXBNM010000119.1, read on the forward strand.
ACTGCAGGTCATGCAACAGATCGCTGACCACACCGGAATCGGGCGCGTTGTCGCCGGCCGCCAATGCTTCCTGGCAAGCCTTTTCGACGGCGCGGATACGAGTCGTGCGTTCCTGCTTGTCGCGAACCTGATAGGCCTCGCGCATGCCGGCTTCGGCCAGTTCGTTGATTTTGCCGACCAGAACCTGATCAGGCTCGGGGGCTTTCCAGTCCCATTCGGGCTTGCCGGCAATTTCAACCAGCTCGTCGATGGCGGTAATCGCGGTCTGCATCTGCTCATGGCCAAACATGACCGCGCCGAGCATCACATCTTCGGGCAACTCATGGGCTTCCGACTCAACCATCAGCACGGCCTGGTCGGTACCAGCCACAACCAGATCGAGCTTGGTATCGGCCATCTGGCTGGTGCGCGGGTTCAGCACGTACTCACCATTGATGTAACCGACGCGGCATGCGCCGATGGGGCCGGCAAACGGAATGCCGGAGATGGCCAGAGCGGCCGAAGCGCCGATCAGAGCCGGGATGTCGCTGTCCACATCGGGGTTTACCGACAGGACTTGCAGCGCAACCTGTACTTCGTTGTAGAAGCCCTCGGGGAACAACGGCCGCAACGGGCGGTCGGTCAGCCGGGCAATCAGGGTCTCGCGCTCGGTCGGACGACCTTCACGCTTGAAGAAGCCGCCCGGAATACGACCGGCTGCGTAGAACTTCTCCATGTAATCGACGGTCAGGGGAAAGAAATCCTGACCGGGTTTGGCTTCCTTGCGTGCGACCACGGTGGCCAGCACCACGGTGTCGTCCATCGTGACCACGACCGCACCAGAGGCCTGCCGGGCTACTTCACCGGTTTCCAAGGTGACAGTGTTCTGGCCCCATTGAAAAGTCTTCTTGGCTATTTCAAACAATTTTTTCTCCGTTCATTGTTTCGGGGCCCTGCCCGACAAAACACAAAAGCACCGGCCTGAGGACAGACGCAGTGCTTTCGTTGGCAGTTCAATTACCCACCGGGGGCGCATGAGCCGCAAGATGGATGGCTCACTAGCCGCGCAGCCCAAGCTTCTGGATCAGGTCACGGTAACGAGCGACATCGCGGGATTTCAGGTAATCCAGCAGTTTGCGTCGACGGCTCACCATGCGCAGCAGGCCGCGGCGTGAATGGTGATCTTTCTTGTGCGTCTTGAAATGCTCGGTCAAATCGACGATACGGGCGGTAAGCAGGGCAACCTGTACTTCCGTGGAACCGGTATCGTTGGCGGAGCGCTTGTTGTCGGCGACGATTTTCGCCTTATCCAGATCAGCTACTGACATTTGTTGATGTTCCCATTACATGCATGGCGTCGGGATGCCCATTTATTGACCGCAACGCTCATGCGTTACCCGTCCTGACCGCTCAACCCGGAGCTAGGTGCTCTAGAGTGGCCTTTGCAGCTTGCCTTCATGCGAAAACGCCTTTCTGCTATGAATATCGATACGCCGACAGCCAATGCAGCAAAAAAGCAGACTTGCAAAAAGCAATACTACAAATAGAAACCCCGCCATGCTGATTACTTGCGGCACCACCGGGGTGCGGTACCGTGCAGCCGCGCATTATAGCCGGAATCTGTGGCAACACTGGTAGTTTATTTGCCTCTATTGCGCCATTCGGCAACGCTGCCGGCGCCCGTGCCAACCCATGCCCAGCCATTGCCCCCTCAGGTCAGGGGCAAGGTCACGCCTTTCTGCCCCTGATACTTGCCGCCGCGGTCCTTGTAGGAGGTCTCGCAGACCTGGTCAGACTCCAGAAAGAGCATCTGGGCACAGCCCTCACCGGCGTAGATCTTGGCCGGCAGCGGCGTGGTGTTGGAGAACTCGAGCGTGACGTGCCCTTCCCACTCGGGCTCCAGCGGGGTGACGTTGACGATGATGCCGCACCGGGCATAGGTGGACTTGCCCAGGCAGATGGTCAGCACCGACCGGGGAATCCGGAAGAACTCGACCGTTCGGGCCAGAGCGAACGAATTGGGCGGAATGATGCAGACATCGCCGACCACATCGACGAAGGATTTTTCATCGAAAGCCTTCGGGTCGACGATGCTCGAATTGATATTCGTGAATATCTTGAACTCGTTGGCGCAACGCACGTCATAGCCATAACTGGAGGTGCCGTAAGAGACGATGCGTTCACCGTCGCGCGAACGGACCTGGCCAGGCTCGAAGGGCTCAATCATGCCCTGCTGGCCCATCTGACGAATCCAGGTGTCTGCTTTGATGCTCATGTGATCTTGAGTCCTGTCGCGCGCCCCCTCCTGGTGCAGGCCGGGATGGTCCGCGGGTGATCCGATCAGGGGAGGCAAAGTCGGGAGTTTAGACGGGATTGCGGGGCCGGACGATGAACGCAAGCCATCCGGATGGCCGCCTCCGAATACCCGAATCCTACCCTTGCCGGCGCCGTCCTGGCACCGGTCACCATAAGCGGGGGGTGCTTTATCTCAGTTTCTGGGCCGGGCGGATGCAGCCGGTGCGTCGTTGCTGTATTTTCAGTCCATAATTTACCGGCAACAGATGCCGTTTCGGCGATTGGCGCCGGGCGCGTCAGTACGCAATCAATTCCGACGCCAAGCATCTATGGAACAATCATCGACAACTTTTCGCACACTCATGACGAACGTCCAGAGGAGACAACTATGACAGCGACCGTCACCATGACCGTCAATGGCAAAACCGTGACCGGCGATATCGACCCCAGAACCCTTCTGGTTCAGTTCATCCGCGAGAACTGCCAACTCACCGGCACCCACGTCGGTTGCGACACCGCCCAATGTGGCGCCTGCACCGTGCACCTGGACGGCCGTGCCGTCAAAGCCTGTTCAATGCTGGCCGTGCAAGCCAATGGCCGCGCCGTGACCACCATTGAGGGGCTGGCCACCGGCGACAAGATGCACCCGATGCAGGAAGCCTTCCGCGACTGCCACGGTCTGCAATGCG
>CAXBNM010000120.1:0-12616 GCA_963976885.1 uncultured Burkholderiaceae bacterium
CCACGGCACCACCGCGATGTCCTCGGCGCCGGGGGGCTCGAGACCCATCTCGAGCTCGTCGGCGGCCCGTTCGGCGGCCTCGATACCCCCGAATACAAGGCGCTCAATCCTCATCAGGTGATTCCGACCCTGCAAGACGATGAAGTAACGGTATGGGAGTCCGAGGCCGTGCTGCGTTACCTGGCCGGGCGCTACGGTCTCGACTATTTCCCGGCCGACCCGGCCGAGCGCGCGCAGATCGATCAGTGGCTCAGTTGGGTGCAATCCACCTGGGCGCCGGCGATGACGGCCGTGTTTGCCGGTCACGTCCGCCTGGCCCGCGCCGATCGCAACAGTCAGACCGAGGCGGCCCAGATCGCGCGCCTGCATGCGGTGGCCGGCCTGGTCGAAGAGGTGCTGGGCAGCCGCTCACACCTGGCCCGGGAAACCTTGAGTCTGGCCGATTTCGCGTTTGGCGCCTTCTTGTATCGCTACTACACGCTGGAAATCGACCGACCCGCACTGCCCCGATTGGCTGCCTACTATGATCGCTTGTGCGAACGTCCGGCCTTTTGCGAACATGTTCAGGTCGAGTACGACTCGCTGCGGATTCCTGGTGCCGAGCGCCCCAATCAGGGGCAAGCCTGACGGCCGATGATTGATTGACGAGTCGGCCTGACGATTGCTTGTGCAGGGCAGTCTCCGTTTGACCTTGAAGGCAATAGCCGCGATGATCGGTGACGCCTTCAGCCAGCCATGCGGACCATGACAGAATCGACTCACACCCGCGCCAACGAAGTCGGTCATGAGCAACTGCGCCATGCCGACCTCCCGACCATTCGCGAACATATTCGCGCCGGCAGGTATCGACGCCACACCGCCGGCATCGGCGCTGGCCGCTTGCAGGCCAATCTTGCGATCATGCCCGAGCGTTATGCGCTGGATTTCATGCGCTTCTGCCAGCGCAACCCCAAGCCTTGCCCGCTGGTCGGCGTCACCGATACCGGTGATCCGCGCATGCGAACAGCGGGTGATGTCGATATCCGCGTCGACGTGCCGAGCTACAACCTGTACCGCGACGGCCAGCTTGCCGGCACCGTGCCAGACCTTGTCGATATCTGGCAGGACGATCTGGTTGTCTTTGCGCTGGGCTGTTCGTTTACGTTTGAAGCCGCGCTGCAAGCCGGTGGCATCCGCTTGCCGCATATTGATCACGACGAGACGGTACCGATGTACCGCACCGCCATCGAAACGGTAGCCGCCGGGCCCTTCGGCGGTGGCATGGTGGTTTCGATGCGGCCCGTTCCGGCACACCAGATCGATCTTGCCACCAGCATATCGCGACGTTTCCCCCATGCGCATGGCGCTCCCGTTCATGTCGGGGCCCCAGAAGCCATTGGCATTCAGGATCTGCACGCGCCTGACTGGGGCGACGCCCCCCGCATCCAGCAAGGGGATGTACCCGTATTCTGGGCCTGCGGGGTAACGCCGCAAAACGCCATTCGCGCCGCCGGCATTCCGTTCTTCATCTCGCACACGCCGGGCGCAATGCTGATCACCGACATTGATGACCAGGCCGAAATCCCGGTCCTGAACCGTCCCGAGTCACCATGAAAAAGCACTTGGAAGCCGAACCACTCGTACAGCGAATCTCGCGCGTGCTGGCCTGGGTGGCCGGCGCCATCATCCTGTTCGGATGCAGTGTGCCGATTACGATCGACGTCTTCGCCCGCTATTTCTTCAACCGTGGCGTGGTCGAGAGTTTCGAAATTTCTGGCTATGCGCTTGCCGCTTGCATTGGGCTGGGCATGGCATTCACCGTCACCACCAAGGCCAATATTCGCGTTGATCTGCTGGTCAAGACGCTGCCGTTTCCGTTGCGCGCAGTCTGCGACATCGCCGCTTCGGTGGCGCTGGCGCTGGTCGCGGTGGCACTGGCCTGGTTTGCCTGGGGCACGCTGGAGCAATCGTGGGCAATGAACGCCAAATCGATATCTCACCTGCAGGTGCCGATGGTGATTCCGCAAGGCATCTGGTGGATCGGCCTGTTCTGGTTTGCCGCGGTGGCCGTGCTGGTGCCGATTCAGGCCGTGCGCCGCTTGCTGACCGGCAACCGGACCGAGTTTCAGACGCTGCTCGGCTCGACCGGTGTGGCCGATGAAATCGTCCAGGCCGGCGTCGATTCGTTAGCCGACGCACAAGCAAGCGAGGATCGCCGCGCATGATTCTCAACGCCTTTCTGTTGCTGCTGGGCTTTCTTGCCATCGGCCTGCCCGTGGCCGCCGTGCTGGCGCTGACCGGCTATATCCTGTCGGAAAATTACGCGTTCTTCCCGATGACCGGTGCGGCCGGCGAACTGGCCTGGAACTCATCGAGCGACTTCATTCTGATTGCCGCGCCGATGTTCATCATGATGGGCGAGTTGATGCATCGCTCCGGTGTCAGTGAGCGCTTGTTCACCGCGCTGAATCCATGGTTCGTGCGGGTGCCGGGGCGCCTGATTCACACCAATATCGCCGCCAGTGCGGTATTTGCCGCAACCTCCGGCTCGTCCATTGCCACGGCGGCCACCATCGGCACGGTCGCCATTCCGAACATGGATTCGGGCGGCTACAACCGGCCTCTTTTCCTGGGCTCCATCGCCGCCGGTGGCACGCTGGGCATTCTGATTCCACCGTCGATCAACATGATCATCTACGCGGTGCTGACCGACACCTCGGTTGCCGATCTGTATGCGGCCGGTTTCATTCCCGGCTTCATTCTGGCCAGTCTGTTCTCGGCCATCGTCATCGGTCTGGTGCTCTGGCGGCCCGGCATGGCCGGCCCGGCCGCCGCCAACGGCTCGATGTGGTCGGCCCGGTTGCGCGGGCTCAAGCATCTGCTGCCACCACTGGGACTGTTCTGCGTGGTGGTCGGCTCGATCTACGCCGGTGTCGCCACCCCCACCGAAGCGGCCGCGCTCGGCCTGGTCGCCACGGTGGCGCTGGTTGCGGCCAACGGCAAGCTTTCCGTACCGGTATTGCTGGCGGCCTTCGAGGGCACCGTGCGCACCACCTGCATGATCATGCTGATCGTCATCGCGGCGTTCTTCCTCAACTTCGTGATGGTTTCGATCGGTCTGGTCACGGCAATCACCGATGCGGTGTTGTCGCTGGGCTGGCCGCCGCTGGGCATGCTGGCGGCCATCGTGGCGTTCTACGTGTTGCTCGGTTGCTTCATGGAAACACTCTCGATGATGATTGCCACCACGCCCATCGTGGTGCCGGTCATTATCGGACTGGGCTATTCGCCCGTCTGGTGGGGCGTCGTGTTTGTAATTCTGATGGAGGCGGCACTCATTACGCCGCCGGTCGGATTGAATCTGTACGTGGTGCAGGCGGTACGCAAGTCGGGCCCCTTTACCGATCTGATGATTGGCGCTGCCCCCTTTCTGCTGGCCATGCTGGCCATGATCTGCCTGCTGATCGCTTTTCCTGAACTGGCACTCTGGTTACCTTCCGTTATCAATCCCAAGCCGGGCGGATAGTTTCGGCACCAACCATTTGAGAGGAACGACATCATGAAATCGCTTGTTGCAGCGTCGGCACTTGCCGCTTTGCTGGCTACCGGAACCACGGTTGCCCAGGAACTCCCCAAGACAACCTTCAACGTGGTCGGCTCCATCGGCACGCTGTCCATGTATGTTGACCGGGAAAAGCCGTTCTGGACCGAAACCATTCCCGAGAAATCCAATAAGGCCATCACGGTGCAGGTCAAGCCGTTCACCGAACTGGGCTTCAAGGGTGGCGAAATTTTCCGGCTGGTTTCCAAAGGAACACTGCAGGCAGCCACGACCGTACTGGCCTATAACTCAGGCGAGGTACCCACCAACGAAGCGGCCGATCTGGTTGGCCTGGTCGGCTCGGTCAAACAACTTCATGAGGTTGCCGATGCCTTTCGGCCGACCTATGCCGAGTTTCTCGAAAAAGAGCACGGCATCAAGTTGCTTGGCTTCGGCACCTATCAGGCGCAGGTCATCTATTGCCGCGATGAGTTCAAGTCCATTGCCGATCTGAAAGGCCGCAAGGTCCGTGCCTCCGGCGCTTCACAGCAGGCCTTTGTCGACTTTCTGGGCGGCTCGCCAATTACGATTGCGTTTGCCGAAGTGCAGCCCGCGCTCGCCAATGGCGTGGTCGACTGCGCCATTACCGGTGCGCTGTCAGGCTATAAAGCCAAATGGCATGAATCGGCCCGATTCATTTCACCGATGCCCATCACCTTTGGCCTGGCGGCGCACATGGCCAACCTGAAGTGGTGGAACAGCCTTGATCCGGCCGTCCAGACGTTTCTTGAGAAAAACGTTGCCGACCTGGAAAACTCCATTTTCGAGTTGGCCGCCACCGAAACCGCTACCGGCCTGGCTTGCAACACCACGGGGCCGTGCAGCGAAGGGGAGCCAGCCGGCATGACGCTGGTCGAGGTAACGGATGCTGATGAAGTCCTGCGCAAGGAAGCGCTGACGTCGGTGATCCTGCCGGCCTTCGCCGATCGGTGCGGCGCGGCCTGCACAAAATCGTGGAACGACACGATCGGCAAATTCATGAATCTCGCCATCAGCCAGTAAGCGCATGGCAATCTGAGGTTGCTTTCCACCACGGCCGACCCGCTCCGGGTCGGCCGGCATCAAGCAAGGTATTACCGTGATAGTCAGACTCTGGCGCGCTCGTGTTTCACAAGCCAATTGCGCCGCTTACCTCAACTACCTCGAACAAACCGTCTTTGCCATTGTCGGTGACATCGATGGATTCATCGAAGCGGAGATTCTTCGTCGTGATGAAGCCGACGGCGTTCAGCTGGTGATTGTTTCGCGCTGGGAATCGATGGCTGCAATCAGGCAATACGCGGGTGACACACCCGAGAAGGCCGTGGTTGCTGCTGAAGCGCAAGCCATGTTGCAATCCTTCGCGCACGATGTAGAGCACTTTGAACTGGCGCGCCGCAGCACCGATTGAATCGCCGTCCATGACATGAGCCGTCATGAGCGCAGTCAGATTCGCGCGGCGCAGTGATTTTGCCAGCACCCATACAATGGCGCCTGACCATCACCGGTCCGGCGTCACCAATGCCGGCCAGTCATTCACCCCTGTTTTTCAAGGTGCTCATGAATAAACCGTACGCTCTCGTCGCAGCCGCTGTATTGACGGCGCTGACCACCGCAAGCCATGCTCAAACCACGATTGAACCGGCCAAACCCGTGAAATCCACCACCCAGACCGGCAAGCTCAACGCCATTACCGATGTCCCCGGCATCGAAGTTGGCAATTTCGAACAACGCCACACCGGCACCACCGTCGTGCTCGCACCGAAAGGCGCAGTCGGTGGCGTCGATGTCCGTGGTTCCGCACCCGGTACCCGTGAAACCGATCTGCTCGACCCGACCAATCTGGTCAACAAGGTTGATGCGGTCGTCCTCACCGGCGGCAGTGCCTTCGGCCTGGCGGCTGCCGACGGCGTGATGCTCTGGCTGGAAGAAAACAAACGTGGCTGGAATGTTGGCGGCGGCAATGTCGTACCAATCGTGCCCGCCGCAGTTCTGTACGATCCGGGCCGATTCGGGCGCGACTTCAAAGATCGCCCTGATGCGAGCTTCGGTCGCAAGGCCGCCGAGGCAGCCAGCGCCGGCCCGATCGCAATGGGTAATGTCGGCGCGGGCGCCGGCGCCGTTGCCGGCGGCCTCAAAGGCGGGCTCGGCACGGCCAGTGTCGATCTGGGCGATGGTGTGATGGTCGGCGCCATCGTTGCCGTCAACGCCAATGGCTCGACCGTGAATCCGGCCACCGGTGAACTCTATGCCCGCTATCTGGAAGTCGGCGATGAGTTCGGCGCGCTGCAGGCGCCGTTTGCCGCCGATGCGGCGAACGGGGCGGCGGCAGGCGATGCGGCAGGTGAACCGGTCAAGAACACGACGATTGCCGTGGTTGCCACCAATGTGAAGCTCACCAAGGCGCAAGCCACCAAAATCGCGCAAATGGCGCAAGATGGTCTGGCCCGTGCCATTCGACCGGCCCATACGATGTTTGACGGCGATACCGTCTTCGTGCTCGGCACTGGGCTGCTCGATCTGTCCACCCTCAAACAGAAAGCCACCTGGGGTTCGGCACCGGCCAACATCAATGTGCTCGGCTCGGCCGCTGCCGACACACTGGCGCGCGCCATCGTGCACGCCATGCTCAATGCCTCGTCGGTTGGCAAAGCGCCGGCCTACAAAGACAAGTATCCGGGCGCCTTCGCCAGGTAGCCGCAAGCGCGATTTGCGCCAATGGCTTGCAACGTCGTGGCACGCGTTGGCGCAAACCGCAACAACAAGACAAGCCAGGCCGGCGGCTCAGCGCCAAGCCTGGTCAGCCATTCAGATCCGCGCACTCAGACGCGCCGGCAACCGTTGCCACCCGCCCGGCAATGCTTTGCATTCTTCCGCTTATCGGCGTGAAGGGCTCCAGCGGCGGGCAATCGATAGCCGCCGCCACGGCCACCAGAAACGCGTGATAACTCGCGCACTCCTTGTCTGGCGACAGCGTCTGCAATACCTTCAGCAGCAAAGGCTTGCGCAATGGCGGCAAAGTGCGCAACACATCAAGCGCCAGGGTCAGTGAGCGAAACTGAAACTGATCCGGGGTAGCGGTAGGCTGCTCCACGCCGATTTGCTCGGCGGCCATCACCACGGCATCACGGACTCGCCGGGCCGATTGTCTGGACAGTTGCCCGGCCATTGAAAACACCTCGGCCAAGGCCCGGCGTCGCTGAGTCGCCGACGTCCACTCGCGCGGCGTGCGCTCATCGGGAAGCAAACGATGGCGCACCAGCGTGAAGTAAATCCATTCGGTCTTCTCGATGCGGCCATCGGCCAGCACCGCATCATTGCAAGACTTGACCAGCGTCATTCGGTGCTCGAGCGGCCAATGGCGCACGCGCGAGGTGAGCAATTCCACCAACGGCACGCGCAACCACTGGGCCTGCGGTTGACGCAGCCATTGCAAGGCCATTTTCAGTTCAAGACTGCCCACGCCGGGCCCGACAGCGACGGGTTCTTGTTCGTCTTCGTTCACCGGACCGGCGACGATGGCATTGAGCAGCAACGCACTCTGCTCAAGATCCGAGCCAAGCTGGCGCACCGCATGAATCAGTTCATCGGCCTCATGAGCATGGGCACTGGCTTGTTCTACCACCGCATCGACCTGAGCCTGCAGGCTCGGATCATGGCGCGCGAAGGCAGCGGCCGCCGTTATTGCGCCGGCGGTTGTTCCGATCGCGGCACCAGCCGTCGCTATCGCTGCGGCACCTGCCAGCGGCACCAAGCCGGCAACACCAGCGCCCGGATCCGCGGCGCCGGCGTTGCCCGGCCAGTCGAGGGTTTCGATCACCGGCGCGGCCTTGCTCGGCGACGCGGCCTCAACCTCAACCACGGCTGGACGAATCGCGGGTAAGGGTCGACCGTAGAGCCGGCGAATGCGCGTCATCAGGGGCGGATGTGTATCAAACCATTTGTTGCGGCTGCCATCGCTGCCGAGCCACAGGTGCGCGACAACCTCGCTGTACTCCGAGCGCACCGGCACCGCATCCTGCCCGGCAATCTTGCGCAAGGCCCGCCCCAGTCCGTCGCGGTCACGCGTGAACTGCACGGCTTGCGCGTCGGCCAGAAACTCGCGCTGACGGCTGACACCAGACTGCATCAGACGGCCACTGAAGGCACCGATCCAGCCGACCGTCGTCAGCACCACGCCACCAAGAATCAACAGCGGCCAGGGCAACAGCGGCCGATCCTTGCGATCGGTGGTGAAGGCCGCCGACAGCATGGCGCGACCGAGCAGATTCAGGGAATACAAACCGTACAAGGCACCGGTGAGCCGGGTGTTGAGGGCGACATCGCCATTGACGATGTGCGCGTACTCATGGGCAACGACCGACTGCAACTCGTTACGGGTGAGTTGCTCGAGGGCGCCGCGCGTGACCACCACTGCACAGTGCGCCGGATCGTGACCGGCAGTCAGTGCATTGATGGACGGATGATCGAGCACGAACATCTCGGGCACCGGAATGCCCGCAGCAATGGCCAACTCTTCGCCGATGTTGAGCAAGCGCTGGTCACGTGTGTGATACGGATTGGGGGTTTCCGCGCCCAGCCGATGAGCCACCGAGGCGCCGCCTTCCAGCAGACGCTGCCACTCGAGCCAACCGCCACCCAGCACGTACAGAATGACCACCGCGCAATTGGTGACGACAAAGTAGTCGGGCAGATCGAGCCCGCGCGTGAACATGCCCCACAGGAAGGCACCCATCAGGTTCACGCCAAGCATCACCAGCAGCACGGCCAGACAGAACAACAGAACCAGTTGCCGCGAACGCGCTCTGGCCTGTGCTTGGTAAGTATGAAAGTCCATCGATGAAGGATTCAGTGCCGGGCAATCAGAGGTTCACGGCCACCGGCTCGCGCTCTTCAGCGCGGCTGACGGCCACCAACTGCGCGGCCCGCCGAAAACCTGAAACGCCCGCCACCAACGCCGCCGGCATCGACTCGATGGCCGTGTTGTAACTGGTCACCTGGTCATTGAAGGACTGACGGGCGAACGCGATCCGGTTTTCGGTCGAGGCCAGCTCTTCGGTCAGGCGGTTGATGGCGTCGTCGCCCTTGAGTTCAGGATAGTCTTCAACCAGCGCCATCAAGCGACCCAGCGAGCCACCGAGCGTGGCTTCGGCCGACGCCAGTGCGGCCAGTGCCATTTCATTGCCCGGGTCGCGACGAGCGCCCTGCTCGGCCTGCATCGCATCGCGACGCGCACGGGTCACGGCTTCAAGCGTTTCACGTTCGTGGCGCAGCGTAGCCTGCGTTGCATTCACCAGATTGGGCACGAGATCATAGCGGCGCTTGAGCTGCACTTCGATCTGCGCAAAGGCATTCTGAAAGCGGTTCCGAGTGGCGACAAACCGGTTGTAGGTCACGACAGCCCAGATCAGCAAAACACCCGCCAGGCCCAGCGCAATCATCGTTCCAATCGACATGATTCCCGTCACTCCTTTGATTTGGTTACGGGAGCATTGTCGGGGTAATCGTGCGTTTGACGCCACGGCGGCCGGACCGCCTATCGGTGTCACGGGGGCTTTCGTCCGGGGCTCTGCGAACAGGCGGACAAACGTGGCCTAAACCGGAGCCAGCGGTGGCCGGCGTCAGGACGCCGGGGTCTGGCAAGCGATGATTTACTGGCGCTGGGTGGTGCCCGGCGCGGTGCCGGACGCATTGTGCTGGCGCGCGGCTTTCGTCGACAGCGATGCGGCTTCGTCGGGGCTGATGATCTCGAAAACGGTAATGACTCGCGCCACTCCGCCGGTGCGACTGGCAATTTCAGCCGCCCGCTCGGCTTCTTCGTTGGTGACCAGACCCATCAGGTACACGGTACTGCTTTCGGTTTTCACCTTGACCGAGTTGCCCGGTACGAGCTGGTCGCGCAGCAAACTGGCTTTGACGCGCGTGGTAATGGTGACATCGCTGGCGGTTACCTGCAGCGAGGGCTGACCGGAGACTTCAAGCTCGTTGTAGACGCCACGAACATTGGGCAAACCGGCAACGGTTGAGCCGGCCAGTTGCTTATCTTGCTCGGACAACACCTGACCGGTGAGCAACACGCGACGGTTGAAGCTGGTGGCCGAGATACCCGAGGCATCATGGATGGCGACCCGCAACTGACTGCGCGCCTTGAGTTCGATGGTCTGATCTTCGGTCTGGGCGCCAATGCTGCGGCGATCAATGACCGCCAGCGCACCCAGCGCGACACCGGTAGCGGCCAGCGTAAAGCAGCCTGCCTGGCCCAGCGAACCGACAATGAGCGCCAAGACCATCGCCGTGCGGGCCGCCGGTTGGCGCATGCCCTTAGGCATACCGAAAAGGTAACGCCCTGATTGTTCAGGCATGTTTGGCACTCGAGTGGGCATCAGCGATTCTCCCGTAGATCCGCAACTTATCGTTGTCTGAGGATTATACGGGCTTGCTGACAACAGTTTGTTGCGTGATCAGAACGCGTCGCGGATCCAGTTCATTGTGCCGGCCTCGATGGCGCACACATCGAAGCGGCAGGCCGGCCATTGCCGATCACCAAAGCGCTGCTTGAGCCAGGCCTGGGCCTGTCGTTGCAGCTTCTGTTGCTTGGCCGGCGTGACGCTGGCTGCCGCGCCGCCGAAGGCGGCACTGCGCCGCACCCGCACTTCCACGAAAACAACAGTCTGGCCGTCGCGCATGATGAGATCGAGTTCACCCAGCTTGCTGCCTACATTGCGCGCGACCAGGCTCAGCCCCTGCGCCGTCAGATAAGCAAGCGCCCGATCCTCGCCGGCGGCGCCCGATTGCTGCGCGGCGGTCTGGCGACTCATGGGCGTGGCAGGCCGGCCGGGCTAGGGCCGGCGCGGGCTGCTGCCTCCGGCTGGCGCTTGCTCATAGCCCCCGGGGCCACTGGCATAAGCGGGCTGCAAAATGCCCTGTCGATAGACGCCGAGCACCGATTCACGCAACACGCGAGGATCCTGGTTGGCATCCAGATACAACTGACCGGTCACGCCATCGAGGGTGAACGGGGTGCCGGTCAATCCGTCGTCGGCCTGCTTCATCAGCGCGCGCGACAGGCGCCACGCATCGATGCCAAACGCATACAGGCGCTGCATTTCAAGGTTCGGCAGGCGGCGCGAGCGGGTGTAGGCGGCACCGCCGGATGATCGGATTGCAACTGCCAGGGCATTTCGACCACCCGCACCCCATCGAGTTCGGGCGCCGCCAGCAATTCGGCCTTGGCCACGGTCGGTAACGCGCCGACATTGAGCTGACTGGTGCCGTATATAGGCAGGCTGGCCGCGAACGCCGGCCGGATGGTGCGCATGACCTCGGCATCCAGCGCGGCAAAGACCACATCAGCCCGTACCCCGGCCAGCAATTGGGTCATTTCATCGTAGGTTTGCACGTCGCGCACGATCGGCTGGTCTACCTGACCGCCATTGGCCTGCCAGGCCTCGGTGAATGCGGCGGCACTGCGCTGCGACAATTCGGAAGTGTTGCTGATGGTCAGCGCCCAGGGCGCCCGCATCGAGCCGACTCGCTGGTAGGCCTCGGCAAACGCATACCGAGCGGCGCTGCGGCCGTCGAATTCAACCGCCAGGCTGAACAATGTACAGTTGCCCGGAATCTGCTGCCCCTGATCGGGCAGGTTCAGGCCGAGCGTGGGAATGGGCAACTGATCGATGGCGCTGAGCCCGTTGACCTCGCTGCGAATCAGCGGGCCGATCACCATGCTGATCCGGTCGCGCTGCATTTGGCGATACACTTCAGACGCATCGGGGAAGGCCGGATCTTCAATGCGCACCACTTTGACCCGCACCCCGCGCCCGTCGGTTGCATGCGCGGCCATCACGCCGCGCAACACCGCATCGGCGGCAAACCGGTACGGACCATCAATATTGGGCAATAACACGGCAACCCGCGTCGAGCCACGGCCAAACTCTTCTACGTTAGAAACGAGCGTGGATTTCTTCTTCTCTTCTTCCGGCTCTTTATCGGCGGCGAGTGCGGCCGACAGGCCCAGACCTGTCTGTGCCCCAATGGCAACGATTCCCTGACCTGCGGCACGCAGGATTTGACGGCGGTTTATGGACACGACAGTAATTACTCCAAAGCAATCCGCATTATATGTAGTGGCCACGCCGATCGGTAACATGAGCGACCTTTCGCCACGCGCACGCGACGTATTGCGCGACGTACGGCTGGTGGCGGCCGAAGACACCCGTCACACCGGCACCTTGTTGCGCCAGATCGGCTCCGATGCCCAACTCGTTTCGGCCCATTCGCATAACGAGCGCAGCCGCATCGACGACTTGCTGGCCGTGCTGCGTGCCGGCGAGGCCTGCGCACTGGTGTCGGACGCCGGTACGCCCGCCGTCAGTGATCCGGGCGCCCGTCTGGTTGCGCTGGTCCGCGCGGCCGGCTTTCCGCCGCCCGCCGCAAGCGTCTGCAGGAACTGGCCCGCATCCAGGCGGTCGTCGTGCTGATGGAGGCACCGCACCGGATTGAAGCCTGTCTGCAGGATCTGCCTGCCGCTTTCGGGCCGGCACGCACCGTGGTGATCGGCCGCGAGCTGACCAAGCGCTTCGAGCAAATCGTTTCGCTGCCCACCGCCGACGCGCCGGCCTGGCTGGCCAGTGACAGCAATCATGGGCGCGGCGAGTTCGTATTGGCCGTGGCGCCGGTGCCGGTCGATGACAGTCGCCGCGACGCCGACGCGGACGACGCCGAAGCGGTCGGCCTGGATGATCCGCTGACGCTGGAAACAAGCGCGCGCGCGTTGATGACGGCGCTGGTGGCTGAGCTGCCACCGGCCCGGGCGGCCAAACTGGCGCGCAAACTGACCGGCCTCAAGCAGGAAACCTTGTACGCGGCGGCGCTGGAACTGCGCCCGCCCCGTGACTGAGCGCCGCAGCGGCGTCAGCGATAGACGTAGAACGGTCGCAAATCGGATTCGGCACGAAAGCGTTTGATGGCCGCCTCGGCCTGATAGTTGGATTCAAACGGGCCGGCCTGAATCTTGAACAGTTTGCGCTCCGCAATGATCTGGACCGGCAGGAACAG
>CAXBNM010000121.1:0-12608 GCA_963976885.1 uncultured Burkholderiaceae bacterium
GGCTGTGCGGTGATGTACACAACTCTTGATGAGCATGGCGAAGCATCGCAATCGATGCGGACACTCTTCCTGCAACAAATGCTGCGCCATGGCATATTGCCGACCAGCTTCCTGACGAGCTACTCGCATACCGACGAGGACATCGACAAAACCATAGAAGCTGCCGGCAAATCATTGCTCGTCTATAAGCAGGCACTGGCGCAAGGAGTAGAACGATTCCTCGTTGGTCGCCCAAGTGCTTCCGTGTACCGACCCTACAACGAGGCCCGCATCGGCAACTGAAACGCAGCAACGATTGACAATCAATGGGCTGGTGTACCGATCAGGATGAACCGCTCGATCAGATCCCGGGCTGTATCTGATTCAGGATCGGCTATCCCTTTTTCGATAAGCCCTTTCTCCAGAGTGACCCATTTCTGCACATACGCGGACATGTCGGCATCTTCGTAGGCTCCCCAGATAGAGGAAAATCCGAACTGCAAGTCGAGTTCGGAGGCGCCGGATTCAACCACCCGGTAGTACGGGTTAACAACAAGTTGGCCCAGTGCATGCGGTCGCCGCTCCTCGCTTGAGGGCATCGGGTCAAGCGCCTGCCAATTGACCGCAAAGCTCAAGTATTTCTCCCACGCCAGGTCATCGAGGTTTGGCGCGGTCTGCACCAGCGGGTCGCGCCGTAGCAGATAGTCCTTCCAGAGTCGGTCGTCGGCGAATATTCTGGTCCGTTCCGGGCCGAGCAGTTCAAGATAGCCCCCAGGGGTGAGTTCGCCACCCCAGGGTGGATTGGCAGGGCCGACCCCAAGCGAACCAGCCCGCGCAACAATGATCGGCTCGCCGGGCGCAATCCGTTCAATCTCGCCCATTGTCATCGGTTTGTCTGGTAAGAACTGAAATGCATCAGAGCAAATCACCGCACTCGCGCGACCGGATTTGATTGGCAGGCCGGCACCAAAATCGCCGCAGACAAACCAGGCCTTTCTGGCGATCAGATGCCGCGCCCCCCAGAGCTGATGAAAATTGAGATCGATACCAATTGCTTGACTTGATGCGGCACGTTCGGTCAGATATCCGGCGACGTGCCCCATCCCGCAAGCCAGATCCACCACCGGCTCGCGCCCCTTGGGCAGTCGCTGCACGAGAGCCATTGCTGACAGGAATCGGGGCATCGTAACCTTGGCCGAGAAGTACTCACTCAGGTAATCGTTGTTACCCGAACGTTTGGCGAAAAACAAATCGGTCCACGCCTTGACGGTCAGCGATCTCCGTTCCTTGAACAAAAGCTTATCGAGACGTTGACGCGTGATGACGAGCCCGGCGCGGCGCGTCAGCCGGGTTGGCCAATAGGGTTTTCCTGACAGTCGCCAGTGACCCGGAAAGATCTGCGGAAACACGAGCGCCTGAATAAGTGCCTCTTGCCAATCGCCCTTCTCGATCAAGGACACGATCTGACCCGGCGTGGGGCCTGCATAGACAGCACCATCATTCCAGTGCGACATCAGGCCCAGGGGTTTTTCCATCAGCACAGGAATATCGGCAATGACCGGATACTTGCTACAGCCACAGCTTAAGACGCCAAAGTGACCATCCAGCGCCGGGTCGGGACGGTTTGCCCCTTCAACCGATTTGAATTCGAGCCCATTCGTACAAACAGGACATTGCAAACAATCGAGAAAATCTGCAAATTGCATAGAAGACCTGTCAAAGAATAACGACGACGGATTCGGACTGACCTGAGTCGCTGCCCGGTTTCAGCGGCAAGAGCACTGATTACTATCGTGTGCGTAAAAGCATGCCTGATTAATCATGCTACTCCAAAGTCAAGCGGCCAATACTTGCTGCATGAAGTAAAAATCGTAGTTTTTTGAAATTCAGACTGCCCGCGTCGCGGCTCACGATCAAGGAGCAAACAGCGGCCTCAGGCAAGGTAATCATCGGCCTGCGCAGAGGGCAATTTCGCGGACCGTGAACCTGCTATGCGGGCGGGCTGAACGTTAACGCGCCATCGCCATCGGTGGGACCATCCGGTTCGAGAGCCAGTACGCAATGCTCGGGCATTGGACCATCATCGAGAACTCGTTTGAAATCACGGATTGCCGTACCGGTACAGGCAATATCCAACGCCGGAGCACCTCTGCCTGCCTCGATGTCGGTGACATCGACGACGCGGTAGTCGACGCTGTAGCGAGACAATCCGGACGTGTTGGGAATGGACCGATGCAATTGATCCGCGGAGAACAATAGAATTTGCCCGGGCGCGATCAGCAAGATGTCCTCGTGGGCCACTTGCCAGTCGATAGCCCCCGGTTGGGCTCTTACATCTTTACCAGTGACACTGGCCAGAGACTGACGTTCGACGTTTCGCCGGTAGTAATCAAATTCATGCGAATTATTTGGTACCTTTTGCGCAAACCCGCCAGGGTCAAAGCCCATTGCATTATCCGGCCTGACATCCCAGATCGGAAACCACAGATTTATCTGCTGCCTGGCAGCCGCGTACCAGGTATCACGGTGCCAGGGAAAGGCATAAGCGATGCCGGTGGTGAGATGCCCGACCGGATATGAGGTACGCGGTTTGAGGAAGTCATAATGCGTTGTCGACGGACTGAAACCAATCTCGGTGAGTACGGCCTTCGACAGGCGCAGAGATTCCGGTAGCCGCATGAAACGGGGCTTCCATGCTGACAGCATTTCGGCCAGTTCAGATGGTGAAAAATGAACATGGGCCTGCTGCGGATCATGGGGATGGAAAAGAGATTCGAGCTCACGACGGGTATGGTTCACCAATTCTTTCACCATCGAAAGCTCGGTAAACAAAATGAGTTCTCCGGAGAACAGCAATTCCCGCAAAGCGCTGTTATCCATGCTGGGATTGATGCGGACAATACTCATTCAATAGCTCCTTGGCATAATAACGGGGAGGTTCCGGGTCACTTCGGACTACCGTGCAATGCTTGCCATCAACCCCAGACTATACTGGCCATCTCGGGTTCAGGCGAAAACTTCCTGACGCTTGAAATGCAAATTCCTGATCGATCAATCCGGACTATCTCGCAGGTTCAAAGCAAGAGACGATCCGACCCTGTTACACGGGCAAAAATCAATCGACACCGATTCGGCTCAGCACGAAACGGCGCGCCAGGTCATCCGGGTCATCGGCAAACTTTCTTGCAAAGTACTTTGAACCTGGCAGCATGGCCTGCACCTGGGAGAGCGTAAAAGTGCGCGGCCGCGAGCCATCGAAGTCATTGAGCAGATGATTGGCCTCGCCGAGTTGAAACGGACCGTTGTGCAAAACGGTACTGATCAACATTTCATCCGGAAAGACCAGTTTTCGAAAGACTGCCATCTCCGATTCGTTCGCGAAGTGCTCCAGCAGGTATTCAGCCGCTTCTCGCCCGGTTCCGAACCAGCTGCTTCCCATCGTCGGCCGGTAAGCCGGGCCAAAGGCGGTCCGGCCCATCCAGCCCGCCGCGGCGGCCTTGATCAGCCCCTGGCCAAGCCGAGCTTTCAGATCGAGAGGCCCGGATTGTCGCTCCCGGATCGCGAGTCCGGCCAGGATGTGTTCGGTGCAATTGGCGCCGAAATACCAGGTCGAGGCTTTGTACAGCGCACGCAGCCGCAAGGACTCACGCGGCCCGTAGATTCTGTAACCGAAGTTCATCAGCGCCTGCTCACTGGCCAAGACGTCGATTCCATCAACGTCAGCGGCGACACTGCGCAGGTGCGCCTCGCCCAGCACCCGATCAGCGAACTCGCTTACCGGGCGAATTGGCAAGCACGTAGGGCTGAGCAACTGAAAATAGCGCAGCGAGGGGTCGCGCAAACAATGGGTGAGCAAATGCATGACGCCTTGCGTAAAGCCAAAGCCGTCCCAATCGGTCGAGCGGGGATCAGGAACGAATTCGACATGCGGCAGATCGATACGAAACCCTGGTTGCTGCGCGAAATCATGATGCAGCACAACGCGATGCGGGGCCAGTGCCCGGCAAAGCTGGGCAACGGTGTCGGCTTTCTGTAAAGCCGACATGACGCCGAAGACAAGTTCACTCATCAGACTGAAAAACTCTCAAATGGCTTCAAGAAGACCCGCTTGCAGCAACTCATCGGCAACCGACGCCAACAATTGACAACTGAGGCCGGCACGTTGAGCAACGTCCAGCAAGGAGTGTGTGCCATCTGCCTGATTCAGCAACCAGAGCATGGCCAGCTGACGCTGCTGCCCTTGATTGTCGCCGCCGATGGCGCGGTACAGACCGCGCCGCCCGAGTTGCGGTTCGCCCATCGGGCTCAGGTTGCGATAGATGCGATCGGTCTGTAAAGCCTCGATCGCGAGCAGACAAAGTTCCAGCGACTCCTGCAAGGCGGATGCACTGATGAAATCGAGGTTGTCGGCACTGGTGTGATACTGCGGGTACTGCCCGAACGGGGTGCGCATCAGGCTGCCAGCGTTGAGCGCAATGCCCGGGCTGTTGTACTGCCGTTCATCATAGCCGTATGGCGAGAATGGCATCACAGCAAGACTACTGAAAGCAGGTTCGCTGTTACTCAGGTGTGCAAAGACTCGATCCAGCGCCGATTGCCCACTCACACTGCTCTTGTAATGAAATGGCCCGGCATCGCCCAGGTTGGACAACACCAGCGAGTGGCGAATCGCTCCCAGCCGGCGTTGGTTGTGCGCCAGCCAGGCAATGGCGCCTATCGTTGCCGGCACAAATACAAAGCGCACGCCAAGACGTCGTTGCCGTTTGGCCAGCGCGTTGATCATCCCGGTAGCTACCGCAATGCCAGACAGATTGTCATTGGCCAGTGAAGGGTGGCAGATGTGTGTGGAGATCAGGATCTCATCGTCACTGTCGCCAGGCAGGAAAACCTCCGCCCAATCCATTTGACCGTCGAAGAGCCGGGTATCGATATCGACCTGGTACGTGCCGTCCTGCAAGCTTCGACGTTGCCGCTCGGTCAGGCAAAAGCCCCAATTATCCGCGTAATAACTGGTGCGATACGGAATCCAGTCGGGGTGCACGGGCAGCGTATGCAAATGCGGCGCCAGTTCGGCCAATGACATCGTGGCATGGATCGGCACGCTGTAACCCATCAAGTGCAGGTTATGGTTGGCATGGTCGATGACCACTTGACCGTCCGGCCCGATAAGCCGGGCATGGCGAACTTCCCATTCCCGCGGCACCGTCCAGTCGAACACCGCTGTCCCGCTGGGCACACTGAATCGCTGCAACTCAGGTGCGTCACTTTCGCCCTGCCCATCAATGGCTTGCTCAAGCAAATCCAGAGACTGTCGAACCCCAGCGCCAGTCAGACTCCGGGCCAGCGGAAACAAGCCCTGGCAAAGTTGCCACATTGCGGCGGCGGACCCCGCGCCAGCAGTGGATTCGGGGCCGGGCGATTCAGCTTGCAGTCCTGCGCTCACCAAACACGAACCGTGGGAATCAGAATCATGAATTGCCCGCCCCATTCACGAATGAAACTCATCTGTTGTTCAATCTCCTCGACTAGATTCCAGGCCAGGATCAGCAGGTAATCAGGTTTGGTATCAGACACCCGATCAGGCGGATAAACGGGAATCTGCGAACCGGGCAAATAGTGAAATTGCTTGTGCGGGCTGCGATCGACGGCATAGTCGATGAAGTCACCTCGCACACCAGCATAATTGAGCAAGGTATTGCCTTTGGCTGGGGCTCCATACGCAACAATGCTCTTGCCCTCGGCTTTGATCTTGATCAGTGCGGAGAGGAAATGGCGCTTGGTTTCGCGAATATCGGCTTCGAGCTTCAGATAGCGCTCAGGCGAGTTGAGTCCAGCCCGTTCTTCCTCGGCGAGAATCTCGTTGACGGCGTCTTCAACCGGGTGATGTTTGGTGTCCATGCGCTGCGCGAAAACACGCAGAGAACCGCCATGGGCCGGAAGTTTCTGAACATCAAAAACCTGCAAGCCTTTGGCTGCAAGAATGCGCTGAAACGTGCGCAGCGAATGATAGTAAAAATGTTCGTGATAGATCGCGTCGAACTGATGAAACTCAAGCAGGCTCAGAATGTGGTGGAACTCAAAAGTTGCCACGCCAGTGGGGTTGAGCAAAAGCGTGAACCCGCCGACAAAATCATTGATATCGGGCACATGAGCCACGACGTTATTAGCCGGCATCAGATCGGCGCTCAGACCCTGAGCCAGCATTTCACGGGCCATCGTCTCGCCAAAGAAATCCATCAACACCGGGATGCCCAGTGCACGGGCCGCGGCTGCCGTATTGGCTGTCGGCTCGACGCCAGCCACCGGGATATCGGCCTCCTTGAACCAGCGTAACAGGTAGCCGTCATTGCAGGCAATTTCCACCACCCGGCTACTGCGGTCCAGACCGAACCGATCTATGCACTCATGCGCATACTTTTTGGCTTGCTGCAGCATGGATTCGGCGTAGGACGAGAAATAGGTGTAGTGCGAGTTGAACAATTGCCGCGCACTCTGCACTTCCTGAGCCTGGACGAGCAGACAATTGGGGCAGAGAACTGCGCGCAAAGGAAAGGTTGGCTCCATTCGGTCCAATTCAGCAGCCTGACGCATGTCATTGGCAATCGGTTGCATGCCAAGATCCGCCACCGTCAGATTGGCGTCTTCACCGCAATGCCGACAGCGCAGCGCCGGTCTCTCCAACGGTGCCTGAAATGAGACGTAGCCTGCGGCTGTGTCCAGTCGATTAGTCAGATCGCTGCCCCCTGATTTCATCACAACAACTCTCCAGAATCGGCCGTAGGAAGCCCGCGAATTGAACGCTTCCAGGCAATGCCAGCCGTGGGTGGATTGCGCGTCATCGAAGCTGCCAAGGCTTGATAGCACGGCCGGTAAATATGATATTCCGTCATCAATGCGCAGACGGCAAGCACAATCAGTAAAGAACCAAATGTTGGGGAAAAGCCGGGCAACGTGTCTGTCAAAGTGACGACGCAGAAATCGCTCACCCAAGCAGTCAGCAGCATTTATTTATCCACATCAAGGAGCCCGGAGTACCAGCCCGCTTCGCCGTCTCGGCTGTGCGCCCAACCCCAACTACCGCGACACATCGCGTTGGAAGCAGCGCAGCCAGTAACTGTTGTTGCAGGCAACCGCCATCAAGTCATACAACACAATAAGGCAAATCCAACTACTGGCGCATTGGGCGCCTTTCCAATCAGTTGTTGGCCGAACGCAGTGCGCCACAGAATGTCACCTGCCGCCGATTCTCAGTCATCAAACGCCGGCCGGCAACAACAAATACCAATCGACCAGCATCGTTGCTTAAGGCTGACAGAAGTCCTGTCCGAAGCAATTTTCACGGTCACATCAGCCACGGGATAATGGCCAAACGCAGGCCAGCAAATTCGGTTGACCGATGAATTGCGACGAACGTTTCGGATGTTTATCAGGCAGCAATGACCGCGTCACCACACAAGGTGATTCGGTGCATCAGACGCCGTTCACCCGGGTAGTCGTTGATTGGGAAGTGCAAGGTACAGCGGTTGTCCCACAAGGCCAGATCACCCTGCTCCCAGCGAAAGCGACAACACAACGCCTCTCGGGTTTGCCAGGCAAACAGGTAATCGAGCAACGGGGCGCTCTCGACCTCGGTCCAGCCTTCGAAACCGGTGGTATGCGCCGGGTTCACGAACAGACTGGTGCGACCGGTTTCCGGATGCTGTCTGGCTACCGGGTGGATTGCCTGCAACTGATCGGCCTCCCGACCGGTCCCTTGTTCGGCGATGCGCGGCGCGCGCGTGGCAGCTACGGCGCCTTTGCCGGCACTGGCAATCGCACGCAAGTGGCGCAGTGTTTGCTGCAGGCCTGGCGACAAGCTTTCCCAGGCAAGGTATTGATTGGCAAACAAGGTATCGCCCCCGGCAACGGGAAGCTCTTTAGCATACAGCATCGTCGCCATGGGCGGTTGGGACTGATACGTTGTATCGGTATGCCACAAGCCGCCGAAATTGATGGTTTCGTCCTCGCGCTTCAGGACTTCGGTTATTTCCGGAAACCCCGCCAGCCCGGTCAGAAACGGATAATGGTCTGGCACACCGATGCGGCGCGCAAAGGCCAGTTGCTGCGCTGGCGAGAGTTGTTGATCCTTGATGAAAACAACCAGGTGCTGCAACCACAATGCGCGTAAACGCTGCACGGTCTCAGCGGGTAAATCTCCCCCGAGGTCGAGTCCGCGGATTTCGACGCCAATAGCCGGGGTGAGTAGGGTCAGATGCATGTTGGTTCGGGACGCTGCCTGTTCTTGTTCTCGCTGCTTGTTCCTGTTCATTACCGGGCTCTGCGCGAACGGGGCCCGGCACCATGACTGCGATCATAGTCGCTGATGGTGGGCATACGCCACTGCGCAAGCCACTGCTGTTCGGGTTCGAATATTTCAACACGCAATGGAAAGCATGGCGCACTATCGCTTGAATGGCCGGCGCCACAGTCACCTCCCGGGCAGGCCGACAAGGCACCAAGCAGATCGACGTCGGCCAGACATTCGAGAAAATCCCCTGGGCGCACCGGGCTGGCCTTCATGAAGTACTGGTGCGTGTCGAGCGAGAAGCCGGTACACATGAACACATTGAGCACATCATGGACCAGGGCTTCGGCTTCAGCGAGTGGCAGGTGTCGATGCCCGGCCAGCGCGCGGGTAAGGTTCGAGTGGCAGCAATGATGATATTGCGAGTCTTGCAACAGGCGATTCGTATAGGGATCGCAGCGCGTCCCGATGACATCATGAACACCGGCACCGTCGGCATCCCAGCCATACCAGTCCAGCGTGTCTTCGGTAATGGTGGCCAACGGGCGCAGGTGCGGCAAAGTGCTCCAGAGCCGGTCGCCAGTGCTGACGTGGGTGGCATGGAGTGCTCGGGTCTTGCCGCTGAAAAAGCGTTCGCTCAGATTGTCGCGATGCCAGAGGTTCAAGTCGCCAACCTGCGGACCTTCGGTGCTGACAATGCGAAAGAAGTGCCCGGCCGGCACCTCAAAGCATTCGGCCTCACGGGGCTCGACGCGTAGCTCAGCCACTTTACGGGCGCCGGATTTCATCTGCTGGATCAGGGGCCAGTCGGGCGCGGGCAGGCTCTGGGCCGGATACACGACGACGGCTGGCGCACGACGCCGGGCGTCAGCATCGGGAGGGGCTTCGCGGAGCGGTCGAGGCATGGAATGGCTCATGACGAATCATGGTTCAGAAGAACAAACCCTGGGCTTGAATGGTATCGTGCCCGACCATCCACCGCTATCCCTGCTTGCGACCTCAAACCATGTCCGACGAGAACCAACTAGATATCCCCGCCGCCTTTACCGCGCTTTATGTGACGCCCGGCAGGATCAAACCCTCGATCGGGCGGCAAGAACTGCATCAACGCTTCGAGTTCTGTGAAGATCTGAGCAATCTGCTCAGCGAGAACGCCCGTGCGGTGCTGTTCGATCTGAGTCTGGCCGAGACCGATGTACTCGAACGCATGCTGGCCGGCTTGCGCCAGCCCGATTCCAGTGTCACGGCCGCCGAAGCCGGATGGGTCATCCGCCGGCTGTGCGAACACCTCGGCTGGGACCCTGCGCTGGTAGACCAGTTTGACAACGCCGACCCAGCAGCTGACTCGCAGGCCTGATTCACAGGTCTGATGCACAGCCAGTACTCGCAGACCGAAGCCGCGGACCAAAGCCGCAGACCGAAACCAACCAGCCAGCCGGGCAACTGATCCGGCAATCGGCAGGCCGGTCTGCCGCCGGAGCGGCCGATTATCGATTAAATCGCGGCATTCGTCCGCTTCCCTGCGACATGATCGCAACGAATCGGCATCTATTGAACGGTCCCCTGCGCTCGCTTCACTAAGATCGGGGCAGCCCCCTCTCTTTGGATGTTCAATGACCCTAGCCTTGCGCTTGTTCCTGTTGCTCTGCCTGATGGCAGGGGCGATCCACGCCAATGCCCGGCCACTCAGCCGCGAGCAGGTGCCGGCGCCGCTGGCGCCCTGGGTAGACTGGGTTCTGCATGCGCATCCCGAACTGGACTGCCCGGTCAATTATGACAATGAGCAAAGGCGCTGCGTCTGGCCCGGTACGCTGCGCTTGCGCGCCCACAACGCGGGTGCCACCTTCACCCAGTCCGTGACGGTACTGGCGCCCAGCCGGATCACCCTGCCAGGCAATCTGCGCCATTGGCCAGTCGAAATAAGCGTGGCACAAGAAGCGGTGGCGGTAGTGGCCGACAAGGGCCAGCCAGCGCTTGATCTGGACCCCGGCAGTTATGAGATCAGCGGCCGCTTCGCCTGGAGCGCGATGCCGGACCGGTTGCAACTGGGGGCCGGCACCGGGATTGTCGAATTGACCATTGATGGGCGCACGGTACCGGTACAACGCCAGGCCGATCAGCTGCGTTTGCGCGCCGCCGGCTCGACGCGCCCGAGCAGTGCCCCCGAGGACGCACTTGAACTGCTGGTGCGCCGGCTGGTGACGGACGGCCGGCCGCTCACGGTGACAACCGCGCTGACCTTAAGTGTTTCCGGACGCCAACGCGAAGTCAGCCTGCCCAATGTATTGCTTGGTCAGGCGGTGCCGATGCAATTGAAGTCGCCACTGCCCGCCCGGCTCGATACCGATGGCAAGCTGACCTTGCAGGTGCGGCCCGGCAACTGGACCGTACAAATCACCGAGCGCCACGCCGGCCAGATCGATCAATTGCGCGCACCGAGCCAGGCGGCAACTCGCGCAAACAATTCTGGCGCGCCGGCACAGTCAGTCATTGCATGGCCCGACGAAGAAATCTGGCTCTGGAAGGCCGACCCTTCCATTCGGATTGCCGAAGTCAGTGGGCCGGTATCGATCGACCCGCGTCAGGTTGAATTGCCCGGCAACTGGCAGGGCTTGCCCGGCTTTCGACTGAAGGCTGGACAGAGTTTTGACATTGCCACCGTGCGGCGCGGTGACCCCACCCCTGAACCGGATCAGCTCACCATGCAGCGCGCCTTGTGGCTCGACTTTGATGGTGGCGGCTTCTCGGTGCAGGACCGCATCAGCGGACGCCTGAACTCAACCTGGCGCCTCGATACCGACCAGGGTATGACGCTCGGGCAGGCGCTCATCGATGGCGAACCTCAGTTCATTACCCGCGCCGCCGGCCAGGACCACGAAGGCATCGAAGTGCGCCGCGGTCAACTGCAACTGCTTGCCGATTCGCGTATTGAGCTGAACGGTGATGCGGCCGGTTTGCGCACCAGCGTGCCGGCGCTTGGCTGGCAGCATGATTTTCAGAAGATCAACACGGTCTTGCACACCCCGCCCGGCTGGCAGGTGCTGGCAGTGTCGGGCGTTGACCGGGCGCGCGGAGCCTGGCTTGATGCCTGGACGCTGTATGACTTGTTTCTGGTGCTCATCATCGCCATCGCTGCCGGTCGCTTGTTTGGCTGGCCCTGGGCGGTCCTGTCCTGTCTGCTGCTCGCGCTGCTCTGGCATGAGCCGATGGCACCACGCCTGAGTTGGCTGACCGTACTGATACCGATTGCCTTGCTGCGCGTCGTGCCTGCGCAAGGGCGGCTCGCCCAGGGCTTGCGGGTGGCCTACGGGCTCGCCATGGCTGCACTGCTTATCGTCTTGCTGCCCTTTGTCATCGGTCAGGCCCGCACCGCACTGCATCCGCAACTCGAAAAGCCCGAAAGCTCGGCGCCAATGATGTTGTCACGCGAACGTGAGGTAGCCGAGGCCAGGGCCGATGCCGAAATGGCCGACCAAAGCATCCGACGCGAGGCCAAAGTCGAAAGCATGGCGAGCAGTCGATTGAAAAACGCCTATGCCAAAGGTGCCGGTGTCAGTGCCGCGCCGCTGCCCGCTGCGCCAGAGCTGCCCTTGACCGACCCGAAAGCGGTCGTGCAGACCGGCCCGGGAATTCCGGACTGGCACTGGAATGGCATCACCCTCGAATTCAACGGCCCGGTCTTGGCGGGGCAGTCGCTGTCGATCACTCTCCTTTCACCGACACTCAAGCGCTTCGCGCACTGGACGATACTGGTGCTGGTTGCATTAATGCTGTGGCGTCTGGCCGGCGCCCGCCGACCCCAAGTCGCTCCGGCCAATCTGGCCGCCGCTGCAATGCTGTTGCTGGCGCTGCCACTGCTGCCGCCCGACGCCAACGCCGCGGAGTTTCCGCCCGAATCGATGCTCAGCGAGCTTGCCGAGCGACTGACGGAAAACCAGACGCAAGCCCCCCGCGCCGCTATTGCGCAAATGCATTTGCAAACCAGCGAACGCCAACTCGAGGTCAGCCTGAGGGTGCACGCATTGCAGCAAACCGTCGTGCCCTTGCCGGCCGACACCCAGCGTCTGCTCCCGGCACGGATCGCCCTCAATGGCGTCGATGCTGCCAGTCAAGTGCTCGCGGATCAGGCTGGCCAGATCTGGATGATGGTGCCCGGCGGTGTGAGCCAGGTTACGCTGAGTCTGCATCTGCCCGCCCTCAATCAGATTGAATTGAGCCTGCCGCTGGTGCCACACAAGGTGACGACAAGCACCGCTGACTGGACGGTCACGGGTCTGGACAGTAACGGCGTGCCCGGCCGGCAACTGACGCTGATTCGAGAGCAGCAAACCACGCAAGCGGCCAC
>CAXBNM010000122.1:0-12549 GCA_963976885.1 uncultured Burkholderiaceae bacterium
CGCTGGCGGCGCAGTCCGATCATCCGGTCTCACAGGCGATCGCCACCGGGCTCAAGGTGGAATCTCCCGGCCTGGCACCGGTGGTCGAAAACTTCGTGGCCCTGGCCGGGCGCGGCGTGCAAGGGCAGGTCGATGGCATTGCGCTGACCTTGGCCAATCAGCGTTGGGTACAGGAAAACGGTTTGTCCAGTGCCGACCTGGAGGCGCGGCTGCGGGTGCATGCCGAGCGCGGTTGCAGTACCACCTTGCTGATTGACGCCAAACGCGTGCTGGCGATTTTCGCGGTTGCCGATACGCTTAAAGCCGACGCGCCACCGGCACTGGCCGACTTGCAAGCCTTGGGTGTGCGCAGCGTCATGCTTACCGGCGACAATCCGTTGGCCGCGCGAACAATCGGTCAGGAGGCGGGCATCAGTGATGTTCGCGCCGGACTCCTGCCCGAGGAGAAGCTGGCGGCCGTGCAGGCCTTGCAGCGCGAATGCGGCGTCACTGCAATGATTGGCGACGGCATCAATGATGCACCGGCGCTGGCTCATGCCGATATTGGCGTTGCAATGGGCGGGGCCGGCACCGACATTGCCATGGAGGCGGCCGATATTGTCATCATGAATGACAAGCTCGGGCGGATCCCCGACACCATTCGCCTGTCGCAGGCGACGCACGCGGTGTTGTGGCAGAACATTGCTCTGGCGCTGGGGATCAAGAGCGTTTTTCTGTTGCTGGCCGTCTTTGGTAACGCCACGATGTGGATGGCTGTGTTTGCCGATATGGGCGCGAGCCTGATTGTGGTCTTCAACGGATTGCGCCTGTTGCGCTTGTCGATGCCCTCCGCAGACTGACACAATGTCGTCATCAAGCCCGCAAGACCTGTCGTGTCGCAAGAAATGACATCTCAGCGAGAAGATTTTTGCTATAACAACAGGCACGGATCGGCTTACGAGAGCTGACCGAACCCACCCCCTCATTTCACGCTTCGGAACAGGAACTGACGTTGGATATAGCAGCAACATCAATGCTTTTTGTCAGTTTTCTGGTTCTCGTCAGTATCGCGTCGAGTACCGTCAGCCCGAAAGTCGGGATGCCGGTGCTGTTGATCTACCTTGCTTTTGGCATGCTGGCCGGCGAAGAAGGGCCGGGTGGCTTTGCCTATGACGATGTGATTTCGTCTTATGTGATCGGCTCGGCGGCGCTGGCGGTGATTCTCTTCGACGGCGGCTTGCGCACCGATCGCAGTGGCTTTCGGGTCGGTTTGCGCCCGGCGCTGTCGCTGGCCACGGTGGGGGTGGCGGTCTCTGCCGCCATTACCAGTCTGGCGGCCTGGTGGGTGCTTGGCATCGGTTGGATGGAGGCGGCACTGGTGGGGGCCATCGTCGGCTCGACCGATGCGGCCGCGGTTTTTTCGGTGTTGCGTGGACAAGGGGTGGCGTTGCAGCAGCGGGCCGGTGCCACGCTGGAAATTGAATCGGGCGCCAACGACCCGATGGCGGTGTTTCTCACCCTGATGCTGGTCCAGGCGATTGCCGCCAACACGGCACCAGGTCTCGATGCAGTCTGGTTGTTCGTCAAGCAAATGGGCCTCGGCGCGGCGGCGGGCACGCTGGCCGGCATCGTACTGGCCTGGTTGCTGACCCATGTCCGCCTCAATGCGGGCTTGTATCCCTTGCTGGTTCTGTTCAGTTGCTGGTTCCTGTTTGGCATCGTGGCCTTATTCGACGGCAGCGGTTTTCTGGCGGTCTACATCGCCGGTCTGGTGCTGGCCAAACGCGTCTCGCGCGGTTTGTACAACGTTGAGAAATTCCTCGACGGGGTGGCCTGGCTGGCGCAAATCCTGATGTTCCTGATGCTTGGACTGCTGGTGACGCCCAGTGATCTGATGCCGCTGGCCGGTAGCGCGTTGCTGATCGGTCTGACGCTGATACTGGTGGCGCGACCGGTGGCGGTCGTGTTGTGTCTGCTGCCGTTTCGGTTTGCCTGGCGCGAGCAATTGTTTGTTTCCTGGGTGGGGCTGCGCGGCGCGGTGCCGATCATTCTGGCACTGTTTCCCTGGATTGCCGGCTTGCCCGACCACCAGCTGTACTTCAATGTAGCGTTCTTCGTCGTCATTCTGAGCCTGCTGCTGCAGGGCTGGACGGTAACGCCGCTGGCTCGACTGCTCAAACTCGAAGTGCCGTCGCTGGCGGGACGGGTGCAGCGGGTAGAACTGGGTCTGCCGGGCCAGGAAGAGTTTGAAATGGTGGGCTACAAGATTGCCGCCGGCAGCCGCGTGGTGAACCGCACCTTTGGCGAAACGGCCTGGCCGGGATCGGCGCAGCCGGCGGTGCTGATTCGTGCGGAGGCTGCGCTGGTGGCCGAGTCCTCGCTGCGCGTGCAGGCCAACGATCTGGTCTACCTGCTGGCGCGCAGCGATGATCTCGAGCGTCTGGACCGCTTGCTGCTGGTTCCGCACGAGGCGACCCGGCTCGGCGAGCGACAGTTCTTTGGCGAATTTACGATCAATGCCGAAGCACCGCTGGGCGCACTGACCGAAATGTACGGTGTCGATGCCGACGCCGACATGCACGACAAAACAGTTGGTCAGCTGGTGCAGGAGCGCTTTGCCAATCCGGTGGTTGGTGACCGGATTCAGATCGGCGATATTGAATTCACCGTGCGCGAAATGCGTGACGAGCGCATTATCAAGATCGGTCTGAAACTGCAGGCCCGACGCATCAACTGACGCGGCGGGGCCGGTAGATGTCGACCGTCCATTTCTGTCTTCTTTGCTGCACTTCGCTCATGTTTGCCAAAACGCCGTTTGTTGAAACCCGTTCTGCCCATTGGAAGCTGCTCGCCGCGTGCGCCGACTTGCTGCGCCGGAGCCGGCCGACCATTGCCTTGTTGTTCGCTCTGGCCGTGCCGGCAACGTTACCGCTGGCCCATGCCGGCCCGCCGATTGCGCTGGCATCCGAGCAGACCAGAATTGGCCTGCAGGGCGCGATTGCAACTTATCAGGCGCTCGTCGAGCGCGGTGGCTGGGGCGTCATCCCCAGTGGTCGGCGAATCGAACCGGGCGACCGGGACGCCCGCCTGCCGGCTCTGCGCCAGCGGCTGCGCCTGACCGGCGACTACGCGCTGGCCGAGGCGCTGCAGGCCGATCTTTACGACACCGATCTCGAAGCGGCGGTGCGCCGCTTTCAGCGCCGCCATGGCTTGTTGCCTGACGGCCTGATCGGACCGAACACGATTGAGGCCTTGAATGTGCCGGCCGCCGAGCGGCTGGCGCAATTGCACGACAGCCTGCGCCGCACCACCGCCCTGAGCAAGACCGCCCCGGCCGGACGCTACGTGATGGTCAACATCCCGGCGTTTGAATTGCAGGCCGTACGCGACGGTAATGTTGAACTGGACAGCGTGGTGGTGATCGGCCGTCGCGACCGCCAGACGCCGGAAATCAACGCCAGGCTGACGGCCGTCAATTTCCATCCCACCTGGCATGTGCCGGCCAGTATCGTGCGCAAAGATTTGTTCCCGCGTCTGGTGGCCGATCCGGAACATTTTGTCCGGCAGGACTACCGGATCATTCGCAATCGCGATGGCGCTGAAATTGCGCCGGCCGAGGTTGCCAGGCTAGGCTTGCGTCCGCATGAAATCCGGATGATTCGCAAACCGGGTCCGCATAATCCGCTCGGGCGCATCAGGCTTGATATGCCCAACAATCAGGCTATTTACCTGCACGATTCGCCGGCATCGGCGTTGTACATGCGTGCCGATCGCAGTTTCAGTGCCGGCTGCATCCGGGTGGCGCGAGTGGTTGAGCTCAGCGCCTGGCTGCTGGGCCAGACGCTGGACCAGGAATCATCGCCGATAACGCAGGCCTTGCAGCGCAAGGAAGCGTCAACGATGCGTCTGCCCGAACCGGTGCCGGTGCATATGGTTTACGTCACGGCCTGGGTCGACAGCGACGCCGTCGTGCAGTTTCGCGAAGATGTGTATCACCTCGGCTGGGGTGATCCGAATGCTGCGGGTGCCTAGCCAGGCGGGCGTTGTCAGCGCGGTGCTGACCACGCCTGGCGCATGGTTCAGGTGGGCAGCTTCAAGGTCTGCAGCAGTTCTGCTTCGATCTGCAGTTGCTGCTTCGGATTGTTCAGCGACGCGCCACTGATCACGAAGGTATCTTCAACCCGTTCGCCAAGCGTCATGATGCGCGCGATATAGAGCGAGACACCGTGCTTG
Organism: uncultured Burkholderiaceae bacterium; assembly: GCA_963976885.1. Classification (GTDB taxonomy): domain Bacteria; phylum Pseudomonadota; class Gammaproteobacteria; order Burkholderiales; family Burkholderiaceae_E; genus JAUIAI01. The sequence continues at coordinate 4,213 of CAXBNM010000122.1, forward strand.
GCAAGAATGAGCGAGACGGCATACAACAGGCCGGGCCGGTCGTTGGCCACCACGGTCAGCAGGAAACGCTCGTCGTGCGTGTCGGCGCGCAAATCCACCGAGGGCTTGATCGGAAACGAGCGCGAGCGTCGCGAGGGCCGGAAATGTGAGGGTTCCTTCAGGGGCGGACGCTCGCGCAGGTTCTGCGCGAGTTGATTCTCAACCAGCGACAGGCGTTGCCGGTAAGCCTTGTCGTCGAGCCGGTCGGTGACCAGAAAGGTATCGAGTGCGTAACCGGTTTGCGTGGTGTGAATCTGCGCATCGAGCACGGACAGATTGGCCGAATCGAAGTAACCGCACAGCCGGGTAAACAGATCTTCCTGATCGGGGCAGTAGACGCAGACTTGAAAGCCTTCGCCAAAAGGCGCCAGTCGCGCCTGCACGATCGGTTCCTCACTGTCGGCATGGCCGGCCAGCACGCGGGCATGCCAGGCCATGTCCTGACCTTCGGTTTTCAGGAAGTAACCGATATCCAGCTTGTTCCAGAACGCCCGGTAGGTATCGGGGTGAATCGCGTACAGATCAAGAATGCGAATGGCTTCCCGGCGGCGGGCGCCGACGCGAGCGGCGTCATTGGGTTTGTCGCCGGCCAGGTAGCGTTTGGTGGTCCGATAAAGGTCTTCAAGCAGTTTGGCCTTCCAGCCGTTCCAGACCTTCGGGCTGGTGCCGCGGATATCGGCGACAGTCAGCAGATACAGTGCCGTCAACCGGTCTTCGGTTTTAACGGTGTCGGCAAATGCCGAAATAACGGCAGGGTCGGAGATGTCTTTCTTTTGCGCCACCGTCGACATGGTCAGATGGTGTTCAACCAGAAAGACCACCAGCTCGGTGTCGTCGCGCGACATTTCGTGTTGCCGGCAAAAACGCCGGGCATCGACAGCGCCAAGTTCGGAGTGGTCACCGCCGCGGCCCTTGGCAATATCGTGGAACAGGGCGCCGATATACAGCAGCCACGGTTTGTCGACCGTGGCCATCAACTGGCTGCACACCGGAAACTCGTGGGCGTGTTCGGTGAGCGTAAACCGGCGCACATTGCGCAGCACGGTCATGATGTGCTGGTCGACCGTGTAGACATGAAACAAGTCGTGCTGCATACGCCCGACAATGCGTCGGAAGGCGGGCAGATAGTAACCGAGAATCGACCACTGATTCATCGCCCGCATGGCCGCCGTAACGCCGCGCGGAGCCTGCAGAATCTGCATGAACAGGCGCCGGTTCTCGGGGTTGCGCCGGAAGGCGGCATCGATGCGCGTGCGCGCGTTCCACATGGCCCGCCAGGTGGCGGTGGTCATGCCGCGCAGGCTTGAGTCGCGTTGCAGGTTGATGAAAGCACGCAGGATTGCGGACGGATCGTCGCTGAACAGATTCATGTTCAGCGGTTCAAGCAAGCGGTTGCGGCTCCCGAACTCTGCGTCGATCGGCTCGGTGGGGACATCGCCACGTTCGTTCAGCCGTTCGTCGATGTTCTGCAGCAAGATGGTGGTCAGTTGCGTGACCGTTTTGGCCGCGCGGTAGTAGCGCTGCATCAATTGCTCGGAGGCGCGTCGACCCTGGCGGTCCGAATAACCCAGCATTGCGGCAACGGCGCCCTGCATGTCAAAGATGAGGCGATCTTCGCAGCGCCCGGCCGTCACGTGCAGGCCGGCGCGAATCCGGCGCAGCTGGCGCTCGTTATGGCGCAGCATCTGCAATTCACTGGAGGTCAGCAGCCCGCTTTTATGCAAGGCCGGCCAGGTTTTGCCCAGGCCCGCAGCCGACGCCACCCAGCGCAGAGTCTGCAGGTCGCGCAGCCCACCCGGGCTTTCCTTGGTGTTGGGCTCAAGGCTGTACGGGGTGCCGGCAAACTTCTGATGGCGCTGACGCATTTCTGCGCTCTTGGCCAGGAAGAACGCCACCGGCTCCGGGGTTCCAGCCAGGGCCTTGTCCAGTTGCCTGGCCAGAGTTTTGTTGCCGGCCAGTGTGCGGCGCTCGAACAATGCCGTCTGCACCGTGATATCGGCTTGCTGTTCTTGCGCGCATTGGTCGACCGTGCGCACGGAGTGGCCGATGCGCATGCCCAGATCCCAGCAAGCGCTGACGAAGGTTTCAAGGCGCCGCGCGAGGGGGCCGACAGGGTCGTGCGGCACCAGCAGCAGCAGATCGACGTCGGAATGCGGGAACAATTCGGCCCGGCCATAGCCGCCAACAGCAAGCAAGGCAGCCTCGCCGTCGAGTTCGCACAGGGTCCACAGTTTGGACAGCGTTTGATCGGCAGCTCGGCTGATGCCGGTCGTCAGGCGGGACGGATCGCGTTCGACACGGAACTGATCGACCAGGTTCTCCACCGTGCCCGCGTAGTTGTTGCGCAGGCGGGCGGTATCGTCGACCACCTCAGGCATGGTCTGATTCATGGGTAGTCTCGATGAGGGCGGCGGGTGGCTTCCCGCCGGGTAAGCCGGGGGCTGAAAACTTCAGCGGGCCGGCGTATCGGTGCCGCGGCAACCGGTTGCCGCGGCCGGGCAGACATCAGGCTGCCAGCGATTGCAGATCCGGCTTGGCCGGCGCTTTGTCAGAGACAGTCAGGACGTCGTAGCCGGTTTCGGTGACCAGGACGGTATGTTCCCACTGCGCCGACAGGCTGCGGTCGCGGGTGTTGATGGTCCAGCCATCGGGCATTTCGCGGATTTCACGGCGGCCGGCGTTGATCATGGGTTCAACCGTGAAGATCATGCCGGGGCGCATTTCGAGGCCGCTGCCGGGCCGCCCGTAGTGCAGAATCTGCGGGTCTTCATGGAAACGCCGACCGATGCCATGGCCACAGAACTCGCGCACGACCGAGAAGCCGGCATTTTCGGCATGCACCTGAATGGCGTGACCGATATCGCCCAGGCGGGCGCCGGGTTTGATCTGGTCGATGCCGAGCCACATGCATTCCCAGGTCAGGTCACACAGGCGCTTGGCGGCAATGGAGGGCGTGCCGACCGCATACATGCGGCTGGTGTCGCCATGAAAGCCGTCGCGGATCACGGTGACGTCGATATTCAGTACATCGCCGTTCTTGAGCTTTTTGGGGCCCGGGATGCCATGGCAGACGGTATGGTTGACCGAGGTGCAGATGGAAGCGGGGTACGGGGAGTAGCCGGGCGGGGCATAGCCCAACGTGGCAGGAATGGTGTCCTGGACGTTGACCATGTACTCGTGACACAAGCGATCGAGATCTCCGGTGGTGACACCGGGCACGACAAATGGCTCGATATAGTCGAGGACTTCAGAGGCCAGACGGCCGGCGACGCGCATGGCCGCAATTTCAGCGGCGGTTTTCAGTTCAATTGACATGTTAAGATTATAGGTTATCTGGTGCTATTTACTAACGCCTAGCTTCTGACCCTGGCAATTCGTTGCCGCAGGTCGTCGTCCCGGGGCCGTTGGCGTGCGCGGTTCGAGCTGTGAGGCGGAGTCGTGGAAAAAGGGCCTGAGTCGTGAAGAAGGGCCTGAGGCGTGAAGAAGGGCTGGTGTCAGCAGCTTAACCCTATTGGTTATTCACCTCAACGAGGAGGGTCGCCGCGGGGGGGCAGGATGCCAAGGCGCTCAGTCCGGAAGCGTTGGGCAGCAGATAAGGCGTCGGCAGTTCAGACGTCATTCGGCGCAAGCCGAAGGCAAGTTGTTTCACATAGTAGTAAATCACGTAGTGCGCTGGTAATTTGGGTCGCGAGATTAGCCGTGTTTTGAGTCGGAAGAGCCGACCGGCAGGCTGTCATCTTGTGCTTTAGCGTTGTCGTCCCGCAAGGGTGCGGCAACGGCCAGTGACTACCAGACCAAACCCAAACTGGAGTTAATCATGTCCGTTTCAATGCGACAAATGCTGGAGGCCGGTGTTCACTTCGGCCATCAAACCCGTTACTGGAACCCCAAGATGGCACCGTACATCTTCGGTCACCGGAACAAGATTCACATCATCAACCTGGAGCAGACGGTTGTTCTGTTCAAGGATGCGATGAACTACATGGGCAAGCTGGCGGCCAACCGCGGCTCGATCCTGTTTGTAGGCACCAAGCGTCAGGCCCGTGAAGTGGTCGCCGAAGAAGCGGCGCGTTGTGGCATGCCTTATGTTGACCAGCGCTGGCTGGGCGGCATGCTGACCAACTTCAAAACGGTCAAGGCCTCCATCAAGCGTCTGCGCGACATGGACGCGACGATTGCCGACGGCGGTCTTGAGCGCATGCCCAAGAAAGAAGCGCTGATGTTCACCCGCGAACACGAAAAACTGACCCGCAGTCTGGGCGGCATCAAGGAAATGAACGGTCTGCCCGACGCGCTGTTCGTGATCGACGTTGGTTTCCATAAAATCGCCGTCACCGAAGCACGCAAGCTGGGTATTCCCATCATTGCCGTGGTCGACAGCAATCACTCGCCGCTCAACATCGACTATGTCATTCCGGGTAACGATGACTCGGGTCGCGCCATCAAGCTTTACGCTCAAGGTGCTGCTGACGCCATTCTGGCCGGCAAGTCGGCCTCGCTGCAGGAAGTGGCTGCTGGCGCCGAAGAAGGCTCTGACGACTTTGTAGAAGTCGAAGAAGAGTCCTGATCGGGCTTGGCAAGCGACCCTGATCCGGGTCGCTTGAAGGGCTTGTGACAAGCCCTCGCGGTATTCGTACTGACACTGCTATTCGCCCCGCACGCCAGGTCGGCGTGCGGGGCTAACTGAACAAGCTGAGGAATAAAGTAATGACTGCAATCACGGCATCGATGGTCAAGGACTTGCGAGCCAAGACCGACGCGCCCATGATGGAATGCAAAAAGGCGCTGACGGAAGCCGACGGCGACATGGGCAAGGCTGAAGAGCTGCTGCGCGTGAAGCTTGGTAACAAGGCAACCAAAGCCGCCAGCCGAGTGGCCGCCGAAGGCATCGTGGCCATCGAAACCAGCGCTGACAATAAATTGGGCGCCATGCTCGAAATCAACTGCGAAACCGACTTCGTTGCTAAAAATGACGATTTTCTGGAATTCGCGCAAATCTGCGTCAAGCTGATCATCGACAAGAACCCGGCCGATGTGGCGGCTTTGTCGGCCCTGCCAATCGGTGAAAAAACGGTCGAGGAAACTCGCGCCGCACTGGTGGGCAAGATTGGCGAGAACATGAGCCTGCGTCGCTTCGAGCGCTTCGAAGCCAAGGGCGAGCTGGCCACTTACATTCACGGCGGCAGCAAGATCGGCGTAGTGGTCGATCTGGTCGGTGCCGATGCGCAACTGGGCCGCGATCTGGCCATGCACGTTGCCGCAGCCAAGCCCAAGGCTCTGGACCGCACCGGTGTGTCTGAAGTAGACATCGCCAAAGAGCGCTCAGTGGCCGAAGCGAAGGCCGCGGAATCGGGTAAGCCTGCCGAGATCGTCGCCAAGATGGTCGATGGCACGATTGCCAAGTTTCTGAAAGAAGTAACCTTGCTCGGTCAGCCGTTCGTCAAGGACGACAAACTGACGGTTGAAAAACTGCTGGCTCAGCACAAGGCCGAGGTAGCTGGTTTTACGTTGTACGTGGTCGGCGAAGGTATCGAGAAGCAAACTGCTGACTTTGCCGCCGAAGTGGCAGCACAAGCGGCAGCGGCAGCCAAGTCCTGATTTTCAGACTTGGTAGTAAAGAGCGGGTCTGATTGACGTTTCCAGGAATGAAGTAATGGCGCAAGGTTCTGGCACCCAGCCGGGTTACAAAAGAGTGTTGTTGAAGCTTTCAGGTGAGTCCCTGATGGGGAACGACTCCTATGGCATTAATCAGGAAACTCTGTCCCGGATGGTTTCGGAAATCAGCGAAATCACTCGTTCCGGCGTCGAGCTGGCGGTCGTAATCGGTGGCGGCAATATCTTTCGCGGCGTTGCGCTTGGCGCGGCCGGGATGGATCGTGCCACCGCCGACTACATGGGCATGCTCGCCACGGTCATGAATGCCCTGGCACTGCAGGATGCCTTTCGCCAGGCCGGCGTCGCCGCCCGGGTGCAATCGGCGCTCAAGATCGAGCAAGTCGTCGAGCCGTATATCCGGCCCAAGGCTTTGCGCTATCTTGAAGAAGGCAAGGTGTTGATCTTTGCCGCCGGCACCGGCAACCCGTTCTTTACGACCGACACCGCCGCCGCGTTGCGCGGTGCCGAAATCGGCGCGCAGATCGTCCTGAAAGCGACCAAGGTGGATGGCATCTACAGTGCCGATCCCAATCGCTTCCCTGATGCAACGCGCTACAGCCGGATCAGCTTCGATCAGGCGATCCGTGAGAACCTGCAGGTTATGGATGCGACGGCTTTTGCACTTTGTCGCGATCAGGGCTTGCCGATCAATGTATTTTCCATTTTGAAGGAAGGCGCGCTCAAGCGGGTAGTGGCGGGGTCCGACGAGGGCACCCACGTCCACTTGTAACCGAATCTTCTTTCGACCCCGTATTCGGAGGCAGCATGAGCATTGAGGCAGTCACCAAGACATCTGAATCCAAGATGCAGAAATCCCTGGAGTCGTTGCAGACGGCTCTGACAAAAATTCGCACCGGTCGCGCCAGCACCGGTTTGCTTGATCACGTGCAAGTCGATTATTACGGTTCGATGGTGCCTATTTCTCAGGTTGCCAACGTCACGCTTATCGATTCGCGTACGGTCGGGGTCAACCCCTGGGAAAAGAAAATGACCCAGGCCATCGACAAGGCGATTCGCGAGTCCGACCTCGGTCTGAATCCGTCCGCCATTGGCGAAACCATCCGGGTGCCGATGCCGCCCTTGTCCGAGGAGCGTCGCCGCGAGCTGACCAAGGTCGTGCGCAATGAAGGCGAGCAGGCCAAAGTGGCAGTGCGCAATCTGCGTCGCGATGCCAATGATCAGTTCAAGAAGCTGCTCAAGGACAAGGAAATCTCTGAAGACGACGAGCGTCGTGCGCAGGACACCATTCAGAAGCTGACCGACCGCAAGATTGCAGAAATCGACAAAATTCTTGATTCCAAGGAACAGGAGATCATGACGGTCTGATTCGGTCCTGCTGACCGGTATCAGTCCCGACCCTCATCGTGCACAAGAGTTCCACCGAATCGCTGCCCGCCAGCGAAAACGTCCCGCGCCATGTTGCCATCATCATGGATGGCAACGGCCGCTGGGCGACCCGGCGGCATCTGCCCCGCGCCGCTGGTCACGTCAAAGGCGTGGAAGCGGTGCGCCGCACGGTCGAATCGGCAGCCAAGGCCGGGGTCGAGTTCGTGACCTTGTTTGCGTTCAGTTCCGAGAACTGGCGCCGCCCCAAAGACGAAGTCTCGATGCTGATGGGCTTGTTCGTGCGTGCGCTGGAGCGCGAAATTGCGCAACTGCGGGCCAATGACATCCGGCTCAAGGTGATCGGCAACCTCGATCCCTTCGAACCCCGGCTGCGCGAACTCATCCGCCAGGCCGAGCAACGCACCGCCCACAATACCGGCCTGACGCTGACCATCGCCGCCAACTACGGCGGGCGCTGGGATATCCTGCAGGCCACGCGCAAGATGCTGCTCGCGCATCCCGAGTTGGCCGCAAGCGCCGAGCCCATCTCCGAAGCGCTGCTTGCCGAGCATCTGTCGATGGCGTTTGCTCCCGAACCCGATCTGTTCATTCGTACCGGTGGCGAGCAGCGCATCAGCAACTTTCTGCTCTGGCAACTCGCCTATACCGAGTTGTATTTCACCGAATCGTACTGGCCCGATTTTGGCGCGGACGCCTTTGCCGAGGCGCTGGCATCGTATCGGTCACGAGAGCGTCGATTCGGGCGCACCAGTGCGCAAATAGAAGCGGCTTAATGCTCCGCACCCGAATTATCACTGCGCTGTGTCTGTTGCTGGTCATCGTGCCGGCAATGTTCTTCGATCCGGTCTGGCTCTGGACGGGCGTCAGTCTTGTCTTCGTCGTCATGGGGGCCTGGGAATGGCGCAGCCTGCAATTGCGCATGCAATCTGCGGCCGGCGGCCTGCCCGTGTGGTTGTTTGCCGCGTTGCTGGCGGTGGCCGGCCTGGCCCTGATTGCGCTGCACTGGTGGCGTCCGCAAACCGGTGAAATCGTGGCCCTGGTCTTGCTGCTGGGCGCGGCGGCTTTCTGGCTGGTGCCCGGTGTACTCAGCCTGCGCCAACCACGCCCGGACGGCCCCTGGCTGGCCGCTTTGCTGCTGCTGGCCTGCTGGCAGGCGATGATCGAATTGCGCGCACTGGGCCCATTGCCGCTGGTGGCGGCGCTGGTGCTGGTCTGGGCCGCCGACGTTGGCGCCTACTTTATCGGCCGGGCGGTCGGGCGGCGCAAACGGGCGCCTTCCATCAGCCCGGGAAAAAG
>CAXBNM010000123.1:0-12539 GCA_963976885.1 uncultured Burkholderiaceae bacterium
TGTTCGGAAACCTGCGTGGGGCGCATCCGCTATCTGGGTGTGTTGCTTTATGACGCGGACCGGATCGAGGCGGCGGCCAGCGTCGTTCACGACAAGGATCTGTATCCGGCGCAGCTGGATATCTTTCTGGACCCGAACGATCCGAAGGTCATCGAACAGGCGCGACTGGACGGCATCAGTGATGCCTGGATGGCCGCCGCCCGGGTGAGTCCGGTGTACAAAATGGCGGTGCAATGGAAGGTCGCGCTGCCTTTGCATCCGGAATACCGGACCTTGCCGATGGTCTGGTATGTGCCACCGCTGTCGCCGATCAGTGCGGCGGCCAACGCGGGCCACCTGGGTAACCACGGCGAGATTCCAGATGTCAGTCAGTTGCGGATACCGGTCAAGTATCTGGCCAATCTGTTGACCGCCGGCGACACGGTGCCGGTGGTGGCGGCACTGGAGCGGATGCTGGCGATGCGCGCTTTCCAGCGGGCCAAGCATGTCGATGGCCAGATCAACACCGCGGTGCTCGATCAGGTCGGTCTCAGTGTTGCCGAGGTCGAAGACATGTATCAGACCATGGCCATTGCCAACTATGAAGATCGCTTCGTGATTCCGACCACGCACCGCGAGTATGCGGAAAACGCCTTCAATGTGCGCGGGGGTTGTGGCTTCAGTTTCGGCAACGGATGCTCGGAAGGTCAGACCGAAACCAGTTTGTTCGGCAGCGAGATAAAGCGCACGATTCCCATCAAGGCGGAGCTCTGAGCCATGCATGCATCTACTTCTTCACCCTTGCCGCTGGCACACACCTTGCGGGCACTGGCCGCCTTGATCAGCTATCCCGATCAGGGGCTTCGCGAGCACCTTGATGAGTTGCGCAGTGCCTTGCGAGGCGATGCCAGGCTCAGTGCCAATCGTCTGGCCGAGGTCGAGCATCTGATCGATCTGCTTGATCGTCGTGCCGGTCTCGACAGTGAGGCTGTCTACGTCGATCTGTTTGATCGTGGTCGCGGCACTTCATTGCACTTGTTTGAGCATGTGCATGGCGATTCGCGCGATCGCGGGCCGGCCATGATCGATCTGGTGCAAACCTATGAGCAAGCAGGCCTGATGCTCGACGACGGCGAATTGCCCGACTACCTGCCGGTAGCACTGGAATATGCGTCCACTCAGCCGCTGAAGGCTGCCACCGCGTTTCTGGGCGAGATTGCGCACATCGTGCAGATCATCTTCAGCGCACTGCAGGCGCGCAAGAGTCCGTATGCGGCGGTGCCGGCAGCCTTGCTGGATCTGGCTGGACGCAAAGCCGAAGCCGTGCCGGTGGCGATCGAACCGGATCTGGATGAGTCCTGGGCCGAACCTGCGGCCTTCGCAGGGTGCTCGCACGAGGGACAGGCGGCGCCCGGTCAGGAGCAAGCCATTCAAATTGTGCGCAAGGCTCGGCCTGGCGCCGTTCATGCCGGAGGTCTGAAATGAACTTCTTACATACGTTCTTGTTCAGTGTGTATCCCTACATCTGCCTGGCCGTTTTTCTGATGGGTAGTCTGGCTCGCTTTGATCGCGATCAGTACACCTGGAAAAGCGATTCTTCGCAGTTGTTGCGCAAGAAGCAGTTGCGTTGGGGGAGCAACCTGTTTCACATCGGAATCCTGTTCCTGTTCTTTGGTCACTTGATTGGCTTGCTCACGCCGCACTTTTTCTACGGCTTCTTCATCAGCGCCCAGAACAAGCAATTGATGGCTATCTATTCCGGTGGTACCGCCGGCGTGATCTGCTTCATTGGTCTGAGCATGTTGCTGCACCGGCGTCTGTTTGACCCACGCATCAGGCTCACCAGCCATCGCACTGATCTGGCCATCCTGATCGTGCTTTGGATTCAGTTGGTGTTGGGTCTCATTACTCTGCCGTTCTCGCTGGGCCATAGCGACGGCAGCGTGATGCTGGTGCTGGCCGACTGGGCACAGCGGATTGTCACGTTCCGTCCGGACGCCAGTGGTCTGGTGGCGTTGAACTGGCCGTACAAGGTGCATCTGGCGCTGGGCATGACGATATTCCTGTTGTTCCCGTTCAGTCGGCTGGTTCACGTATGGAGCGGGTTCGGGACGCTGGCTTATCTCGTGCGGCCCTACCAGATCGTTCGCTCGCGACGACTGCATGGTCAGTCCGGTCCAACCCGTAAATCACACACAGTTTGAGGTGGAGAGATGACAACGATGACTGAAACCTCGGTGGCTCGGGTCAATGGCGTGCCGTTGTGTGGTGTCGATGATGTGCCGGATGCCGAGGGTTTGCGGCAGCGTGCCTGTACCGAATTGTTGCGCCAGGCCGCCATGGCGGCGCAACTGCTGAGTGCCGACGACCCGCCACCGCGCGACGGTGCGATCAGCGCGGCGGCCAGTGCGGCCATCGAGCAACTGCTTGACCGGCATCTGCAGATTCCCGATGCGGATGACGCGGCTTGTCGGCGCTACTTCGAGGCGAATGCCGCGCGCTTTGGCAGCGGCGAGGCTGTGACGATGCGCCATGTGTTGTTTGCGGTAACGCCGGGTGTCGATGTGGCGGCGTTACGCAAACGAGCGGAGAGCTGCCTGATTGATCTGCGTTGTGCGGAAACTGAAGGTAGTGACCGGTTTGCCCGGATGGCGGCCGATCTGTCAAATTGTCCGAGTGGCGCTCAAGGTGGCAATCTGGGCACACTGCGGCAAGCCGATTGTGCTGCCGAGTTCGCACGCGAAATTTTTGGTCAACGCGAAGTCGGTGTGTTGCCACGACTGATTCATAGTCGTTTCGGGTTTCATGTTGTTGAAGTACTGGATCGAACGCCGGGCTCCATACCAAGTTTTGAGCATGCGCATGCGGCGGTGGCATTGCTGTTGCAGCGCCAGGGGTTTGCTACTGCGCTGCGGCAATACCTGCAAGTGTTGGCCGGTGAGGCCGAACTTGTCGGCATCGAACTGGAGGCGGGCACCGGCATGCTGGTGCAGTAACCGTGCTGCACACAGTAAGGTGATTTGGCAACACTTGCTGTTCCTGCGCTGTTTCGTCAGGCTACACTTGTTTCGAATGTATAAATAACAAGGAGGAGATGATGAGAGCATTGCTTGGTCTTGCCGTAATGTCCGTGGCCTGCGCAGCGGCTGCGACTTCACCCCCCGCACCGTCGATGCTGGCGGAGGCGACGGTTCTGAAAAAGGAAATGATCGTCACCGCCAATCCGCTGGCCAGTCAGGCCGGTGCGGATGTGCTGGCTCGTGGCGGCACCGCGGCCGACGCCATGGTGGCCGCGCAATCGGTGCTCGGTCTGGTCGAGCCGCAGTCGAGCGGTTTGGGCGGCGGCGCCTTTGTTGTTTACTACGATGCCGCCACCGGCAAGACGACAACTTTTGATGCGCGTGAGAAGGCGCCGGCGGCGGCCACCGAAGCGCGCTTCACCGGCCGTACTTTCACCGAGGCCTGGCAGAGTGGTTTGTCGGTAGGCGTGCCCGGTACGCCACGGATGATGGAAGTCGTGCATCAACGCTATGGCAAAAAGCAGTGGGGGAAACTGCTCCAGCCTGCCATTCGTCTGGCAAGTCACGGCTTTGAGATGACCGGTCGCACGGCCGATCAGGTCAATGGCCTGCTGGCCTCCAACCCCTCCTGTATTGATCGTCTGTTCTTCCGCGATCCGGTAGCGTTTGCCTATTTTGCGCAATCCGATGGTGCGAGTTGCATGGCCAAACCGGCCGGGACGATCATGCATAACCCCGATTACGCGAAAACCTTGCGGGCCATGCGCCGGCATGGCGCCGATGCGTTCTACACGGGTCGTATTGCCGAATCAATCGTTGCGGCGGTGCGCAATGATCCGGCGATTGCCGGTGACATGACGCTTGCCGATCTGGCTGACTATCGGGTGATCGAGCGCGATCCGGTCTGTTTCGACTACCGTCGCCACAATGTCTGCGGCATGGGGCCGCCATCGTCCGGCGCGCTTGCGGTTGGTCAGATTCTTGGCGTGCTCGAAAACTTCGGACTGGGCGCCGATCCGTTGGCGGTCGAAGCGGTGCATCTGTTCACTCAGGCTGGCCGGCTGGCGTTTGCCGATCGTGGCTTGTATGTGGGTGACCCCGACTTCGTCACGGTGCCGGCCGAGGGGATGCTCGACAAGGCCTACCTGCGTGAACGGGCCCGGCTGATCACCGCTCAGGACATGGGCAATGCCGAGCCCGGTGTGCCGCCTGGCGAGTTCGATCCGTCTGCGCCCGACAATCGGGCCAAGAACAGTGGCACGAGTCATGTGTCCATTGTGGATCGCTATGGCAACGCATTGTCGATGACGACGACCATCGAAAGCTCGTTCGGCAATGGCGTGATGGCCAGTGGCTTTCTGCTCAACAATGAGTTGACCGACTTTTCGTTCAGTGCGATTGACGACAACGGTCTGCCGGTTGCCAACCGGGTGCAGGCCAACAAGCGGCCGCGCAGTTCGATGGCACCCACCATTGTGTTCAACCATGGCGGCAAGGTTGAACTCGTGACGGGCTCACCGGGTGGTTCGCGCATTATTGGCTATACCGCGCAGTCGGTCATTAATCACATCGACTTCGGGCTCGATCCTCAGGAATCGATCAACGTGCCGCACTACATGAACCGCAACGGGCGCACCGATATCGAAACCCCGATTGCCGGCATCACGCTCGACTACGATGCGGCGGGCTTGCAGGCGGCACTCGAGGCGCGCGGACATAGTGTGGGCGTGATCGAGCAAACCAGTGGACTGTCGATCATCCAGGTGAAAAAGCGTCGCCTTATCGGTGGTGGCGACAAGCGCCGCGATGGCACGGTGGCCGGTCGGTAAAGCATTGCAGGGTCCGATTCAAAGCCCCGCTGCGGTTGCAGCGGGGCTTTGTCGTTTGAGAGCACGAAAGTGCGGCGATTTTGATTCCCGCCTATAGTCACGGCTGGGGGCCGGAGTTGCCGGCCCGTCACCATGAGAATGCTTATGTTGTCCCCACTCCTGGCAATGGAGGTGCCGCCGTTCCGGCTGACCGGAACCGTTTATGGCGCTTTGCTCAATCATCGCCCCTTGCTTGAAGCGCTGGGCGATGCCGTCAATCAGCCCCCGCATAAAGGGGCGCCGCGCGAACCGGTACTGGCCATCAAGCCGCGTAATTGTCTGGCCGCCGATGGTGACCCTGTCGTGGTGCCGGCCGGCGCGGCGGCGCTGGAAATCGGCGCGACGCTTGGTATCGTGATTGGCCGCTGCGCGAGCCGCATCGACGCTGCGCAGGCCATGCAATATGTTGCTGGCTATACGATCATTGCCGATATCAGCATGCCGCTTGCCGGCCACTACCGGCCCGCGGTACGCATGAAGGCTCGTGACGGTTTTTGCCCGCTGGGCCCGGCTGTCGTGCCTGCCGACAAGATTGCCAACCCTGACGCGCTGGCGGTCCAGGTCTTTGTGGACAACCAGCTGGTGCACAGCACCACCACCGGTGAGCGGATTCGACCGGTGGCGCAGTTGCTGGCCGACGTTTCTGATTTCATCACGCTGCAGGCCGGCGACATCATGATGCTCGGCGTCAGCGCGCAGGCGCCGCAGGCCCGCGCCGGGCAGACGGTACGGATTGAAATCGAGGGGCTCGGCAGCCTCAGCAACCGGTTGCTGGCCGAACTGGAGGCCTCATGAAGACCGCCCGCGTAGCTTATGGTGGTGCTTTGCATACCGCCTTTGAACACAGCAAGGGTTTGCAACTGGCCGATGGTCGGGTGCTGGCCGAACACGAGGTTGTCTGGTTGCCGCCGTTTGAGGTGGGCACGATCATCGCGCTGGGCCTCAATTACGCCGACCATGTGAAAGAGTTGTCGTCCGAGCTGACCATCACCCCCAAAGACGAGCCGCTGGTGTTTCTGAAAGGGCCGGGTTCGCTGATTGGTCATCGCGCCCAGACCCGCCGGCCGGCCGACGTCAAGTTCATGCACTATGAGTGCGAGCTGGCGGTCGTGATTGGCAAAACGGCGCGCAAGGTGTCGCGTGAACATGCGCTGGCGCATGTGGCTGGTTACACCGTCTGCAACGACTATGCCATTCGTGACTACCTCGAAAACTGGTATCGCCCCAATTTACGTGTCAAGAGTCGTGATACCTGTACGGTTCTTGGCCCATGGTTTGTCGATGCAGCCGATGTGCCCGATCCGCAGGCGCTGGGCTTGCGTACTCTGGTCAATGGCCAGATAACGCAAGAGGGCACTACGGCCAACATGATCAACGACGTTGCCGCACTGATTGAGTATCTGAGTGAATTCATGACCTTGCAGGCCGGCGACGTGATTCTTACCGGTACGCCCGATGGCGTGGTCAACGTGAATGAAGGTGATGAAGTCATTACCGAAATCGACGGCATTGGCAGGCTGGTCAACACAATTGTCGGCGACGCTTTGTTCGGTCGCTGATAACCGAAGAGGGCAGGATCATGGGCGAACTCGCGCTGGCTGCAAAAATCACGCATGTGCCATCGTTGTATCTGAGTGAACTGGACGGCCCGCAAAAGGGCAGTCGGCAAGCGGCGATCGATGGCCTGATTGAAATTGGTCGGCGCTGCCGGCAGTTGGGCGTGGACACCATCGTGGTGTTCGATACGCACTGGCTCGTCAATGCCAACTATCACCTCAATTGCGCACCGCATTTCAAGGGGATCTACACCAGCAACGAGTTGCCGCACTTCATCAGCAATCTGCCCTACGAGTTCGACGGTAATCCGGCGCTTGGTCATCTGTTGGCCGATGCCTGCAATGAGGCCGGGGTTGAGACACTCGCCCATGCTGCGACAACCCTGGCGCCCGAGTACGGCACCCTCGTGCCGATGCGTTACATGAATGCAGATCGTCACTTCATGGTCATTTCAGTGTCGGCGCTGTGTCAAGTGCATTACTTGGCCGACAGTGCGCGCCTGGGGGCGGCAATGCGCCGGGCGGTGGAGGAGCGCTACGATGGCAAAGTCGCTCTTCTCGCCAGTGGTTCGCTGTCGCATCGCTTCGCGCAGAATGGTTTGGCGCCAGCCTTCGCCAACAAGGTATGGAGTCCGTTTCTCGAGCAACTCGACCGGCACGTCGTTGGCATGTGGGAGCGCGGCGAATGGGCCGATTTCTGCGAGATGCTGCCGGAATATGCGGCCAAAGGGCATGGCGAAGGCTTCATGCACGACACCGCGATGCTGTTGGGGGCCTTGGGTTGGAGCCGTTACACTGCGAGGGCCGAGGTGTTGACACCGTACTTTGGCAGCTCGGGTACCGGGCAGATCAATGCGGTGTTCCCGGTCACGCCGCTGCCGGCAGACTTCGAGATGCCAGGCGCAGGTAAAACCGACATTCTTACCGCCGGCCGGCTTTAGGCCCTGGGCCGGTACGCTTGCTGATGCTTGCCCTGGGCCGTGCCCGGGCCGGCCATCGGCGATTCACCCTTTCTTTTCAAGCAGGACCACTTATGTTATCGCCCGAGTTGATTGAAGAGCTTGCGGGCCAGCTCTATCAGGCGCGCAAGTCGCGCAAGCCAGTGCGCCAGTTTTCGTCTCAGTACCCTGAAATGACCGTCGAGGATGGCTATGCGATTCAGCGCGCCTGGGTGGCGCGTGAAATAGCCGATGGTCGGCGTATCAAGGGTCGCAAGATTGGCCTGACCTCGCGGGCAATGCAGCAGGCGAGCCAGATCGACGAGCCCGACTATGCGCCGCTGATGGACGACATGTTTTTCGCCAATGGTGGCGATATCGACATCTCGCAATTCATCGCCCCGCGCGTCGAGGTGGAGCTGGCCTTCGTGCTGGCGAAGCCGCTGCGCGGACCCGACATCACGTTGTTTGATGTGTTGTCGGCTACCGACTATGTGAGCCCGGCGGTTGAGATCATCGATGCCCGTATCGAGCAGCGCGATCGCGATACCGGGCAGATGCGCAAGGTGTTCGATACGATCAGCGACTTTGCCGCCAATGCCGGAATTGTGCTGGGCGGGCGCCCGGTGCGCCCGACCGAGGTCGATTTGCGGTGGGTGGGGGCGTTGTTGCACAAGAATGGGGTCATCGAAGAGACCGGTCTGGCCGCCGGTGTGTTGAATCATCCCGGTAACGGCGTAGCCTGGCTGGCCAACAGGATTGCCGACTATGACGAGCAACTGCAGGCCGGTGACATTGTGCTGGCCGGCTCATTCACGCGGCCGTGTTTTGCCGAGGCTGGCGACGGAATCCATGTCGACTACGGCCCGTTGGGCAGTATCAGCTTTCGGTTTGTTTGAATTCGCTAATTGATGAGGTCAACATGATGAAGAAAATTGTTCTGACCGGCGCTGCCGGTCGTCTGGGTTCGTATCTGCGGGAACCCCTGACCCGTCTGGCCGAGACGCTGGTCTCGTCCGATATTGCCGAAGGCGTTGGCAAGCTGTATCCCGGTGAGCAATTCGTGCGCGCTGATCTGGCCAAGTACGATGAAATTCACGCCTTGCTGGAAGGCGCCGACATGGTGGTGCATTTCGGTGCCATCGGCGATGAAGCACCGTTTGAACAAATTCTGGGGCCAAACATCGTTGGCGCCTACAACATCTGGGAAGCGGCCTATCAGCATGGCGTGCGCCGGGTTGTCTATGCCAGTTCGATTCACGCGGTAGGCATGCATTCGCGATGCGACTTCATCGGCACTGATGCGCCGCACCGTCCCGATACCTATTACGGGCTGGCCAAATGTTTTGCCGAAGACCTGGCCAGCATGTACTGGGACAAACGCAGGGTTGAATCGGTCTGCATGCGCATTCTGTCGTGCGCGCAGGTCAACAACGCGCGAGCGCTGGGTTCATGGCTGTCTTACGACGATCTGATCCATCTGGTGGAGCAGGCCATCTCGACTCCGACGACGGGCTTTACCGTGGTCTACGGCGTGTCCAACAATGATCGCGTGCCGGTCGACAATGCCAAGGCCAGCTTTCTTGGCTATCGCCCACGCGACAATGCCGAGCAGTTTGCCGAGCAGGTGTTGGCGCAGACCGAGCCGCAGGATTTGAACGACATTGCCAACCTGTGCCAGGGCGGCCCGTTCGCCAAGGTTGAACTGGGTCACAGCGGTGTTGCTTCGATGAATATCGTCGACGACGCCAAAACAACCTGAGTTTCTTTATCAGGCGGGCCCATGGCTGCTGCGCACCGGGCTCGCGCCGACTCTTTCAAACATCAGTAATCTGGAGACTGTTTCATGTTCAAACCTTTCGATCTGAGCGGCCGCACCGCATTGGTAACCGGCGGCAATGGCGGCATTGGCCTGGGCATGGCGCAAGGCCTGGTGCAGGCCGGCGCCAATGTCATGATCTGGGGCTCGCGGCAGGAGAAAACCGACGCCGCGGTCGCTGCATTGCGGGCGCTGGGTGGCACGGCCGAAGGCCTGATCTGCGATGTAGGCGACGAGCAAGCCGTGAACGACGCCTTCGCCCGGACCGTGCAGATAATGGGCCCGATTCACGCCTGCTTTGCCAATGCTGGCGTCTCATCCAAGCCAACGCGTATCACCGACATGAGCGCCGAAGAGTTCCGCCGCGTGCAACGGGTGAACGTCGATGGCGTTTTTCATACCTTTCGCGCTGCGGCGCGGCACATGATCGAGCATGAGGAAGGCGGCTCGCTGGTGGCCACCGCATCCACGGCTGCCGTCGAAGGAGCCGCCCGCAACAGTCACTACGGCGCGTCCAAAGGAGCGGTAACGTCTTATGTGCGGGCGCTGGCCGTTGAGTTGGCCCGCCATGGTATTCGCGCCAATTCCATTTTGCCGGGCTGGATCGAAACCGAGATGACGGCGCGCGCGTTCGGAGATGAGCGTTTTGCTGGCGCGGTGCTGCCGCGGGTGCCGATGCGGCGCTGGGGAAGTATTGAAGATTTTGCCGGTATTGCCATCTACCTGATGAGCAGTGCGTCGTCCTACACCACCGGCGAGCAGTTCCTGATTGACGGCGGGTACACGAAGTTCTGAGCCCCGCCGTCGGTGCTGTCTTACTCCGACGGCACCGCCATCATGGACTGCTCGTAATTCTGAATGCCGACGCGGGCGATCAGGTCGATCTGGGTTTCGAGCCAGTCGATGTGTTCTTCGGTGTCGTCGAGAATGGTCAGGAACAGGTCACGGGACACGTAGTCGCGGGCGTTCTCGCAGATCTCGATGGCATTGCGAACATGGTCGCGCGCGGCGGTTTCCAGTTTCAGGTCGCAAGCGAGCATTTCGCCGGTGTTTTCACCAATCAGCAGCTTGTGCAATTGCTGCAGGTTGGGCAGGCCATCAAGCATCAGGATGCGCTCGATCAGCAGGTCGGCGTGTTTCATCTCGCCGATCGATTCTTCGTATTCTTTCTTGTTGAGTTTTTCCAGGCCCCAGTTGCGATACATCCGGGCGTGCAGGAAGTACTGGTTGATCGCGGTCAGCTCGTTGGCCAACTGCTCATTGAGGGCCTTGAGCACCTTGGAGTCACCCTTGAGTGCGCTTGAAGATTTACCGGTCGATGTTGCCATGTGAGTGCTCCTGGAGGCAGGGAATTTGGCCGCTAGTGTAACGCCAAAAGCGCCCGGCGCAATGCGGCGGACGTTAATAGAGGATTGTTGACACCACGCTCAGCCCTGTGAAGGCAGCAAGGGCGGTGGGCAATCCTGGGCCAGTGACCGATTACATGCTTTCCGGGCTTGTGGCTCCTGATTGGGTGACTTCATTGGTGATGACCGCATGGGCGCAATCCCGGCACTTTCCGCAACAGGTTCCCAGACCAAGATCGGATTGCACTTGCTCGAGCGATTGCCCGCCAAGACCAACCCAGTCTTTGATTTCCCGATCAGAAATGTTGTTGCAAACACATACAACCATTGTGGTGATCTCGGTTGAACGATGAAAGGACCCGTGCCTGTTGCTGCTTGTGGCGGCTCGTCAATCTGAGAAGTAGAATAATACGAATCATTCTTATTAGCAACCGAATAACGTATCAGCGGTCGGTTTGGCCGGCTCGCCCTGACGAGCACAATAGGCTCCCGGTCCGAGCGGCTACGGTGCTCAATGCTGTTCGGCCTGGCTGTTGCGGCGTGCCGACCCGACGCGCCATCTCTTTCTTTGTCCTGAGAGTCATTTTGAAAATCTCCTCTTCGCTTCGATATCTGGCGGCCGGTGCTGTGACAGCGCTGGTCGTTTCCGCCTGTGGCAACAGCAGCAGTGACGCCAATAATGGCGGAACCCCGGCGGTAGATACGGTGCAATTGCGCACAGAATTCCTGATTCACATGATCGATCGGGTGGTCGTGCCGGGCTATGCCGAGTTGGTCACGCAGACCGGTGCCATGGCAGACAAGGCCGGCCAGTTCTGCGCCGCGCGCAACGAGGCGGGTTTTGAGGCCATGCAGGCGCAATGGCTGCGCACAATGGATGCCTGGCAGTCGATGCGCTGGCTGGCTCAAGGGCCGATCAATTTCGCTTATCGCTTCGACCGGTTTGAAGCCTGGCCGCGAGCCAGTGCCGCGGCGGTGCAGACCCGAGTTGACTTGCTGCTCGCTCAGGCGGGCAGCTCCGATGCCCCGGCGATGAATCGGGCCCTGATCGAAATTCAACCGGTGCAGGCGCAAGGCCTGCCGGCGCTCGAGTACCTGTTGTTTGAAGATCGCAGCGCCGCCGATTTTCCCGATGATGCGGCGGGCAACCGCCGCTGCGAGATGGTTGAAGCCATTGCTCAGAACTTGCAGGCGATGGCCATCGCCGTACACGAAAACTGGACCGATACGGAGGCTCGTGATGAGATTGGCCGTGGCGTTCTGGGCGTGCGCACGCAAGAGCTCAACGCCACGTTTGACACGATGATCAATCAGACCCGGCAGGCGCTTATTACGATGCGCCATGAGCAGATTGGCGGCCCGTTGGGCATTACCGTGCCCGATCAGGAGCCGATTCCCAACCGGTTTGCGTTGCAATCAGCACGCAGCGAAACCTCGCTCGATCATCCCATCGAGGCGTTGATGGTCATTGAGCGGATCATGGGCGCCGATGGGGGCAATCTGGCCGGCCTGTTGACCGCGCTTGGCCACCCCGGCGTGCCGGTTGAACTGGCCCGTCTGATTGACGAGGCCGAGTCGATCGCCGCGATGATGAACAGCGATGGCATTTCCTTCGAGCAGGCCGTGACCACTACCGAATTACTGCCCCGTGCGGTGTCGATGTATTACGCGGTCCGGGCGGTTGATGAGTACTGGCAGGATACCGTGATGCCGGCCGCCGGTGCCCAGCCGACCTTCAATTTCAACGACGGCGACTGAGCGCGAAGCTGCGTTATCGGCTGCTGACGTAGTCGAGCAAGGTCTGACGGTCGGCCCGGGGCAGGGCGGCAAATCGCTGACGTGCCCCAGCCGCTTCGCCGCCATGCCACAAGACGGCCTCTTCGACGGTACGTGCCCGCCCGTCGTGCAAATAGTTTTCTTCGTCGCTCAGGCGCGCCCGCCAGCGCAGATTGGCCAGTGGCGCGGTGCGCCATTCGCGGCCCAGTTGGCCGGCTGCCGGGCCGGTATCGGCCA
>CAXBNM010000124.1:0-12520 GCA_963976885.1 uncultured Burkholderiaceae bacterium
GGCAATTCTGGCGCCTAAGCATCTGAGCGAGGCGCAACTTGAACCGGCCGCCGACAGCGGTGCCGCGCTGGCCGCAGGTCTGGCAATGGGTATTTACTGAGGCCTGTTGCCTGGCTCAGTCGCCGGCCCGCCGCCAGTCCTGAACTTCATAGTGAATGCCGGTGCGTGACTCATGGGCCGTGCGCGTCTGGCAATGCCAGGGCGGCGCAGGTTCCCAGTCGAAAACGACATCGCCATCCGGGTCGAGATCGACCTGCGTGAGCAGGATGCGCTGCGCGTGGCCGAGTGTCTGGCGGTATATCTGCGCACCGCCGGCGACAAAAACCTGTGCTGATGGGTGTGGATGCTCGGCGGTTGCGCTGGCGGCCAGCGCCAGCGCTGCCGGCACACTGGCTGCCACTTCACAGCCCGGCGCCACAAAGTTGGCGTCTCGCGACACCACAATCATGCGTCGGCCCGGCAACGGCCGGCCGATGGAGGCCCAGGTTTTGCGGCCCATCAGCAAGGTGTGGCCCATCGTCGCTTCCTTGAAGTGACGCAGCTCTTCGGGAATCGACCAGACGAGTTGATTGTCCTTGCCGATCACGCCGTTGTTGGCCCGGGCGACGATCAGGGTGAGCGTGATGCCCGAGGGCACCGTCCAGTCAGGGCTTGCGGTGTCGGTGGGCACGGCGTCAGATGGCAACAGGGGCTTTGATGTGCGGATGCGATTCGTAGCCCTCGATGCCGATATCGTCGAAACGGTAATCGAAAATCGAAGCCTGACGATTGAGCTTCAGGCGGGGCAGGGGCAGCGGGTCGCGGGACAATTGCAGCGCCGCCTGCTCGAGATGGTTTGAGTACAGGTGGCAGTCGCCGCCGGTCCAGACAAAATCGCCCGGTTCAAGATCGCATTGCTGGGCCACCATTTCGGTCAGCAGCGCATAAGACGCGATGTTGAAGGGCACGCCAAGGAAAATGTCCGCGCTGCGCTGGTAGAGCTGGCAAGAGAGTCGGCCGTCGGCGACATAAAACTGAAACAGCGCATGACACGGTGCCAGCGCCATGCGCGGAATGTCGGCGACGTTCCAGGCCGAGACAATCAGGCGACGCGAGTCGGGGGTCGTGCGCAACTGCGTCATCAAATCCTGAAACTGGTCGATGGTGCGCCCGTCCGGCGCCGGCCAGGAGCGCCACTGGTGACCATAGACGGGGCCGAGTTCGCCGTTTTCATCGGCCCATTCATCCCAGATGCTGACGCCGTTTTCTTTCAGGTAGGCGGTATTGGTCGAGCCACTCAGAAACCAGAGCAATTCATGAATGATCGAGCGTGTGTGCAGCTTCTTGGTGGTCACCATTGGGAAGCCGTCCCGCAGGTTGAACCGCATCTGCCAGCCGAACACCGATCGCGTGCCGGTGCCGGTACGGTCGGTCTTCTCGGTGCCGTGGTCCAGCACGTGTTGCATCAAATCAAGGTAGGCGCGCATGAGCTTGTGTCTTTCTCGGGTCGGGCGGGTTGAGTCGAGAGTTTATTGCACGCGTGGAATTGGCGACTGGGAGGCCTGGCCGAGTGCCGTTGGGGCCGGGCCGCGCGCTGGCGGGCTCTGGCGACCCGGGATCGGTGGGCGTGCCGAGGTTGCGAGCTGCCGGCCTGACGACGAGGGTGGCGGGGGTGGCGGAACACCGGGGTCGCGCTGGTCGTAAGGGTTGGCTGCCGGATTGCGCAGGGCGCGGGCGGGGCGGTTGCCTGCGGGCGGCGTAGTTCCGGCTACCGGAGCCCTGTCGGCACGCGATGCGGTGTCGGCGCTGCCATCGGCCGCACTGAACAAGGCCGACGCGTCGGTGGCGACCGGTGAGGGCACGCGAATTTGTTCGCCTTGATGCTCGAAAACCACTTCCTGCGGATCGACGGAGACGATTTTCAGGTTTTCATCGATGCTGGTGCCAACGCCAAAGGCCTGCGGTGAGCCGCCGTCGACGGTGATGATGGCGGCCGAGCGGTCGGCCGAGGCGGCAATGCCGAGCACCTTGATGTTGCGTGGCAATGGAGCGCTGACAATAGGCGCCGCGCCGCTGGCACGTCCGAACAAGGTGGCGGCATAGGCGGTGTTGAGGTTACCCGAGGCGCTTACAAGTGAGCCGGCCGGGGC
Organism: uncultured Burkholderiaceae bacterium; assembly: GCA_963976885.1. GTDB lineage: Bacteria > Pseudomonadota > Gammaproteobacteria > Burkholderiales > Burkholderiaceae_E > JAUIAI01. The sequence continues at coordinate 2,130 of CAXBNM010000124.1, forward strand.
AATCGAGACGCTTGGTGCGGCCAGCGCCATCGTCCAGTAAACGGCAATACCGGTAAACAGAGCGATGCACAGCAAACTGGTCAGACCCGGAAGCTTGGAGGCCGAGCCTGCCACGAGCGGTAATTTCATGAGTGGGTGAGTGGCGGAGTTGGATTCATATGATACGTCGTGACTGCCTCGAGCATCAGACCGATGAGCCGGATCGGACACCGATTTGCAACGATTGGCAAAGAATTGGGATCAGGCCGAGGCAACCGGCAGCGTGTCGATTTACCCGGATAAACGGTGCCTGAGCCACCGAAACCCGCGCTGCAATGTAGCTAAAGGCTTGAAATTGCAGGCGCCGGCCCCCCAAAAGGAGTGTTGATACGTTACTTGTAACTGACAAACGGTCGCCTCGGTAATGTTTGATTGCATCTCGGCTGCTAAATTCAAGGTTTCCAACGTATTGTCGAGTTCAAAATCACTATGTCCCGCACTTCTGCCGTACCGGCTACCCCGTCAGCGTCAACAACTACCGACGGTTCCTGCCCGTCCGGCTTTCAAGTCCTGCGTCGCCAGCGTGGTTTTACGCTGATCGAAGTCATGGTCGTCATTGTCATTCTCGGGGTGCTGGCCGCACTGGTCGTACCGCGCATCATGAGCAAGCCCGACGAGGCCCGGGTGACGGCGGCCCGCTACGACATCGGCAACATCCTGCAAGCTCTTGATACCTACCGGCTCGACAATCAGCGCTACCCGAGCACCGAACAAGGCCTGCAGGCGCTGGCTACCCGGCCGTCCGTCGCTCCGGTACCGAACAATTGGAAGCAATATCTGAAAAACGCGCCAACCGATCCGTGGGGTCGTCCGTATCAGTATCTGAATCCTGGCATTCGCAGTGAAATCGATGTCTTCAGTTATGGTGCCGATGGCCAACCTGGTGGCGAGGGTACGGACGCCGATATCGGCTCGTGGTCGCTCAATCGTTGATGGCGAGTTACCCGCGACGCAGCGGGTGCGCGCTGGCACCGTGACGGTGCCTGGTGGCCGCCCCCGGTGGGGGCAGGCCGGTTTTACGCTGCTTGAAATCCTGGTGGCGATGACCATTGCCGGCGTATTGATGGCGGCGGTGGGGTTGTCGATTCGTTCGGCTGACCGCGGTTTGCAGACCGACACCGAGCGGGTTGCGGTGTTGTTGTCGCTGGCCCGCGAAGAAGCGCAGATTCGCGGCGCGCCGATCCGTTTTGAAGCTGACGCCGATCAATATCAGTTTGTGATCCGGCGCGGTCTGCAATGGGTGCCGATCCTCGATGACCCGGATCTGCGCCCGCGCGAATGGAATGCCGAAACCCAATTGCGTCTGCGTCGCGAAGACGGTGGCGAGCGCATTGAATTTGGCCGCGATATGGTTGATTCACCGTTTGAGCTGACGCTGAGCCGAGGCCCGGACAGTCAGGTCATCTATGCCAATGGTCTTGGCGTGTTCGAGGTTCGCTGATGCGCCGCCTGCGCTCGCCGCCGAGCCGTGGTTTTACGCTGATCGAAGTGCTGGTGGCATTGACGATAGCGGCGGTGGCGTTGATTGCGTCGGTACGCGCAACCGGTGCGCTGACCCGGGGCAGTGCCGAACTCAAGGCGCGCACGCTGGCGCAATGGAGTTCGGAGAACCGGCTGGCCGAGATCCGGGTGCAGGGCTTGTGGCCTAACGTTGGCGAGCGTAATTTCGATTGCTCGCAAGGCAACGTCGCGCTCGAATGTCGGGAGCGGGTGCTGGCCACGCCAAACCGATACTTCCGGCGTATTGAAGTCAATGTTTATGGTGCTGACGGCCATCGTCTGGCCCAACTGAGTGGTTTTGCAACTAATCTGCGATGAACAAAGCCTCCGACTTTCGACATGCACGGCAACGCGCCAGGCGCGGGGCCGGCTTTACGCTGCTCGAGCTTCTGGTGGCAATTGCGCTGATGGGGGTATTGGCCGTGCTGTGCTGGCGCGGCCTCGATTCGGTCATCACCAGTCGCGACCGCATTACCGCCGCGGCCAACGAGATGCGGGCGCTGAGCACCGCATTCACACAAATGGATGTCGATCTGCGAGCCTCCTGGCCGGTGCGTCTGTTCAGACTGCGCCAGCGGCCGGTCGGCTTTGTGAATGGTCCCACTGAGCGCGATCCGTTGATGCTGGTCTTGCTGCGCGAAGGTTCGGCGCTGGAGCCAGCGCAGTTGCAGCGTGTGGTGTACCGGCTGAACCGAGGTGTGCTCGAACGCGGCTTCTCGCAGTGGCAGAGTGCAGGCTTTGAGCGCGAGATCGATCCTGAGCGTCTGGTCTGGCAACCGCTGATCAACGGCGTGTCAGGGCTGGCTTTCCGGGGCTGGGTCGGCTCGCGAGGCTGGCTCGCCGGCCAGGCGCTGACCGACCTTACTGCGCAGCCGATTCCGGCCGCGGTGGCCGCCGCTCCGGACATTCCCTACGACGGACCGGTCGGCCTTGAAGTTTCCATCGTGCGCAACGGGCAGAGCCTGCGGCGCGTGTTTGCGATTGAGGACTGACGATGCGCAGAGCTGATCCGGCTCAAGGCCAGCGTGGCGTGGCCATCATCAGTGTGTTGCTGACTGTCGCGCTGGCCACCATTATCGTCAGCGGTCTGTTCATGCGTGAGCACATAACCGTGCGGTCGGTACAGAACCGGATTGATCTTACCCAGGCGCGCTGGATCGAACGGGCCGCCATCGACTGGTCGAAGGTGATTCTTGCTGCTGACAAGAAATCCACCAATGAAACGCATCTCGGCGAGCCCTGGGCGGTGCCGGTGCTTGATACCCGGCTCGATGAAACGGTGACCGCAGGCGCCAAGATTGACGAAGACGCGCGGGCGGCAACGCTGAGCGGCCAGATGATCGACGCGCAGTCGCGCTTCAACCTGAATTCACTGGTGGTAACCGACACGCAAGGCGGGGTGGGGGTATCCATCGCCAATCTTGCCGTGTTTAAGCGCCTGTTAAGTTATCTCGATCAACCTGAGTCGCTGGCTGATGTGGTCGCAGCGCGTATTCTCGCGGCGCAGCCAATGCCGACGACTGAAGACAGTGACGAGCCGGTGGCGGTGCTGCCGATGATTCGGGTCAGCGATCTGCTCGCTTTGCCCGGCGTTGATGAAGAAGCGGTTGAAATACTGAGCGACTATGTCATTTTTCTGCCCCGCCAGGACACCGCCATCAATATCAATACCGCATCGGCCGAGGTGTTGGCGGCTGCGGTAAAAGAACTCGATCTGCCCGGCGCTCGCCGCCTTGTTACCGATCGTGAGCGCGTTTACTTCAAGGATCTGGCTGATTTCAATACAAAAGTTGGATCCAACCCACAAAGCGAGGAAAACGCGCAGCTTAGCCTGGACTCAGACTGGTTTCTGGTTCGTGGGCTGATACGATTTGGCAGGGTGGAGTCTCTCACCGAAACGCTACTGCGGCGCGAGCCGAGCAAAGTTGAAGTCATTTGGCAGCGAAGACTATAAAAAAGAGTGAATCCGTTATCTGGCTACCGCCACGCTCGGTCGGTGAGCGAAGCTTTGCTTCCGAACCGTCGCTGGTGGCGCTGGTACATGACGCCGATGGCCCGCGCTACACGCGCCTGAGTCTCGATGCGTTGCCGTCCGTACGCCAGGCAACGCTGGTGTTCGACGCCCGCGACGTGACCCTGATCCATATCAAGCTGCCGCCCCTGTCGGGCGCGCGTTTGCGGCAGGCCTTGCCCAATGCCGTCGAAGATCGTCTGCTGCAAGATCCGCAGAGCTGTTTGTTTGCGCTTGGTCCCAAAGTGAACCCCGACGGGGCTTCGCTGGTCGCCGTCACCGATCGCGCCTGGCTCGATTTCGTGGTCGGCGCGTTCGAGCGGCGCGGTATTCGCGTGATGCGGGCCATTCCCGCGCAGTTTGCGGCGCCGTTTGATATCGATACCGCTTCGGTGGTCTGTGTACACAATGGCCTGGCCTTGCGCACGGCTGAATATGATGGCTTGGGCTGGACCGCCGGCGAGCAGAGCGATCACCGTACCGAATCCCTGGGCAGTGCTCTGGCCACGGTGCTGATACCGCCCGAAGAAATGGCTGAGGCGGCGTCAGCCGATCCGCAAGCCGATCCGCAAGCCGAGCCGGAACCCGTTCTGGAGGCTGTTCACGGCCGTCCGGCAGGTCTGCCCGCTCGTCGCCTGGTCGCCCATATCGAAGACGATAGCTGGACCGACGCGGTGGCGGCGGTCGCCGAGCGCATGCATCTGCCGGTCAGTTTTGAACCGCTGCCGATTCCGGGGCCTGTCAGTATTGATTTGCTGGCCGGGCGCGGCGGCAGCACGCTGGGTCGACGGGTCGCCGATGTCGACTGGCGCGCCTGGCGGCTGCCGGCGGCGCTGGCACTGGGATGCCTGGCCTTGTTTCTGCTTGGCTTGAATCTGCACTGGGGCAAGCTCGCCACCGAGAAGGCCAGTCTGCGCGCCGAAATGGTTCAGCGCTTTCGGGAAACCTTTCCTCAGGCTACCGTGGTGGTCGATCCGGTTCTGCAAATGGAGCGAGAAGTGGCACGCATGCGGGCCGGTGTCGGCCAGACCGGACCGGACGATTTCATGCCCCTGATGACCCGCTTTGCCCAGGCTCTGGGCGCGCAGGCCAACGATGCGCTGACCTCGCTTGAATATCGCGACGGGCGGCTGATCGTTAACTTTCAGCCGGCGCTGGTGGCGGCGCGGTCGGTACGCGAAAAGCTCGAACTGGCGTGCAAGCAGCTTGGTCTGGAGCTGACCTTCGAACCGGGCCGTGATTCGGTGGCCTTTGTAGGGCTGCTATGAAAAGTCCCGCCTTTCTCGAAACCATTCTTACCCGCTGGCAGGCGCTCAATGCGCGTGAGCGCCGTCTGGTGACCTGGGGTCTGCTTATTGTCGGCCTGGCCCTGACGTATTTCGTGTTCTTCGAACCTGCCTGGCAGGGGCGTGAGCGCTTGCGCCGCGAGTTGCCGGAGTTGCGTCAACAAGTCGCACGGCTGGAGTCCTTGTCGGTCGAGGCGCAGTCGCTGTCCAAGGTGCGCACCGCTTCGAAAGCGCAGGCCGTCGTGCGCAGCGAATTGCAGCAATCGCTGACCGCCGCCAATCTGGGTAATCAAGCCACCGTCGATGCGGGTAATGACATCATCAAGGTCAAGCTCGATCAGGTCTCCATGGACAGCATGCTGACCTGGCTTTATGGCGCTTCGCGCGATCTTCGACTGCGTGTTGTCGATGTGAAAATCGTGCGCGATGTCGCCCGTGGCCTGGTGGTCGCCAATCTTGCACTCGAGCGACCAGGAGCCCAGGAATGAAGAAAACGCTCCTCGTCATCGTGGCCGCGCTGGTCGGTGTGCTGATCGCGCTGGTCGGCTTTGCCCCGGCGACACTGGCCGATTGGGGTCTGCAAAAAGCTACCGCTGGCCGAATGGGTCTGGCCGAAACCGAAGGAACGGTCTGGTCCGGCTCCGGGCGTCTCGTGCTTATCGATATCAATGACCGTACCGAAGGCTTGCGGACGGTGGCCGGTGTTGCGGTACCTGGCCGTCTGAACTGGACAATCAACAAGTTGCCCTTGTTTCTGGGCATTGTTGATGCCGATGTTCAACTCGATGGCATGTCCGACCAGATAAAGCTCAGTGGTGATGTCAACGAGATGCGCATCAGCCCCGGACAGGTGTCGTTACCTTCCGTCGATCTCGGTCGTCTGGGCTCACCCTGGAATACAATCAAACCGGCTGGAGCCTTGGCGTTGCGCTGGGAGGGTCTGGTGTTGCGCGAAGGGTCTTTTCAGGGCCGGGCTGACATCGAACTGCGTAACATGGCCTCGGCGCTTACCCCGGTCAATCCGCTGGGCAGTTACCGAATTGGCGTGGTCGGCGAAGGGGCGGCCGCCAAACTTGATATCACAACGATCAGTGGTCCGCTGCTTCTCGATGGCAACGGCACCTGGTCGGCACGGCGCGGTGTCAACTTCACCGCGTATGCCCGAGCTGAAGAGCAAGAGCGGACACGCCTTCAAACACTTCTCGGCCTGATTGGTCGACGCCAGGGCGACAAGACCCTGATCAAGATCGGAGCCTGAGCTTGAATAATTCTCCACCAGACGCGATGCCTGCAAAATTACCTCTCTCCGGAGTTGCCAGTCCGGTAGCCCACCGTCGCTCCGCGCTGCCTCGCTGGCGGCTCGCATTGCACAGCCTCGTCAGTGTGACGCTGGTGGTGATGCTGGGTCTGCCTGCCGCACCCGCACCGGCACAGAGTACCGATCCGGTCACGCTGAATTTCAAAGACGCCGATATCGATACCGTGGTGGGCGCGTTCGGCTTTTTGCTTGATCGCACCTTCATTATCGATCCGCGCGTTCGCGGCAAAATCACCGTTGAAACGCCGAATCCGGTTTCCCGGACCGAAGCCTATGGTTTGTTGTTGTCGGCGCTGCGTTTGCAGGGCTTTACGATCGTGTCGTCCGGACGGTTGGCCAAAGTGGTGCCGGAGGCCGACGCCAAGTTGCAGTCCGGCCCGGTGACGGCCGGTCGCAAAGCGCCTGACGGTGGCGATGTCATCGTTACCCAGGTGTTTCGCCTGAATTACGAATCGGCAACCAATCTGGTGCCGGTGTTGCGCCCGCTGATTGCGCCCAACAACACGATCAGTGCCTATCCCAACAACAACTCGCTGGTCATCACCGACTACGCGAACAACTTGCAGCGTATCGCCCGCATCATCTCGTCACTGGATAACCCGGGTGGCCAGCAGGTTGAAGTTCTGAAGGTCAATCACGGTATTGCCAGCGATCTGGCGGTCATGATGAACAATCTGCTCGACGACACCCAGCGAGCCGGGCAGGGTGCGCAGGTTGACGCCGGTCAGCGCATCATGGTGGTTGCCGAGCCGAACTCCAATACCATCATGGTGCGGGCCTCCAGCCCGGCCAAGATTGTGCTGGCGCGCGAGTTGCTCAAGCAACTGGACAAGCCACAGCAAAACCCCGGCAACATTCATGTGGTGTATTTGCGCAATGCTGAAGCAGTGCGGCTTGCCGAAACCTTGCAGGCCTCGCTGGGCGGCACGGCGGGCGGCGGCACCAGTGCTGCGTCCTTGCAGAACCGCACCCAGCGCGCGACCAGTGTGTTGAGTGGCGCGGCCAGCAACGGTCGCAGCAGCCAGTTCGGTGGCGCCTCCGATAGTCAGCAAAGGCTGAGCAGCAGTCAGGACAGCAGCAGCTCCTCACCGGTCACGATTGATACCGGCAATGCGATCATCGCTGCCGATCCGACCACCAACTCGCTGATCATCACCGCCCCTGATGCGGTGTATCGCAATCTGCGGGCGGTCATCGACAAGCTCGATACGCGCCGTGCTCAGGTCTATATCGAATCGCTGATCGTTGAGGTCAATGTTGAACGCGCCGCCGAACTCGGTATTCAGTGGCAGTTTCTTGACGTCGGTGAAGGCGGCAGTCGAATCATTGGCGGCACCAACTTCACCAACCTCGACGGCGGCGGCAGTATCCTGAGCGCGTCGCAAAATATCGCCACCGCTGGCGGTGGTCTCAACTTTGGCGTCACCCGAGGCATGACCACGATTCCCGGCGTCGGTTGGCGCGCGCCCTTGAAACCCGTGCCGACGCAAACATTCTGGCCACGCCGAACCTGCTCACGATGGATAACGAAGAGGCCCGCATCATCATCGGCCAGAACGTACCTTTCGTCACGGGGCAGTACTCGACCACCAGCACCGCCAGCGCTTCGGTCAATCCGTTTCAGACCATCGAACGTAAAGACGTCGGTACCACGCTGAGCGTCAAGCCGCAGGTGTCTGAATCGGGAACGGTCAAGCTGCAGATCTTCCAGGAAGTGTCCAGCGTGGTGGCCTCGGCCGTTGCCTCCGACATCATTACCAACCGGCGTGCCATTGAAACCAATGTGCTGGTCGACGATGGTCAGATCGTGGTGCTGGGGGGCCTGATCGAAGAGCGGGTCGAAGGCGGCGAGAACAAGATTCCGTTGCTGGGCGATATCCCGGTGCTCGGTCAGTTGTTCCGTTACGACTCGCGCAAACGGACCAAAACCAATCTGTTGGTCTTTCTGCGCCCGGTGGTCTTGCGGGATGCGCGGGCCTCGTATGGCGTGACCGCTTCGCGGTATGAATTCATGCGCAATCTGCGCGACGAAGGCGCGCTGCGCAAGAGCTGGGCATTGCCCGACTTTACGCCCGGCTCGATGGCGCCGATGCCGCCGCCGCTGCCCGAAGGCAAAACGGTGCCGGTCGAGAAAGGTCCGGCCGATGGCACGCAGGCCGCCGGCGAGCCCGAGTTCACACTGCCGCCCGGTTACCGGCAGGCACCCGGCAGTCTGGCGCCAGACGTTGAACGCTATATCGGTCAGCGCGGCGGGCCGGCTGCACTGGATGATCAGCGCAACCGCGCAATCGACCTGACGCAACCAGTGCCGGTCATTCCCGGTCAGAACGCCCCGGTACCCGGTCCGATACCTGACTCAGGCGCGGCGCCGGACACCGATGCGCCGATTGCGCTGGCCCCTCCGGTCGGGCGCGAGGTGCGAATCACCTTGCCGCCGCGTGCCACGGTAGCCACGGTGCAGGCACCGTCGGTCCGTCAGAAGCGGCCGCAAGCGACACAAGCGGCGCGGACGAGCCAGACCGCACCGGTTCGACTGGCAGCGCCAGCCCCCGTGGCACCGTTTGTTGAAGAAGGATTGCCCGCTTCGTTGGCGGCTCCGCTGCCCGTACCGTTGGCCTCGGATGATGCCTATCTGAACTGAGTCAACGGTCCGACCAACGTGTCTTTTCGCTGTTGCTCAGGCAGTGCACAATGGATGGTTGAGATTGCGCAACGATGCGCAATCTCGCCATCTGCAAGTCGGCTTCAATACAGGTAACTCACAGGCCATAGCCCCCATGTCCACCATCAGTCCTTCCCGTTATGTACCGTATGGCTTCGCCCGCACCCATCAGGTGTTGGTCGCCGGCGCGACCAACGATGCGGTCGAGGTCTGGATCGGCGAGGCAACGCCGTCGGCGGCCCTGGCCGAACTGTCTCGCACCCTGCCGTTGCGTCTGATCACGGTCCGCAAGGACGACGCCGAATTGCGCGCCGCCATCTCGCGCGCTTATTCGTCGCAAGAGGGCTCGGCCGCCGCGGTTGCCGATGAAGTCGCCAGCGACCTTGATCTGTCGCGGCTGATGCAGGACATCCCGCGCATCGAAGATCTGCTCGAAACCGAAGACGACGCGCCGATCATCCGGATGATCAACGCGTTGCTGACCCAGGCAAGTCGGGACGGCGCCTCCGATATTCATATCGAACCGTTCGAGGGTTACTCGCTGGTGCGGTTTCGGGTCGATGGCACCTTGCGCGATGTGGTCAGGCCGCGGCGCGAGATTCATGCCGCACTCATTTCCCGTATCAAGATCATGGCGCAGCTCGATATCGCCGAGAAGCGTCTGCCGCAAGATGGCCGGATCACGTTGCGCATCGGCGGCCGGCCTGTGGATGTGCGTGTTTCGACCTTGCCGACGGGCCATGGTGAACGCGCGGTGCTGCGCCTGCTCGACAAGGAAGCAGGGCGCCTCGACCTGGGCCGACTCGGCATGAGTGAGCGTCACCAGGTGCAGTTCAACAAACTCGTTCACGAGCCGCATGGCATTGTGCTCGTGACCGGGCCGACTGGCTCCGGTAAATCAACCACGTTGTACGCGGCGCTCGGTCAGCTCGATGTGAACATGACCAATATTCTGACCGTTGAAGATCCGGTCGAATACGATCTGGACGGCGTCGGCCAGACCCAGGTCAATGCGCGTATCGACATGACGTTTGCCAAGGCCTTGCGCTCCATCTTGCGCCAGGATCCAGACGTCATCATGATCGGCGAAATTCGCGATCTTGAAACGGCCCAGATTGCGGTGCAATCGTCGCTTACCGGTCACCTGGTGCTGGCCACCTTGCACACCAACGATTCGGCCTCGGCCGTGACCCGACTGATCGATATGGGCGTCGAGCCCTTCCTGTTGTCCAGCTCCTTGCTCGGCGTGCTGGCGCAGCGCCTGGTGCGCAAATTGTGCGAGCAATGCAAAGAACCCGATCCGGTCGCCGGCGGCTGGCGGGCGGTGGGTTGCATGGCTTGCGGCAAGACCGGCTTTCAGGGCCGCACCGGCGTGCATGAATTGCTGCTTGTCGATGACCCGATTCGTTCCCTGATCCACCGGCAGGAGTCGGAAGCGGAAATTCGCAAATTGGCGCGCCAGAATGGGCTGCAAACCATGCGCGAAGATGGTCAGCGGTGGGTCGAAGCTGGCGTGACGTCCCTGGATGAAGTCATCCGGGTCACCCGCGACTGATCGGCAGGCCTGACTTATGC
>CAXBNM010000125.1:0-12470 GCA_963976885.1 uncultured Burkholderiaceae bacterium
TCAAAATGGCCGCCAAAGCGATGGGCTTCGACGTAAGCATGGGAGAGAAGGGACCGGTTCAGCCTCGATAAGCCGGCGCGAGCTGAAGAGGATGGCAATACGGCAACGTCTTGCCGCTCTCAACAAGGCGCGCTGCCCGGCCAAAGCCTGCCGTTAGCGGTCAACGGCAGTGCGCTGACTCGGCGTCGCAGCCGTCGGTTCTGTCTTTCCGGTGCCGATTGCCGTCTTTCTAATTAACGGCTTGCTCAGCAACAACGCAATGCCCGCACCAATGAGCACAAACGGCAACGGGCTGGCGCGCATGATCTTGATGGCCGATTGCAGACGATGCCGGGAATGGCCGCGGTCGTGTTCGGCAACACGCGCGATGAGACCGCTCGACGAGAAGCTATGGCTGAGCCCGTTGATCGACTCTTTCATTTGCAGATGGGCAGCAAGAACCCGGGCCTCGGCCAGATCTGCCGTCAGCTTTGAAGGTTGCCGTGACTTGCTCATACCAGATCGCGAACCATGTCCGCGCTGCGCCGCGCGGCGGCCATGGAGCGGTGCATCGTCAGATTCTCGGCCGTAAGCTGCTTGCGGCCAGCCAGGTACAGAGACACGCCGATAATGGCAATGACTACCCCGACCAGCAAGCTGGACCACGGCTCACCGATGACGACGGCAAGCCAGTCAATCAGCGATTGAATGAGCACCAGGCCCGCCACAACCAGGCAAAGCATGCCGCCCACTATTGCAATGAGCCCTCGCTGCGCCTGCTGCAGCTTTTCAGCCGCTTCAGCCCGGATAAGGTCTGCCTCGGCACGCACCAGATTGGCAGCGTCTTGTCCAAAGAGTCGAAATTGCTCGACGATGTTCATCGCAATGCTCCTGTAATGGGTTTTCAACCCGGGTGCACCGCATAGTTCGTGCCTGCCCTGCCTGGGCCTCAGCGGCGCTCACGCAGCTTGTGGTAAACGGCGACGGCGAGCGGCAGCCAGAGGTAATTCGACACGATTTGATGGCGCCGATGGCGTGGCGCGTCCGAGGCGTGCGCACTCGGCGTCACCTGTGGCTGTGACACATAAGGTCGATACGCCCATGGCGCGGCACGGCGACCGGCACCAACGGTATCAGCGACCACAGCACCACGCTCACCAATAGGCCGCGGCGCGCCTATCGTTGAATCGGCTACGGTTTGATGCTCGGTTTCAGCATTGATTTCAGCGCCCACGATAACGACGATCGCCATGATCCACAACCAGGTCATGAAACCGATAATGGCGCCCAGTGAGCCGTAGGTCTGGCTGAAATTGCCGATGTTTTCGACATACCAGGAGAAGCCGGCAGAACCCAACGTCACACCAATCACAGCCAGCACCGCGCCCGGTGTAATCCAGCGCCAGCGGGCCGGCTTCCGACAAGGCCCCCATCGGTAGAGCGCGGCCACCACAACCATCAGGACCAACAGAACGACGCCGCTGGCTGCATAGCGAGCCAGGCTGATTACGTCGCTTTCAAGACCCAGAAAATTGATGACCGTCGGCACGGCAATCACGACCACACTGGCCCCGATGAAAGTGAGTACTGCGGTAAGCGTGAAGGCGAGAGAGATCAGACTGAAGCGGATATAGCTTCGGGTTTCCGCCTCCTCGTAAGCGACATTCATTGCCTCAAAGAGTGCCTTGACCGCCGCGTTCGACGACCAGATGGCAACCAATAGTGAGGCCGCACCGGTAAGACCGAGTCCGGTGCGCGGCTGTTCAACGATTCGGGACAACTCGCCCTGAATGATCGCCAGGGATTCGGCCGGCACCAAGCCCTGCAAACTGCTGATCTGCTGATTGACAAACGTTGCATCCGCTACCAGACCATACAGCGAAACCAAAGCGGTAATGCCTGGCACGATCGACAGCAAGGCGTAAAACGCAACCCCACCGGCCACCAGCAAGACACGGTCTTCGACGATTTCACGCACCACGCGGCTGAAAATATCCAGCCAGCCTTGCGTGTCTATCTGCAACGGACTGGCCGCTTGCCGACCGGCCTTGCGCAACCGCTGGTCTTCCGGATCGGCATTAGCCCTCGGAATGCTCATAACTTGCTCGCTGCTCCCTGCAAATCTGTCAATCATGCTCGCCTCTGCCTTGCCGATACATTGGCATGTTTGTTATCCCGGCAACGCAAAAAGGGCGCGGTGCATGGCCATGCGCCGCGCCCCCGCTACCGATCATGCGTCTTACTGCTTCTTGGTCGGGTACTTCGGCGCGACACCGGTGACACCCTGGTCCTGAGCGCCGTCTTTCATCTTCATGCCTTCGTCGTTGGCATCCTTTTTCATGCTATGCCCGGAATCGCCGGTTTTCATCTTGGGATAGGCCGGAGCGGTGCCCTCGGCTTTGAATGCACCCTTGGTACCAGTGGCGGCGTTGTTGGCTGCGCCATCGGCGGGCTTATCAAGCTTCGGATACTTCGGTGCGACACCAGTGACGCCAGCGTCGCCTTTGGCGGCATCGGTGGTATTGGCCGCCAGTGCAGCGCCCGAAACGGCCAGAGCCGATGCCATTGCAATACCCGTGGTGAGTTGTTTGAGGGAAATATTCATAGTTGCTTCTCCTTGGTTTTGAAAGCCAGATCAGAATTGTTATGGCTACGTGTTACTCATGGCATGAATGGTGCCCGCCCATGCCTAGCCATGATCGATGGTGCTCAGGGCTTAGCGCCTTTAACCGGCTCTTTCTCGGCAATACGCGCCTTGCCTGCTGCTTCGGCTTGCTCAAGTTGCTGCTTTTCCCGTTCAGTGTCGGGCGCGGCATCCCTGGCGGCGCTATCGACCTTGCCGCTCTCGGCGAATGCTTTGGTCGCCTTGTTGTAGTCACGCGCGGCGTCGTAATTCCCTTCGCCCTGAAGACCATCAGATTTCTTTGAATTCGTAGTCATCGCAAATTGCTCCTGTCAGTTGCGCAGTGATGCGCGCTCTTCAATGTTGCCGCTACCGTCCGAAATGATCAGTTCAACGCGGCGGTTTTGCTGGCGACCGGCCTGTGTATCGTTGCTTGCTACCGGATAGGATTCGCCCAAGCCGCGTGCCTTGACCCGTTCCGCGGCCACACCTTTGCGCAGCAAATCGATTCGTACCGAATCGGCACGCCGCTGCGACAGTTCCCGGTTGAACGACTCACCGCCGGTAGCATCGGTAAAGCCTTCAATCAACACCTTGCTTTGCGGGTTGTTCTGCAGCACCTCGGCAACCTTGCTCAGCTTGCGATCGGCGCCACTTTTAAGCACGGCGCTTCCCGTTTCAAACAACACGCCGTCCAGCGTCACTACCGAGCCACGCTCGGTCTGCTTGGCTGACAGATCGGCCAACTCCGCATTCAAGCGAGCCAGTCGCTCCTGTGCCTGAGCATTCTCGGCACGCAACGATTCGTTCTCCCGTTGCAACAACTGGCTACGGGCCTCAGCCTGCTGCTTCTCGAACTGCCGAGTCTTGGCCACCAGCGCGTCACGCTCTTTGGCGCTGGCGTCGATCTGTGCCTGGGCAAGCTGACGGGCCGCGACCGATTGGGCAATCTGCGAGCGCCGCTCAGCAATGCTGGCCAGATGATTGACCCGATCTTCATCCTTGTCGGCCTGCCAGGCTGAACGTGCTCGCCCGTAGGCGTCCTCAGCCTCCCGGTAGGCAACGCCAGCACGTTGCTGGACGCCCGGCACGGTTTGCAGGCTTTCAAACTCGGCTCGGGCCTGCTCTACCTGAGCATTAGGCTCGGGTGTTGACGCACAGGCAGCCAGAATGGCGGACACGACGCCGGTGGCGCCGACCTGAACCAGCCGTTGCCGGCGGTTGCGATGGGGTGTCTTGATCGATGTCATGAATTTCTCCTTCAATTCGCGCTACTGCGCGCGCCGGTTGAGTTCTTCCCGGAGCGTTGCAATGCCAGCCTGAAGCTCGGCAGCTGCGCTTTCGGTACGCGATTGCTCGGCTTCAACGCGCGCCAATTCGGCATTGACCGCGGCCAGTTCGGCCAGGCGTCGGGCTTGCTCGTTGTCGTCATTGGCCATTGCCTGCTCTGCCTGCTCGAGCTGCAGCCGGGCCCGGTCAAGGGCAACCGGAGCAACCTCGGATGCGCCGGCTTGTCGGGCACTGTCCAGCGTCGTACGGGCGCTGGCGATCTCGGCAGTGGGTTTGGGCACGCTGCCGCAGGCGCCAAGGGCGACAGTTGCCGCAATCATCAAGGGCACCGCAACACCGGTGCGTCGTGGTAACGGGCTCATAGATCCTCCTGAGGTCGAAGTCCGAAAGCAGCAATACGCTGCCTTTGAACGACTGTCTGCATAGGCCGTGCCTGTCATTCTGGCCAGATGTCCAAGCGCCCCGGAATGCCAGGGGTTGATGCGCGACAGCTTCATGCCGGGAACGGAATTTGCGCTTACGGGATAGATCTTTTTTCTCACGGAGCCCCATCCATGAAAAACAATTACCGAACCTTCGCAGCAATGATTGCCACCTCCGTGGTGGCCATGTACGCGATGACCTACCTCAACAACTGGGCGCTCGAGCATGTGTACTGGAGCGAAACGCGCGCCTACATGGTCATCTACATGGGCGCCGTGATGGCAGTCATCATGCTGATGTTCATGATCAGGATGTACACCAACACACTGCTTAATGTTGTCATTCTGGGCGTGGCCGCGGTGGCGTTCTCGGGCTCACTCTGGTTGGTTCGCAGCCAGCAGACCATCGATGATCTGGCGTGGATGAAGGCCATGATTCCGCATCACTCGATTGCCATTCTGACCAGTCGGCGTGCGCAGATCAGTGACCCGAGAGTGCGCAAACTTGCCGACGACATCATCACAGCCCAGCTACGGGAAATTGACGAGATGAAAAAGCTCATCGACGAACTTGAAGCCAACTGAGCGTTGCGTGCCGACACGCATCGCCTCATAAGGCACCGACAACGGAGATAGATTGTGCGCAGCAAATCAGCAGTCCTGTACCGGATGGTCACCCCCGAACACATTTGTCCTTTCGGATTGAAGTCCAAGGATCTCCTGGAACGGCAAGGTTATGAGATCGAAGACCATCAGCTGACCTCGCGCGACGAAGCCGACCGTTTCATGCGCGAGCATAACGTCGAGACGACACCTCAGACCTTCATCGACAACCGACGCATCGGCGGGCATGACGAATTACTGGCCTATTTCGGCAAGGCAGTGCCGGACGGCAACGGCACGACTTACCAGCCGATCATCGCAATTTTCAGTGTCACGGCGCTGATGGCAGCCGCCGCGGTCTGGGCGACCGAGCAGACCGTCTTGTCGATACGCACGCTCGAATGGTTCATTGCTTTTTCCATGGCCGTACTGGCCATCCAGAAACTGCAGGATCTTGAAAGCTTTTCCAATCAGTTCATCACCTACGATCTGCTTGGCATGCGTCATGTTCGCTATGCTTATCTGTATCCGTTTGGCGAAGCCATTGCCGGCGTGCTGATGATCGGTGGCATTGCGACCTGGTTGTCGGCCCCGATTGCCTTGTTCATCGGCACCGTGGGGGCGGTATCGGTCGTCAAGGCCGTTTATATCGATGGCCGCGAACTCAAGTGTGCCTGCGTTGGCGGGGGCAGCAACGTCCCGCTCGGCTTCATCTCCCTGACTGAAAACCTGATGATGATAGCCATGGCTATCTGGATGGGAGCCAGACTCCTCTGATCGCCGCTCATCTGGCGGCCCTCGTCGGCAGCCGGCCGGCCCGATGGCCAATCGATTAGGTAACATAACAAGACCCATCTGCCATTCACCTACACGCCCGAGTACAGGATCCCATTTGATTGAGGCTACGAGTCTTCGGTACTTCCGGGAAGTGGCCCAGCATGGGTCGCTTCGTCAGGCAGCGGCGCGGTTGTTCGTCGCCCAGAGTGCGCTGAGCCGCCACATTGTGGCGCTGGAAGATGAACTCGGGGCCGCCTTGTTCGAGCGCCATGCCCGCGGCATGACCTTGACCCCGGCCGGTCAGATGTTTCTGGCCTTTGCCGATGACATTCACGCTCGTCTTGACGACGTAAGAGCGCGCATCCAGGAGTTCGAACAGTTGCACCGCGGTCATGTCGAGATCGCGTGCGTGGAAGGCATGCTCTCCGGTCTGATGCCAGCCTTTGTTGAAACCTATTCCGCCCGTCATGAAAACATCACGCTGACAGTCTCGGCGATGGGATCGACGGCAGTGGCGGAAAGCGTCGCTGAGCACCGTGCCGATCTGGGTATCGTGTTCGGCCAGTCGCCGCGCAGCGATCTGGTCGAACTGGCCCGCATGGGCCAGCCACTCTGCGCCATCGTCGGCCCCGGACACCCAATGGCAGGACAAGCCAGCTGCCGGCTTGGCGATCTGCAGCAATACCGCGTCGTGCTGCCCAATCGCTCATTCGGCATACGTCAGCTTATCGACCGGGTCAGCGCGCAGGGCCGGTTCGAGCTGCGCAATATGGTCGAAACCAATGCACTTGCTTTCGCCTGGCGTCTCGCCCTGCAGAACACCAGCATAACCTTCCTGCCCGAAGACACGGTTCACGCGGAAGTTGCCGAGGGCCGTTTGGTAGCTATTCCGCTTGAAGATCCGCTGCTGCGCAACACTCGCGTCACGCTCGTGGCCAGCGCCTCAAGAAAGCGCTCGGCCGCAACCGAAAGCGTCGTCGCCGTCCTCAAAACGCAAATGACGGCACGCACCCGCAGCGGAATCCGACGGCGCACGAAACAATCCGGCGCACGCTGAGTTCTATTGCAGTGCGACATGAGCAAATGCGGTGCAAGGCCGCACCGAGCGCGTGCAGAACGAGCTTCAAGCGTTCTCGAAACAAGAACGCTACCGTCTCAAAACGGTGATTCACCGGAACTGTCACTGCCGCTAGACTGCAACGGTCCTCATCACAACGGAGCGTTCCATGTCAGATCAGGCTTCTCATCAATCGCGTTCATCGCGGCCCATGGCAAGGCTTGCGCTTGCCGCAGCCATCGCCCTGGCGTCGGCACTTTTCAGCGCCCAGGCGCATGCACAGAAGACCCTTCGCTTCGGCGCCCCGTTACCGCTCACCGGCGCGCTTGCGCCGGAAGCCCTGAAGCAGCAACAGGGCTACGACCTCTGGGCCGAGACCGTCAATGCGGCCGGTGGCATCAATGTCGGCAGCGAGAAGATGAAAGTCGAGATTGTCTACACCGACTATCAATCGAACACGCCGCGCGCCGTCCAGGCGGCCGAAAAGCTGATTACCCAGGAGAAGGTTGACTTCCTGTTCTCGCCGTTCGGCTCGGGCGCAGCCAAGGCTGCCAGCACGGTTTCCGAGCGTTATGGCGTGCCAACCATTGCCTCAACGGCCTCCTCGTCTCAGGTCTACGACCAGGGCTACAAGTATCTGTTTGGCACCTTCACGCCCAACGACACACTGACCACGCCACTGACCGGCATCGTCACCGAACAATCCAAAGACGTGAAGCGGGTTGCCATTCTGGCCCGCAACGATTTGTTCCCGCTGGCCATTGCCCAAGAGATGGAGAAGTCGGCCAAAGCGCACAATCTTGATGTCGTCTTGTTCGAAAAATATGCGATCAATACGATGGACCATTCCTCGGCGCTGGCCCAGGTCAAGGCGGCGGCCGCCGACTGGATTTTCGTGACCGGCTACATCAATGATCTGGTGTTGGTCAAAAAGCAGATGGGCGATCAGCGCATCGAGGCACCGGTCGTCACCATGATTGCCGGCCCCGCCTATCAGGAGTTCATTGATGCGACCGGCGCCGGCGCCGAGAACGTCAGCAGCGCCGCCTGGTGGCACCCCGCCACCAAGTACCAGGGCACCGATCTGTTTGGCACCGCTGACAACTACGTCAAGCTGTTCACTGCCAAGTACCAATCGGTTCCTGATTACGCCCAGGCGTCCGCGTCGGTATCGGGCGTGTTGTTCCAGATGGCCATCGAAAAGGCCGGGTCAACCGACAAGGCCAAGGTGCGCGACGCACTGGCAGCCACGGATGTGCTGACCTTCTGGGGACCGGTCAAGTTCGGCTCCAACGGGCAGATCAACTCACTTGAGCCGCCTGTTTTCCAGATCCAGTCCGGCAAGACCGTCGTGGTCTATCCGGAAGCCATCAAACAGGGCGAGTTCAAACTCGGCGTCAAGTAAGTTCTGAAACGCACAGCGAGGCGCCGGGCGGCAACCATGTATACCCTTCAAATTTTGCTCAACGGCGTCGTGCTGGGCTGCTTGTATGCCTGCATCGCAGCCGGCTTCTCGCTGGTCTGGGGCGTGTTGAATGTCATCAACCTGATGCACGGCTCCTTCATCGTGCTTGGCTCGTATCTGGCCTGGGGCGCCTACAACTCACTTGGCATCAACCCGCTGATCTCGCTGGCCATCGCCGCGCCCTTGTTCTACGGGCTCGGCTATCTGATTCAGCGCGGCATCCTGAACCGGGTCATTGCGGCGCCGGTGCTGGTCACGCTGACCTTGACTTTCGGGCTCGACCTGATGCTCAACAACGCGATGATCCTCGCGTTTCGGGCCGACTATCGCCAACTGATCCTCGACCCGCCGCTGGGCACCATCGCCATGGGCTCGGTGGTGTTGCCGGTAGACAGAATTCTCGCCATGGCGTTTGCACTGGTGCTCACCGGTGTGCTCTACCTGATTCTGCGCAAGTCGCGGGTGGGTCGGGCAATCATCTCGGTCCGTCTTGATCGCGATGCGGCCAGACTGATGGGGGTCGACGTCAACGCCATCAATGCGGCCGCCTTCGGTCTTGGCGCCGCCATGGCAGGATGTGCCGGTGTGCTGCTGGCCCTTATCTTTCCGATCTCGCCGCTATCGGCCACCCCCTACCTTGGCAAGGCCTTCGTGGTCTGCGTGCTTGGGGGACTGGGCAGCGTGCCCGGTGCGGTGCTTGGCGGCCTGCTGCTTGGCCTGGTCGAAAGCTTCGGATCCATGGCCTTCGGCCCGGAGCACGCGGTGACCTTGTCGTTCGGGCTGCTCATTGTATTTCTGGTCCTGCGTCCACAAGGTCTGCTGGGCAAGCGAGGCTTTGAATGAACATGCGTCGCGACGTGCTGCTGTTTGCAGCCATCCTGTTGTTTGGCGCCCTGCCAATGATCGGCGAACCCTATACGCTGCGGCTGGGCACTTTTGCCTGCATGTACGCAGTCATGGCTGTCTCGTGGCATGTCATCGGGGGCCTGGCCGGTTATCCGTCGTTTGCAACAGCGGCCTTCTTCGGTCTTGGTGCCTATGCCGGCGGCATCATGCTTGCTCAGGGCTACCCGCTGGCCATGGCGGCCGCCACGGCCGGTGCACTGGCCTTTGCCGGTGCCATGCTGCTGGGCGCCGTGCTGCTGCGCTTGCGTGGTCATTACTTCGCCATTGCCAGCCTGGCGGTTGCCGAGGTGTTGCGCGAACTGACCAACACCACGACCGAACTCACCGGCGGTGGCATGGGACTGAACATTCCGCTCGACACCAGCTTCGAACCCGGCATGGCCGGCATCGCAGCCGAGGCTTCGTTTTTCTTCACCGCGATGTGGGCACTGCTGCTGGTGACACTGATCGTCGTGATCTGGGTCGAACGGAGCAAGCTTGGCTTCGGGCTGGCCTGTATTCGCCAGAATGAGTCGGCCGCCGACATGATTGGCGTCAACTCAACCTTGTACAAATGCCTGGCCTTCGCGCTGTCGGGGGTGTTCGTCGCCATGGCCGGCACGCTATACGCCGGCTGGGTCCACTACATCGAGCCGCCCGACGTCTACGACATTCTGTACTCGGTCAAACCTATCGTCATGGCCTTGCTCGGAGGCCTTGGCTCGACGGTCGGGGCCGTGGCCGGCGCCTTTGTTTTTCTCGGCATCGAAGAGCTGGTCTGGCGCAACTTCCTGCAAGTGCATTCCGGCATGCTCGGGCTGCTGGTCGTGGTGTTGCTCTTGTTCCTGCCCTTTGGCCTGATCTCCATAGGACGCCGATTCACCAGCATCCGCACCCAACGCGCGGCGGGAGGTCAACGTGGCTAGCCTGATGCAACTGGAAGGTCTGTCGCGCCGCTTCGGCGGTCTCAATGCGCTGCAAGACGTAACCTTATCGATCAACGCCGGCGAAGTGCTCGGACTGATCGGCCCCAACGGCGCCGGCAAGACAACGCTGGTCAACGTGGTGACCGGCGTGCACCGGGCCTCCGGCGGCCGGGTGCTGTTTGAAGGCAAGGACATCACCAGCTATCTGCCCTACCGTACCGCCCGGGTCGGTCTGGCGCGCACCTTTCAGATCGTGCAGCCATTCCCGGAACTGAGCGTGCGCGACAATGTCGCCGCGGCCGCCTTGTTCTCCGGTGGCTGCAGCGGCATCCGTGCGGCCCATCGCATTGCCGGTGAGCAACTCGAATTCGTCGGGCTGTCGGGCTCATCAGACCAACTGGCTTCGAGCCTGACCCTGGCGATGCGCAAACGTCTCGAACTGGCCAAAGCCCTGGCAATGAAGCCGCGCCTGCTTTTTCTGGATGAAGTCAACGCCGGTTTGAATTCGGCCGAAGTCGAGCAAGCGATGGCATTGATTCGGCAGATCGCCGACGCCGGCATCACCATTGTGCTGATCGAGCACTTGATGAAAGTCGTGATGTCGGTCTGTTCACGCATAGTCGTGCTGCAAAACGGCGCCCTGATCGCTGACGGAGAGCCGTCGGCAATTATTTCCAACCCGCGTGTCATCGAGGCCTATCTGGGCAAAAAATACGCGCAGGCCACCAACACGGAAGCCTTATGAAGCCGGCCACTGACGAAGTGCTGCTCCAGGTTCAGGATCTGCAAGCCGGTTACGGCGAAATCACCGTCCTGTGGGGTATCGACATGCAAGTGCGCACGGGCGAGATCACCGCACTGATCGGCTCGAATGGCGCCGGCAAATCCACAATGATGCGCACCTTGTCCGGCTTGATAACGCCCAGCGCCGGCAAGGTCTTGTGGGAAGGCCACGAAATTCAGACCAGCACCCCCGCGCAAATTCTTCAGCTTGGCATTGCTCACGTGCCCGAAGGCCGACGTCTGTTCAGCGCCATGAGCGTTGAAGACAACCTGATCATGGGCGCTTATCTGCGCCGGGTGCCGCGAGCCGAGTTGCAACGCGAACTCGAACGGATTTACACCATTTTTCCGAAGCTCTTTGAGCGCCGCAATCAGGCCGCAGGCACGATGTCGGGCGGCGAGCAGCAAATGTGCGCCATCGGCCGCGGCATCATGAGCGCACCTCGCCTGCTGATGATTGACGAATTGTCGCTGGGGCTCTCGCCATTGCTGGTGGAACAACTGCTTGAAGCGCTGACCCGGCTCAACCAGGAAGGCTTGACGATTCTCATCGTCGAGCAAGACGTCATGACCGCGCTGGAAGTTTCGGACAACGCCTACGTGATGGATACCGGACGCGTAGTGCAAAACGGCGCAAGTCAGACGGTTTTACGCGACCCCGCAGTACGCAAGGCCTACCTGGGCGCCCTGGCCGACTAGCAAACAACGGCGACGCGACGTCGCCGCCTTAAAACCAGGCACTGACTCATCGTGCCCTGCAACCGAAGCACAGGAGATATCGTCATGACCACCCAATCCCTCGCAGGCGGCGGCTATCGCTACATTCCTGCGGTCTCGCAATATTCTGCCGGCGTTGTCGCAGAACCGGGTTATCGGATCGAGCGTGTGCGCTTTGACCGCGTCGTGCCAATGCGCGAAGGCTTTGCGCTGATCGAAAAGCATCTGGCTGCAGCCGGCCGGCCAAACACCGCGTTTTGCGCCTGCGAACTGCGTTCGCCAGCGCCCTTCACTGAATCCGGCTTTCGTGAGTTCAACGCCATCTACATCGAAACGCTCAAACGCTGGGGCCTGATGGATGGCGACACCAACCCGGTGGCACGCAGCAACGTCTGTCCGGACATCGACCCGCCGGCAGAACCTGGCTTTTACGCCTTTTGCTACACAGTGGCCGATGCCAATGCCACGCCCTCTTTTGTGGTTGCCGGCAGCGGTGAGGCCCCGGAAGGCAAAGGCGATTATCGCGACAACGCAATCGCCTTCGGTGATGTGTCGCCGGCCGGTCTGCGCAAAAAGGCGCTGTTTGTTCTTGAGGCGATGGAAAGCCGAATGGAGGCACTCGGCTTTGACTGGAGCGCCGTCACCGCCACTCAGGTCTACACGGTGCATGACATCCACCCTTTCCTTGCCGATGAACTGGTGCGCCGCGGCACGATGCGCAGCGGCGGGCTGACCTGGCATTACAACCGGCCACCGATTGAGGCTCTTGAGTACGAAATGGATTGCCGCGGCGTTGCGGCCGAGTATGTGCTGACGGTTTGACATGGTCCCTGCGAGCAAGCGAGCCGGACTGACGGGCTCGTTTGCTTGCCTCGTTCAGACCGGGTTCGGGAGCGGCATCGCCGCACTCACTTATACTTCGCGGACCTGACGCCCCTGTCCA